>NZ_JBKIWN010000061.1:0-13183 GCF_058146165.1 Streptomyces sp. AM25 | reverse complement strand
GTGTTTCCAACCTTACCAGATCCGTTTTCCGTTCCGTTTCCGGTTCGGAATTTCGATTCCGGCCCCCTGTTGGAGCGGGGTGCGCCTTCGGGCTTTCGCTTTCCGGCTTTGCCGACTTTATCAGATTCGCTCCGGCCGATCACATCGGCCTTTTCGCTTCCGATAAGGAGTCGAGGATGCTTCGCGTGAAGGAACTTCACTGACCGAAGCCGGTGAGACACCAACCGTTGCTCGCAAGCTTCCCGCTCGCCGCAACCGTTTGAATCTACCTCCCCGCCCAGACCATGTCAACAGTCTTGGCGAGGTGAAAAGGACACTAGCAGGACACCTGGTGTTCATGCACATCGGCCGCCGCCACCGGTGCCCGTCCCCGGGCTATGTGAAGGACGAGGGCGGGCTCTCCAGGTCCTCGAGCTCGATGCCGGGGGCCGCCAGCACCACGTCGCCGACGATGTGGATCGTGTGCTGCTCCCCCGTGTCCAGGGCGCTGACCTGGTACTCGTCCACTTCCAAGAGGCCGTTGTCAGTGGGGTGTGCTGTCCTTCCCTTCAGCGCCCACGCCTGGTCGACGGTGAGGGGGGCGAGGACGGAGGACGTGAAGGAGACCAGGCGGATCCGGGTCGCGCCTCCGCCGGGGGAAAGGCGGAGGAGGCGGGAGACGGCCACGTAGAAGGCGGGGGACGTGCCGGTGAAGGTGTGCGCGCGGACGTTGCCCTCGGAGGCGTGTTCGCCGGTCGCATCCGTGCGGACCCAGGTGACGCCCTCGAGTGCGGCGCCGCGGACCTGCCAGTCCCCGGCCTGGAGCTGGAGACGGATGGGGCGGCCGAGGTCGTCGACGGTCAGGTCCACCGAGCCGGCCGGGTCGCCCGAGGGGGTGGTGATCTGTGAGACGTAGCGCCAGCCGGAGGGGCCGGTGGCGCAGTGGAAGTGCTCTTCACCGAGGGGGGTGTGATCGTGCGGGTCGTGCAGGGAGTAGCGGCCGCGAGGCATGGTGGGGTCCTTGACGGAAAGCGGACAGGCCCCCGCCCAGAGGGCGGAGGCCTGTTCTATCAGCTCTGCTTCTGTCGGCTCCGCCGGATCCGGCGGCTGATGGTGCTGTCAGTAGCGGTAGTGGTCCGGCTTGTACGGGCCCTCGACCGGGACGCCGATGTAGGAGGCCTGCTCCGGGCGCAGCACGGTGAGCTTGGCGCCCAGTGCGTCGAGGTGGAGGCGGGCGACCTTCTCGTCCAGGTGCTTGGGCAGGACGTAGACGTCGGTCGGGTAGGACTCGGGCTTGGTGAAGAGCTCGATCTGGGCGATCGTCTGGTTCGCGAAGGAGTTGGACATCACGAACGACGGGTGGCCGGTGGCGTTGCCCAGGTTCAGCAGGCGGCCCTCGGAGAGGACGATGATCGTCTTGCCGTCGGGGAAGGTCCAGGTGTGGACCTGGGGCTTGACCTCGTCCTTGACGATGCCGCGCACGGCCGCGAGGCCGGCCATGTCGATCTCGTTGTCGAAGTGGCCGATGTTGCCCACGATGGCCTGGTGCTTCATCCGGGCCATGTCGCCGGCCATGATGATGTCCTTGTTGCCGGTCGTGGTGACGAAGATGTCGGCGGTCTCCACCACGTCGTCCAGCGTGGCGACCTGGTAGCCGTCCATCGCGGCCTGCAGGGCGCAGATCGGGTCGATCTCGGTGACGATCACGCGGGCGCCCTGGCCGCGCAGCGACTCGGCGCAGCCCTTGCCCACGTCGCCGTAGCCGCAGATGACCGCGACCTTGCCGCCGATGAGGACGTCGGTGGCGCGGTTGATGCCGTCGACCAGGGAGTGGCGGCAGCCGTACTTGTTGTCGAACTTCGACTTGGTCACGGCGTCGTTGACGTTGATCGCCGGGAAGAGGAGCGTGCCGGCCTGGTGCATCTCGTACAGGCGGTGGACGCCGGTGGTGGTCTCCTCCGTGACGCCGCGGATCTCCGAGGCCAGCTGCGTCCACTTCTGCGGGGACGCCGCGAGGGTGCGGTTGAGGAGCTCGAGGATGACGCGGTGCTCCTCGTTCTCCGCGGTGTCCACCGACGGGGCCTTGCCCGCCTTCTCGTACTCGACGCCCTTGTGGACCAGGAGCGTGGCGTCACCGCCGTCGTCCAGGATCATGTTCGGGCCGCCGGTCGGGGTGCCGGGCCAGGTCAGCGCCTGCTCCGTGCACCACCAGTACTCCTCGAGCGTCTCGCCCTTCCAGGCGAAGACGGGGACGCCCTGCGGGTTTTCGGGGGTGCCCTGCGGGCCCACCGCGATGGCGGCCGCGGCGTGGTCCTGGGTGGAGAAGATGTTGCACGACGCCCAGCGGACCTGGGCGCCCAGCGCCACCAGGGTCTCGATCAGTACGGCCGTCTGCACGGTCATGTGCAGCGAGCCGGTGATCCGCGCGCCCTTGAGCGGCTGCGCCGCCGCGTACTCCTTGCGGATCGCCATCAGACCGGGCATCTCGTGCTCGGCGAGGGTGATCTCCTTGCGGCCGAAAGCTGCCAGGGACAGGTCCGCGACCTTGAAGTCCTGGCCATGGGAGGTGGTGGTCATACGGGCTGCTCCTCCTGAAGGTCGAGCGAGGGTGGGTGCCTGCGGCTGTGCACGCGGCCGGGCTGCATGCGTGCGGACACACTGATCCACACTGGTCGAATCGCCCTTGACCGCAGCGCAGTCCGTCGGAGGCCCTCTCTCCCTCGGCCGGTCCGTCGTGCGGGCCGCCCGACCGCCATCAGCAGCGACGTCTGGCTCTCCCTCGAATCTACACGGGTGCGGCGGTGAACCCCACCCCCTTCCCGGCCCCGATCGGGCCGCCCGGAACGGCGATCCGGCGGACCGTCAGGTTCCGGCCGCGGCAATGACCTTGGTCTCTCTCGCTTTGCTCCGTCCCTCCGGTGCTGCAGGATGCCGTCAACGCGAGTTGTGAGGAGATCCATGTGACCAGTCCAGCCGGTCCTCCCCCCGCCGCGGGGTCGAGCGGGCGACGGCTCAAGCTGCTCGCGGTGACCGCGTGCCCCACCGGTATCGCCCATACGTACATGGCCGCGGAGAAGCTGACGCAGGCCGCGCAGGCCCTCGGTCATGAGATCAAGGTGGAGACCCAGGGGTCGATCGGCGCGGAGAACGTCCTCACCGACAACGATGTCAGACAGGCCGACGGCATCATCATCGCCGCCGACAAGGACGTCGACCGCAGCCGGTTCGTCGGCAAGAGGGTGCTGGTCGTCGGCGTCGCGGAGGGGATCCACCATCCCGAGCGGCTGATCGAGCAGGTGCAGTCCGCGCCGGTCCACGAGGGCGACGGGGGCGGGATCCTGGCCGGGGTCGCGGGCGGCGATGCCGGGAAGGGGCGGGGGGTCACGTACAAGGCGCTGATGAACGGCGTCTCGTACATGATTCCGTTCGTCGTCGTCGGCGGTCTGCTGATCGCGGTCTCCCTCGCCCTCGGCGGGCACCCGAACGCGAGCGGCGGTCTGGTGATTCCGGACGGCTCGGTCTGGAAGCACGTCAACGACATCGGCGTCATCGGTTTCACGCTGATGGTGCCTATCCTGTCCGGCTACATCGCCTATGCCATCGCCGACCGTCCGGCGCTGGTGCCCGGCATGATCGGGGGCTGGATCGCCAACACCGGTGCGCTGTACGACTCGAAGTCGGGCGCGGGCTTCATCGGCGCGATCGTCACGGGCTTCCTGGCCGGCTATCTGGTGCTGTGGATCAAGAAGGTCAGGGTTCCCCGGTTCGTCCGGCCGATCATGCCGATCATCGTGATCCCCGTCGTGGCGACGTCCGCCCTCGGCCTGTTCTTCATCTATGTGCTGGGCCGGCCCATCGCCTGGGTCTTCGAGCACCTCACCGACTGGCTGGGCAGCCTGACCGGGGCGAGTGCGGCGCTGCTCGGCGTGCTCCTGGGGCTGATGATCTCTTTCGACATGGGCGGGCCGGTCAACAAGACGGCGTTCCTGTTCGGCGCAGGGCTGGTCTCCAAGAACCCCGAGATCATGGGCATGTGCGCGGCCGCCATTCCGGTGCCGCCGCTCGGGCAGGGGCTGGCGACGCTGCTGCGGCGGCGGATGTTCGACGATCAGGAGCGGGAGACCGGGCTGGCCGCGCTGTTCATGGGGTTCTTCGGCATCACGGAGGGGGCGATTCCGTTCGCTGCGGCCCGGCCTGCGCGGGTGATTCCGGCGAACATGCTGGGCGGCGCCGTGGCGGGGGCGATCGCGGGCCTGGCGGCGGTGCAGGACAGCGTGCCGCACGGCGGGCCGATCGTGGCGGTGCTGGGCGCGGTGAGCGGGGTGCCGATGTTCTTCGTCGCCGTGGTCATCGGCGCGGTGGTCACGGCGTTGACGACGGTCACGCTGATGTCGCTCGGGCGCACGCCCGTCGGCGCCGGCGGGCCCGCTGCTGTCACACCCCCTGTGGTCATGCCGTCCACAGCCCGGTCCGAGGTGCTCTCGGGGTACCTCGGCGGGCGGACCGTGAGCCTCGGTCTGGCCGCTGAGGACAAGGCGGCGGCCATCCGGGAGATGGCCGAACTCCTCGCCGCCACCGGCAAGGTGACGGATGTGGACGCCTTGACGGCCGCCGCGCTGGCGCGGGAGGAGCTCGGTACGACCGGGCTCGGCGAGGAGATCGCGATCCCGCATGCGAAGACCGACGCGGTGTCGGCCCCGGTCGTCGCCTTCGCCCGGTCCGGCGCGGGCATCGAGTGGGGGGCGCTCGACGGGACGCGGGCGCGGCTGATCTTCATGATCGCGGTGCCGGAGGCCGCCGCCGGGGACGAGCACCTGCGGATCCTGGCGCTGCTGGCGCGGAAGCTGCTGGACACGGGGTTCCGGGAGCGTCTGCTGAACGCGGCGGGCACGGACGAGGTGATGGGGATCCTGGGGGAGATCCGCTGAGGGCCGGCGGGCGCGGGCGTCAGCGTCTGATGTCCGGCTCCAGGTAGATCACCCGCGCGATCGGCACGGCTTCGCGGATGCGGGCTTCCGCCTCGTCGATGGCGCGGGCCACCTGGGCCGCCGTGTCGTCGTGGCGGACCGCGATCTTGGCGGCCACCAGGAGTTCCTCGGGGCCCAGGTGGAGGGTGCGCATGTGGATGACCGATGTGACGGTCTCCCCGTCCACCGCCGCCGCGCGGATCCTGGCCACCTGCTCCGGTCCCGCGGCCTCGCCCAGCAGCAGGGACTTGGTCTCGGCCGCCAGCACGAGGGCGATCACGACCAGCAGGGCGCCGATGCACAGCGTGCCGATGCCGTCCCACACGCCGTCCCCGGTGAGGAGCGTCAGGCCGACGCCCGCCAGGGCGAGGACGAGGCCGATCAGGGCGCCGAAATCCTCCAGCAGCACCACCGGGAGTTCGGGCGCCTTGGCCGTGCGGACGAAGGAGCTCCAGGACTGCCCGCCCCGCAGCACGTTCGCCTCCTTGACGGCCGTGCGGAACGAGAAGCCCTCCGCGACGATCGCGAAAACGAGCACGCCCACCGGCCAGTACCAGTGCTCCAGTTCGTGCGGGCTCCTGATCTTCTCGTAACCCTCGTAGAGCGCGAAGACGCCGCCGATGGTGAACAGGACGATGCTGACGAGGAAGCCGTAGACGTAGCGCTCGCGGCCGTAGCCGAAGGGGTGTTCCTCGGTCGCCTGCTTCCGGGCCTTCTTGCCGCCGAGCAGCAGCAGGGCCTGGTTGCCGGAGTCGGCGACCGAGTGGACGCCTTCGGCGAGCATGGACGACGAGCCGCTGAAGGCGAAGGCGATGAACTTCCCCGCCGCAATGGCCAGGTTGGCGCCGAGCGCGGCGACGATGGCCTTCGTACCGCCCGTTGCACTCACGCGGCGCCGCCGTCGGCACCGTCGGCGGTGGCCCGGAAGACCGTCGCCTCGCCGAGGAGCACGACGCGTTCGCCGGCGGGCACGAAGGCGGACATGCCGGGATCCAGGAGCAGTTCACGGCCCTCGGTGTTGCGGAGGACGACCGTGCCGGAGGTGCACAGCAGGATCTGCGCGGCGCCGGCCGGCAGCGCGGTGCCTGCGCCGTCGTCGCCCGCGCAGGGGGCGAGGACGTAGCGCGAGAGCCGGAACTCCTGGACGGGCGTGTCGTAGACCTCCTCCCCCTCGGCGTCGGCCTCGGGCCGCAGCACCTCGGGGTCGGACGCCTCGAAGCGGACGACGCGCAGGAGTTCGGGGACGTCGACGTGCTTGGGGGTCAGGCCGCAGCGCAGGACGTTGTCGGAGTTGGCCATGATCTCGACGCCGAGGCCCTCGAGGTAGGCGTGCGGGACGCCGGCGCCGAGGTACAGGGCCTCGCCGGGCAGCAGGCGCACGTGATTGAGGAGCATGGCCGCGATGACGCCCGGGTCGCCGGGGTAGTGGTGGGCGAGGGAGGCGTAGGCGACGTACGCCTCGCGGTACGGGCCGTCGACGGCGCCGAGCCGCTCCGCCGCGGCGGCGGCCTCCGCCACGGTCTTGGCCATGGCCTCGGGTTCGGCACTGAGGACGGCGGCGAGGACCTCGCGCAGGGCCGCCTCCTCGGGGTGCGCCCGCAGCAGGTCGGCGTACGGAACGAGCGAGTCGACGCCGAGCGCACCGAGCAGGCCGGCCGTCGTGTCGGGGGCGCGGAAGCCGCAGAAACCCTCGAACGGGGTGAGGGCGCAGATGAGTTCGGGCTTGTGGTTGGCGTCCTTGTAGTTGCGGTGGGGGGCGTCGAGGGGGATGCCACGGGCCTCCTCCTCCGCGAAGCCCGCGGCGGCCTGCGCGAGGTCGGGGTGGACCTGGAGGGAGAGCGGCGAGGCCGCGGCGAGGATCTTCAGCAGGAACGGGAGCCGGGGTCCGAAGCGCGCGACGGGCCCGGCGCCCAGCTCGCCCTCGGGGTCGGCGGCGATCACCTCGGACAGGGCGCGGGGCCCCTGTCCCCGGTCGATGCGGGAGGGCGCGCCGTGGTGGGCGCCCATCCACAGCTCCGCCTGGGGCTCGCCGGTGGGGTCGACGCCGAGCAGCCCGGGGATCGCGGTGGGGGAGCCCCAGGCGTAGGGGCGCACGGTGTTGGCGAGAAGGTCCATGGGGGCTCTGTTCCTGACTGTCCTGGGTGGGCTGTCGGGGGACGACCTGGGAGGCGGACGGGCGCGGCCGGTTACGACGTGGAGGCGAGCGCCAGGTAGACGGCGGCGAAGTCCGTGACGGCGAGGAGCTCCGCGGCGGTCTCCAGGGCGCTGGTGCTCTCGGTGGCCTCCAGCTCGCTGACGGGGGTGTCGCGGTGCAGGGCGAGTTCGCGGGCGGCGGGGGCGGGCGAGGTGACGTCGGGCTCGCGCTCGCGGAGCAGGACGACGCGGGCGTGCAGGGCGGCCTCCTGCTCCTCGACCCGGTCGCGGAAGAAGTCCTCCGGGTCGGCCCCGGCGGCGAAGACCCCGGAGAGCAGGGCGCCATGGGCGGTGAGCGCCTCGGGGAGTTCGGCGGCGAGCGCGGGGCGGCCGGCGAGCGCGGCGAGGACGGTCGCGAAGCGGCGGCCGGCCGCGGCGGCGAGCTCGCCCTCGCTCCAGATCAGCGGGAGGGTGTCGGCGACCTCGGCCGCCAGGGTCTTGGCCGGGTTGCTGTACGTGGCGATGGCGGGGCCGCAGCGCTCGGCGATCCGGTCGAGGTGGTCGGCGAGCGACTCCAGGGCCTCGGGGGGCGCGGTGCACAGGCCGATGCGGTCGGCGAGGGCGAGCAGCGGCGTGAGCAGCGACCAGAGGGTGCCGGGGCCGGAGGGCAGCACGGCGCGGGCGCCCTCGTCGTCCACGTGGCCGCCGGCCATGGCGGCCTCGTACGGCGTGGCGGTGAGCGGCACGGTCAGGCCGCGGACCTGGGCGGTGGCCTCGGCGAGCGGGGAGCCCGCGGGGCTGACGGAGACGACGGTGCAGCCGCGCCGGTAGGCCTGCTCCAGCAGCACGGCGAGGCCCGGCTCCGTGCCGTCCGGGCTGGCGACGAGGAGCAGGTCGAGCGGGCCCGTCCAGCCGGGGAGGGTCCAGCGCAGGGCGCCGGGGGCGGGGGCCACGCCCGCGGGGCGGATCAGGGCGACGGGGCAGCTGCCGTCGGCGAGCGCCGAGAGCAGCTCCGCCGTGGAGCCGGCGGCCGGCCCGGGGCCGGCGACCAGGACGGCCCGCGGCCTGCCGTCCGGCTGGAGGGAGCCGACGCCGGCCTCCGTGGCGTTGCGCACGGCCGTGCGGACCCGGGCGCCGGCTTCGGCGGCGCCGCGGAGCAGGCCGTGCAGATCGGCGCGGGAGAGGCCGTCGGGGTCATCGAGGAGCGACTCGTCGAACACCGTTGCTCAGCCTCCGATCGCCGAGGGGGTACGGGCGTGCCTGGCTGCCTGCGGCAGGCGGCGGGGTCAGGCGGGGCGCCGGGCCTCGTCCACGAGCAGGACGGGGATGTCGTCGCGGATGGGGTAGGCCAGGGCGCAGCTCCGGCTCTCGCACACCAGCTCGGGGGTCTCCCCGGCCGCGTTCTCCTCGCGGAGGGGGGCGTGGCACGCCGGGCAGGCGAGGATCTCCAGGAGACCGGCTTCGAGCGGCATGGGGTTCCCTTCGGGGATGTGCGGTTCTGTGTGGTCAGCCTACCGCCGGGGGCCCGGCGGCCTCACGCCCTGACGATCGCCAGGACCTCGTCCCGCACGCGGGCCACGGTGGCCGCGTCGCGGGCCTCCACGTTGAGGCGGAGGAGGGGCTCGGTGTTGGACGCGCGGAGGTTGAACCACCAGTCGGGCGTGGTGACGGTCAGGCCGTCGAGCTCGTCGAGCTCGGCGCCTTCGGTGTGCTCGTACGCGGCACGGACCGCGGCGGTGCGGGCCGCCTGGTCGGCGACGGTGCTGTTGATCTCGCCGGAGGCCGCGTAGCGGTCGTACTGCCGGACGAGCTCCGAGAGCGGGCCGGGCTGGCCGCCGAGCGCCGCCAGGACGTGGAGGGCCGCGAGCATGCCGGTGTCGGCGTTCCAGAAGTCGCGGAAGTAGTAGTGGGCGGAGTGCTCGCCGCCGAAGACGGCGCCGTGCGCGGCCATCTCCTGCTTGATGAAGGAGTGGCCGACGCGGGTGCGGACGGCCCTGCCGCCGTGCTCCCCGACGACCTCCGGCACCGACCAGGACGTGATCAGGTTGTGGATGATCGTGCCGCCGGGGTGCTTGGCCAGCTCGCGGGCGGCGACCAGGGCCGTGATCGCGGAGGGCGGCACGGGCTCGCCGCGCTCGTCGACGACGAAGCAGCGGTCGGCGTCGCCGTCGAAGGCGAGGCCGATGTCGGCGCCCGTCTCCCGGACCTTGGCCTGGAGGTCGACGATGTTCTTCGGGTCGAGGGGGTTGGCCTCGTGGTTCGGGAAGGTGCCGTCGAGCTCGAAGTACATGGGCACCAGGTCGACCGGCAGGCCGTCGAGGACGGTCGGGACGGTGTGGCCGCCCATGCCGTTGCCCGCGTCCACCACGGCCTTCAGGGGGCGGATCCGGGCGAGGTCGACGAGGGAGCGCAGGTGCGCCGCGTAGTCCGCGAGGACGTCCCGCTCGGCGACCGTGCCGGGGGCGGCCGCCGGCGCGGGGGCGCCGCTCTCCAGCCAGCCCTCCACGAGGGCGCGGATCTCGGCGAGGCCGGTGTCCTGGCCGACCGGGGCCGCGCCGGCGCGGCACATCTTGATGCCGTTGTACTGCGCGGGGTTGTGACTGGCCGTGAACATGGCGCCCGGCAGGTCGAGTTGGCCGCTGGCGAAGTAGAGCTCGTCCGTCGAGCAGAGGCCGATCAGCGTGACGTCCGCGCCCCGCGCCGCCGCACCGCGCGCGAAGGCCTGCGACAGGCCGGGCGAGGAGGGCCGCATGTCGTGGCCGACGACGATCGCGCGGGCTTCCGTGACCCGGGCGAAGGCGGCGCCGAACAGCTCGGCCAGCTTCTCGTCCCACTGTTCGGGGACGACGCCGCGTACGTCGTACGCCTTCACGATCTGCGACAGATCAGCCACAGCCGACCCCTCCTTGAGTGCGATTCGGGACACCCGTGCGTTCATCGGGACACCAAACCTACCTGCCGCGTGTGACAACGGGCGTACGCGCTGTCAGGAGTCGGGCGAGCGCAGCACCCTGAGGTGGCCCCGGCGGGCGACCTCCATCGGGTTGGCCTCGCGGCCGGCCGGGCCCATGGCGCCGGACGCGGCGCCCGGTCCGGCGGCGCGCTCCTGCGGACGGGCCGCCTCGCGCACGGCGTTGGCGAGGGCTTCGAGGTCGTCACTGCTGGGACGGGCGGGGCCGCTGTCGACCGCGAGGCGGACGACGTCCCAGCCACGCGGGGCGGTCAGGCGCTCGGAGTGCTCGGCGCACAGGTCGTAGCAGTGGGGTTCGGCGTAGGTGGCGAGCGGACCGAGGACGGCGGTCGAATCGGCGTAGACGTACGTCAGCGTCGCGACGGCCGGGCGGCCGCACGCGGTGCGCGAACAGCGACGTACAGGGCTCACGAGGTTGGACGGTACCGCACTCTTGAGCGGGCCGCGACGACTCACCCTCGGCTCACCCCTCCGTGTCGTCCCGGTTCGTCCGGTGGACACCGTTGTCAAAGCGCCTGGTTGAGCCGTACACGAGACGAGGAACACGGTGCGGGACGGAGGGAGAAATCGTCATCACCCGTAACAGATAGCGTCATTCCACATGCGGCGGACGACTCAGCGCGTGGCCGGATTCGGTCGCAGAGACGGCCGAAACGTTCATCCGGCGACATGCGATGAGATGCGTGGCCAGGGCGTGTACACGGGCCGCCGACGGATACTCTCAGGAGTGATGGACAGCCCTGTACCTCCCCCGACCGACGCCGGCGGACGCCCCGGGCCGACGCCCCCGCGCCACCGCGACCGCCACGGGCGCGGTATGCGCGGGCCGGTCGCCCCGCCCCAGGTGCCGCTGTCGGTCAGCCGGGCCGAGGCGTTCGTCGACCTCGTGCACGACTCCGCCGAGCGGCTGGAGCGGCGGTGGCCGCAGCTGGCCTCGGTGGACTTCGTGGTCCGGGAGGTGCCCGTCGGGGGCGACGAGGCCGAGGCCCTCGCCGCGCTGCTCGACGGGGACTCCGTGCCGCTCGGGCGGTACGTCCCCGCCCACGGCGACAGCCCCGACCGGATCGTCGTCTACCGGCGGCCGGTGGAGATCCGCACCAGGACGCGGGACGAGCGGGCCCTGCTCGTCCACGAGGTCGTGGTGGAGCAGGTCGCCGAACTCCTGGGGCTCGCGCCGGAGTCGGTGGATCCGCGGTACGGGCAGGACTAGCGCTCCGCCGGTCGCGCCCACGCGGCGGAGCCGCATGATGTGACAGCCCCGCGCCCCTTCGGGGCGCGTTGCTTCAGCCCCCGTTCAGCAGCGACAAGTCCGTCCTTGCCTCCGGGACCGTCACCGTCGACCGGTCGTCCGGGAGCGGCTGGATCGTGAACATCGGGACGCCGTCCTTCGGCAGGGCGAGCATGCGGGACGCGTACACCGGTCCCCCGTCCGTCTTCTCCACCGTCACCGCGTAGGAGCCCTTGGCCCCGTCCGGCTGCGGGGGTTCGAAGGCGAGGGTCGTTCCCGCCTTGACCGTGTACGTCTTGGTCACCGGTGCGCCCCCGTCGCTGCCCGCCGAGGACGTGACGCGCACCGTGGCCGCCTTGCCCGGTGCGGTCAGCGACAGCGTCGAGGCCTTGGGGCGGTTGTCCGCCACCGTGCCGCGTCCGTCGATCGCGGAGGTGGCGGGGATGAACGCCGTCTCCTGCTTGTCGTCCTTGCCGCGCGTGACGCGCAGCGCGGCGACGACCGGGGTGCCGCCGCTGCCGCCCGTGAGCATCAGGGAGCCCGCCTCGCCACGGGTGAGGTCGCCGAGGTCGACGGCGGTGGTCATGCCGCCCTTGAGGTGCAGCGACTCGTGGCCGGCCGGGGAGATCGTGCCGTTCGGCCCGACGAGGCGCAGGCCGATGTCCGCGTCGTCGGAGCCGGGCGCGTAGGCAACGAGCCGCACGGAGGTGGCGTCGGCGGGGATGCCGGGCAGCACCGCGTCCGCCGCCGGGTCGGCGGACGGCGGCAGCCAGTCGCCTCCGGCCTTCTCGTCGGAGGCCTGCACGGCGGCGCCCAGGCGGCCCGAGCGGGCCGCCACGTGGAGGGTGAGGTCGTCCGCGGGCGCATCCGTCAGCGTCGACAGCAGTACCGGCACGGTCGTGTGCGGCGGAACGGTGACGCCTTCCCCCGAAGGCGCCTTGATGCGGCCGTCCTTGCCGTACAGCTCCAGGTCGACGACGGCCGCCGTGGCGTCCGGGTTGGTCAGGTGGACGTAGTCCTGACGCCCCTTGGCGGTGCTCGCGCCGGGGAACCAGAAGGAAGTGTCGGGCGGTGTGCACGTCAGACCGTGCAGCCCGCGCCCGCTGCCCGCGCTGATGGTGGTGGTCTGCTGCGCCGTCCAGCCGGGGGCGAGCGGGCCGTCGGCGGCGCCGTAGAGGGCCGGTGCGTCCGAGCGGTCGGTCGTGGCCGTGACCGGCTTGCCGGGCTCCTTGAGGGAGAGGACCGGCTTGCCGTCGTTCTTGCCGCTCTTGCCGCCCGCCGCGGGCAGCAGGTCCGCAGACCTGCCCGTGCCCTTGCCACCGGCCGGTGTGAACGCGGTGTACGTCGTGTCCCCCACGTCGGACGACGTCGGCGCCGGGCACACCAGCGCGGACCGCTGCACGGGGGCCTTCTCGCCCGTGACGGTCTTGCCACTCTTGCCGCCCGGCGCGGAAACGTCTGACGGGCCGGTGAGCACGGCGACACCGGTGACGGCGGCGAGTGCCGCCGTGACGGCGAACAGGGAGAGGGTCGTGCGCTTCACTGCTGCTCGCTCCCGTCACGGTGGGGCTGCTGGTGTCCGTAGCCGTACGGGTCGTAGGCGTCGTACTGGCCGTACGACCCGGCCGCGTAGGGGTCCTGCGGGTACGGGACCTGGCCCTGTGGGTCGTACTGCTGGGGCTGTGCTGCCGGGTACGAGGGGTCGTAGCCCTGGTCGTGACCGGTGCCGTAACCGGGCTGCTGGTACGGGTGGTTCCGGGCGTCCCACTCCCCGTACTCCGGGTACGGCTGCTGGTGCGGCACGGCGGCGTACGGGTCGGCCGGGGCCTGCTCCTCGTACGGGTCGGCCGGGGGCGCCCCGGCCGGCGGGGCCGGCTCCGGGGCGGCCGCAGCGGCCGCGGCCGC
>NZ_JBKIWN010000060.1:0-13796 GCF_058146165.1 Streptomyces sp. AM25 | reverse complement strand
CCGCCAAGGCCCGCAAGAACTACGCCGGCACCAGTCCGGTCGGTCACCCGGGCCTCCGGCAAGAGCCACACCGTCCAGGCCCGCTACGTCCGCAACAACCGGCTCGCCGACGCCCTCCAGCGCCAGGCGTTCTCCGCCCTGCGCGCCTCACCCGGCGCCCGCCGCTACTACGACAAGCAACGAGCCCGGGAATCCGGCTACAACTCCGCCCTCCGCCAGGTCGGCAACCGGCTCGTCGGCATCCTCCACGGATGCCTCAAGACCCGCACCCACTACGACGAAGCGACCGCCTGGTCGCACCACGCACAACCCCATGCCGCTTGACCTCAAACGTCATGGGGTGTCTGACCAGCACTGTCACGTCATTTTCGTGTCAGACCCGAAGGTCACGATTGCTGCCCAGGTCGTTAGCGAAGGCGGGTGAGTCTAGTGCTGAGTGCGGGCTTAGTGAGATCTTTCTGCAGGGCGACGGGGACGGTGGTGGCGTGGGGGCTGGTGCCGATGGCCAGTTCGCCGATCTCTGTGCCTGCCCGGGCAGAGTGCGGGATGCTGCTTTTCCTGCCCGGGGTGAGAGTGAGCCTGGTGGTCAGGCCGGGCCAGCCGACGGCCTTGAGGTCGCGGGTGGCAATGACTGGGGTCCGCCCGCCCAGGCCGTCGTCGGCGTAGCCGACCACGTCACCCTTGCTGATGATCTTTGCTGAGGTCAGGGCACTCTGGATGTCCTCGATCATCTCGTAGCTGACGCGTTTGACGAGCTTGAGGCTCATCCCGGCGTTGGCATCGGGGCCGCCCATGTAGTGCTGGTCCATCGTGACACCGAGGATCATGCGCTGTGTGCCGTCGACGGTCCGGCGGGCGGCCCACATCAGTGTGCCACCGGCCGGGCTGCTGGAGCCTGTCTTAATGCCGAGGCCGCCTGGTTTAAGCAGCAGGTCGTCGTTGTTGTTGTTGAGGTGGCGGCCGCCTGCATCGGCGCTGGGCTTGCGCACGATCTCACGGAAGACATCGTCCTTCATTACTTCCTCGGCGAGCCTGAGCTGATCGGCTGCAGTGCTCTTGGTAGCCGCGTCCAGACCGCTGGGGTCGGTGTAGACCGTGCGGGACATACCCAGTTCCCTGGCAGCGTCGTTCATCTTCGCCACGAAAGCTTCCCCGGACTGGGCGTCCCAGCGGGCGAGGAGGCGGGCAACGTTGTTCCCAGACGGGATGAGCATCATCTGGAGCAGGTCGTACTCCGGGATCTTCTCGCCTTCTTTCAGGGCTACCAGCGACTCGTCCTTGGCATGGGAGTCCTGCTCTGCCTGGGCATCGACCCTGACGTCCGGGCCTTTCTCGCCTCTCTTGAGCGGGCGGTCCTTCAGGACCACATAGGCGGTCATGACCTTTGCGACGCTCGCGGTCGGGACGGGCTTCTGCTCACCGTAGGTGCCTAGGCTGCCGACGCCGACGACCTTGGCCGCGGCCTGGCCCTGGCTGGGCCACGGCATGGCGAATGCCCTGCCCGCAAAGGTGTGTGCGGCCTTCCCCGGGGCCGCCGCGAGCTTCGGGCCGGGCAACGGGCGCAACACCTGCACAGCACAGAAGACAACCCCCAGCAACACGGCCAACGGTGTATAGATCCTGACGCGGCGCAGGATGCTGCGCGCCAGCGTCGGCTGCCTGTTCGTCAGCCCTGCAAGCAACGCCAGAGGCACCACAGGTCCCGGCGGCACCCCAGTATCCCCAACCGTTTGCAGATCCTTGGGCTCTTCGGCCTCTGCGCTCCCTCTGGGCCCCACCGCTTTACCCGCCGTATCCGGCTGCCCGGCGCCAGCCTTACGAGGCTCCTCTTCCGACGTGTCCGGATGCGGGGTGACTGTGACGGGTATGGACGGCTCCTTGTCTGCGGGCTTCGCAGGCTCACCGTCCAGCGGCTTCAGCGGCACGAACGGGCTGGGCCGCCCAGAAGCGAGCCTCTCACGCGTCTTCATCAGCGCGGCAGACCGGTCATCACACGAATCCCCGTCGTCTTCCCGGGCAGCCTTGCCGACCTGTCCGCCGGCAGTACTGGCAGAGGCCCTGTGCGCCCTGCCTGTCTGCAACGATGCGGCGGAACTTACATGAGCCGGGAAGCCGGTGCTGCCATCCGGGGGCTCATCCTCCGCGAGATCAGCCTCAGCATCGGCCAGCCACACCGATACCAAGGCTTTCAGACGCGCTCGTGCAGCCCCGGTCGTCCTGCCCGTGCCCGGTCCAGGGCCTGCGCCGTCTGTGGTGCCGTTTCTGGCATCCCCGCCAGGCGGCAGTTGCAGATTCCCCGATGCCCGGAAAGCCTCCGGCTGAGGAACTTGCCCGCTGACAGCCGCCTCCCCCGACGGCTTCCGCTCCCGCTTGCCGGGAGACTCGCCCGCCACAACATACCTCCTTGAATTCCCATGCAGTACGCCGCTATGGGACGCCCAGCGTCCTATAGCCGAACCCTCACAACGCGGGCCAGCGCCCACTGCCGCCGACGCGCCACCAGGCTGTCGGCAGGCTTGAGGTGATCTCACCGACGTACTAGACGGCACGGCTTACCTCCCGGTTCCAGCTAAAAAACCTTTTCTCAATTATTTCGGCATCAAACTCCCCCTTATGGAGATTCAGGTAGGTATGCACTTCTACGGAGCCCGTCAGGTCTCGGCGACGGCCGACCCGACTGTTTGGCGGCGTGTCAGCACTGACCCGTTTGCGGATCTTCATTCGATTCTTGGAGGTCGCGCAGACAGGCGGGAATATGGGCGGCGGTCGGGGCGGTTGTTCCGGCAGCGAGTGGCCCAGAAGCGCCGGATCAGGCTGCGGACGGTGATGAGGGCGGTGGCGTTCTGCCGGATGGTGTAACAGCGATCAAGCGGAGAGACGCAGGCCACGCCCCTGACGGGCCACACCCGCATCCCCCGATGCTGACGAGCCGTCAGTGCGGAAGCCGGCTGGCGCCGACACGTGGGCGTCAGCCCCGGACGGCGCCGGGACGCATCACCCCGAATACGACACACTGACGCCCCGTCAGGCCCTCCCGAGTACAAGACGCCCTGACCTGCGCCCTGAGCAGGCACTATGCCATCGTCGCCGTTACACCACCCGGCGGGACGCCATCATGAGGGCATCGGAGGCTGAAGAAGCGTTGACGACCGCGCACCGTTCGTAACAACAGGCCAAAGAAAGCCAGCACTTCGGCCTCACCGTCCGCTTCGGCCCTATCAAAATCAAAGCCCACATGACCTCAGCTGCCAGCGATCAGCAAAGGGCTATGTCCGGACCAGGCCCGTCCCGTGAGCGAGTCCAGGCACGCGTGCTGGTCCGGGATGTCGCATGAGGGGTTCGGAGTGACGGAGACTGACCGGGCATCACGGCCCTTCCCGTGGTGTGTCCACTGAGCTCTTTCATCCTGTTCCGGGAGAGTGAAGACGCTGCTGTCCGCCTGGCCAGCGCCGGCATAACACCACGGGTCAGCAGCCTGACGACCCGTCAGGACCTAGCTCGCTGACCTGCAGATTCGGAGGTTGAAAGACGCTCAATGACAGCAACTCATTATCGGCCCGTTCCCGGATCCAGCCCTCGTCGGCCGCCCTGGCGATACCGTGGTAGAAGGCATCCGCCATCTTGCGGTAGCCGCTGTCGTTGGGGTGCAGTTCATCGCGGAGATCACCAGTCGTGACTTGGCTCATATCGACATGTTCGACGTGGAATCCCTTGTTCTGGCGTTCCGCGACCAGCTGCTCCACAGCAGTGTTGAACTTCCCGATCCTCTCCTGGGTTCCGGGATCTGCAGAGGGCACCAGGGAGGAAACCAGCACGGCTGCACCGGGGGCAGTCGTTGTAATCTCGTTGACCAGCTTACCGAGCCGTTCGGGTGCCTGGTCCGCCCGGTAGTCGTCGTGCATGTCGTTGGTCCCGATGTGAAGCAGCACCACGTTGGGCTTCACCGCCGCGAGCCATTTGCCGGTACGGCCAGTCAGGCCTCCGATCTTCCAGCCGTAATGTCCTTCGTGCTCACGAACCGGCGTCTGCCCACTCCTCTGCGAGCCGACGAAACGTACGTCCTTGCTGTGCGAGATCAGCTGGTCCCGTAGTTCAGCACGGTATCCGGATCCGGTTGAGCTGCCCGTGCCAAAGGTGATTGAGTCTCCCAAGGGCATCACCACCAGCCGCGGGACCCTCCACTGGCTCCCTGCGGAGCGCTGCCCGTCAGCGATCACGGTACCGACGGACGGCGCGCCGATGACGACGGCCATCAGAAGGACTGCCGTCAGAAGTGCGGTCCGTGGACTTCGTACCCGGACTGCCGGAAGGCGGGTGAAGCGCGAACGGCACCAGGCCGCGAGGCGTTTGCGCGACTGTGCCGACGCGCTATTCAAACGAGACCGGTTCAAGATGATTGCTCTCCATCGGATATACCCGCTGGAAGCGGGATGACCCTCCAGGGGGTTATTCCGTCATTGTCGGACGTGCGAGGCGTATTGTTCGCCGGTGTACAGGAGGGCGGCATCGGCGGGTGCAGCGTCACGCTCCGGCGCTCATGCATCCCGGTGCCTGGCTGCATTCCTGCGCGCCGCCCGGCATGACGCGACGTCTCCGCTTGGGACGTTTCACCTGAGAGCAGGGACCATTCCCGGCAACCGTCGTGCTGGCCCCTCCGGCTCGCGAAGATCCTTCTGACCCGCGTTTACGCAGGCTGACTGATATGGCGCGTCCTGGCTCACCGAGGCGTTCCCGCCGCTTAGCCAGTCGATGACCCGCCGAGCTCCATGCCCTGCTCGACGCCGTCAGCAACGGCGTCCGTCTGGGAAGGGTCTGTCGGAAAGGATCCGATCCACGGGCACTTCGTCGGTGACCCGTTTCACTCAGCGGGAGCCCGGGGGGATTGCCCCCGGGCTGCCCGACCGTTCCGTCGCGCTCCCCCGTTCGTGGTGCGGTGGCCGGGTCAGCTGATGCCGCAGTTCTTCAGGGTTTCCTGGGCCTTGGGGTCGGGGTCGTGGCCGAAGTATTTCTGCATTCCTTCGGGGGTGAAGCGTGTGGGGTTGTCGTTCGTCGGTTCGTGGAGGTCGGAGAGGCCGGCCTTCTTCAGGCATTCGTATTGCTTCTTGGCTGTGGCCAGCTGTGAGGCCTTGTCGGTGTCGTCGTCCGCTTCGGGGAAGGGGTGCGCCTTCCTGCACACCTCCTCTACCTGGGTCCACCACTTCTTGGCGAGTGGGCTGCCCTCGACCGTTCCATCCTTGAATGTGACGGTTCCCATGTCTTCCTTGGGTTCGATCTCGCCTGCGTTCTTCCCGTCGGTGACCTTGTGTGTCTCGATGCCGATCTTCTGTGCCGTGCGCGTTTTGCAGGTATCCATTTCTGCATGCCAGGTGTCCTGGGCCTTCTTCAGCTCTGGGCTGCCCGCTTTGTACTTCTTGGCCGGGGTGCTGTCCTTCTTGCCCGTGTCACCGGCCTTGTCCAGGGAGGCAACCTGGTCGGAAGTCGTCGTGTCGCTGCTGTCTGTTCCGCTGCAGCCGGTGAGTGCGGTGGCAAGGGCGGCGGTGGTGATCAGCGCGGCTGTGGTCAGCCGGCCTTGCGGGCGGGAGATGGTACGGGTCATGACGGGCTCCGTTCGATGGCGTGGGGAAGACGGGGGACGGTGGTGCGGGGAGAGGCGTGTCGAGGCTGAGACGTTCACGCGTTGGCCAGTGCTTCGGTGGGAGTGAGGCGGGAGGCGCGTACGGCCGGGTAAAGGCCGGCGGCGGCGCCGGTCACGACCGCGGCGCCCAGGCCGCCGAAGATCGCTGGCAGTGGCAATACGGCCGGCCAGGACTGGGATGCTGCCCAGCCTGTGACGCCTGCAGTACCGATGAGGACCCCTGCGCTGCCGCCGAGCAGGCACAGCATCACGGACTCGGTGAGGAACTGGATGCGGATCTGTGCGCGTCCGGCGCCCAGGGCGCGGCGCAGGCCGATCTCGGTGCGGCGTTCGAGAACCGAGATGATCATAGTGTTGGCGACCCCTACCCCTCCGACCAGCAGGGCGATGGCGGCGAGTCCGAGGAAGAGTGAGGAGAATGTTGTCTCGGTCATCTGTTTGGCGGCCAGGGCGTCGGAGGGCCGGGAGATGGCGACCGAGTCGGGCTGCTGAGGGTTGACTGTGGCCCGTGCCACCGCGCGGACGTCGTCGAGTGCGGACTCTTTGGCGCGCAGGTACACCGTGTCGGGATGGCCGCTGAAGCCGAGCTGGTCCCTGGCCGCCTGCCAGCCGACGATGGCCGACGAGTCCATTTCTGGCAGCAGCGGCATCGAGCGCAGGATTCCGGTGACGGTGAACCACTTGTCTCCGATGAGGAGTTGGGGCCCGATGCCGTCGCGCTGTGCGAGGCTGGTGATGCCGAGGTTGTGGGCGGCGGTGGGGCCGAGCACCACGGACGGCAGCTTCCCGGCACCCTGTTCGGGCAGGGTCCCCGCCCATGCCCGGGCTTCGAAGGTGTCCTTGAGGTTGCCGCGTGCGGCGATGACGGAGACGCCCGAGGTGTCGCCCGCGTCTACCCGGTCGTTGCGGCGGATGGGGACGTTCGGCATCTTGCCGACCTCGGCGGCGGAGGTGACCGGGCTTATGCGGGCCACCATGGCGTCCGCCTGCTCGGGCAGCGGTGTGCTGTTGCGGCGGTCGTGGGCTGCCGTGACCTTGAGCATGTTGGTGCCGAGCCGGTCCATCTGCTGAGCGAGGGCTGCCTTGCTGGAGGCGGGGATGCCGGCCACCACGATCATGGTGGCCACCCCGATGGAGATCCCGAGCGCGGAGAGCGCCGCCCGCGTGGGGCGGGAATGCAGGCGCAGCACACCCAGGGCGAGGATGTCGCGGATGGAGAGCCGGGCAGGCGTGTGCGTCGGCCGGCCGGCGGGGCGGGAGAGACGGCCGCGCAACGAGGTCGGCTTCATGCGGCGGTCCCGCTTGCGGTCGGGTGTGCGGTGTCATGGTGGATGCGGCCGTCGAGGATCTCCACTCGCCGGGGCAGTGCGGCGGCCAGTTCCCGGCCGTGGGTGATGATCGCGATGGTGGTGCCTTGTGCGTGTAGTTCGCGCATCAGCGCCATCACGGCGTCGCCTGTACGGCTGTCGAGCGCGCCGGTCGGCTCGTCGGCCAGCACGAGTGCGGGTTCGGTGACCAGGGCACGGGCGATGGCGACGCGTTGTTTCTGGCCGCCGGACAGCTGGTGCGGCAGATGGTGCGCCCGGTTGGCCAGGGCGACCCGTTCCAGTGCTTCGAGGGCCACGGCCCTGCGGCGCCGGGTGGGGACTGCCGCGTACATCAGGCCGGTTGCCACGTTGTCGGCGGCAGTCATGCCGTCGATGAGATGGAACTGCTGGAAGACGAAGCCCAGGGTGCGGCCGCGCAGTGCGGACAGTTCGCGGTCGGCGAGCGAGGCGGTGTCCTGGCCGTCGATGCGGACCCGGCCGTGGGTGGGGCGGTCCAGCATGCCCATGATGTGCAGCAGGGTCGATTTCCCGGAGCCGGACGGGCCGACGATGCCGAGCAGTTCGCCGCGGGCGATGGAGAGCGAGACGCCGCGCAGTGCGTGCACGCCGCCGGGGTAGCTTTTCCAGACAGTGTCGAGTTCCAGGACCGGAGCTTGTGCAGCCGGAGTGTGACTCATGCGGTGCTCACCACTTTCATGCCTTCCTTGATGCCGGGTCCGGAGACCTCTACCAGGCCCTTGGCGAACATGCCGGTGGTCACCGGCACCAGCTTCGGCTTCGTGCCGGCGGGCGCCGGTAGCTGGAGGGCGTAGCCGCCCTCGCGCAGGGCCACCAGGGCGCTGACCGGGACGGCCAGCACGCCGTCGCGGTTTTCGCTGGTGAAGTCGACGGCGACCTGGGCGCCGTCCAGGCCAACCGCTGCCGATGGGTCGTCCAGTGCGACGGTGACGCGGACCTTTGCCTCCTCGCCGCCGGAGCCGCCCCTGGCGTCTCCGCTGCCGGAGCTCTCCTGGTCCTGGCCGCCCTTCCCGGCGCCGGGGCCCCCGGTGGCGACGGTTCCGGTCCCGGCCACGCGGCCGTTGGCGCTCTTGCCGCCCGGAAGCGTGACGGTGACTTTGCTGCCCTTGCTCACCAGGCTCAGATCGCTCACCGCTACCGCCACGCTGACCACGCGATCGGTGCCAGTGACCTCCATCAGGTCTTGTGTGGCGGTGTCGCCCAGGTGCGCCTTGATGTCGCCCACGCGCACCGTGCCGGGCAGGACCACCACGTCGCCGGGGGCGACCTGGCCGGTGGGCTGCATGCCGAGGGACTTCTGCCAGCGTTTGACCGCGGCGATGGTGGCGTTGGTGAGGGTGTTGTCGGGCCGCCCGAAGTCGTGGTAGCCGAGGGCGTAGAGGTTTTCCTCCAGGATCTTCACGTCGGTACCCCTGGCGCCGGGCCCGGCTGCCCCGGTCCCGGAGTTACCGCCCGCTGTCCGATCCGGAAGCGTGGTGCCGGACGTGCCGGTGTTCGCCGAGCCGCCGGCGCTCTGCGGTACGGGTGTCTGCCCGCCGGGCGAGCCCCCGCCATGCTTGTCAGGGGCATCCGGCTGTTGCGGGGCGCCGAGCGCGCGGTACAGCGGCATGCTCCCGCGGAAGACAGTCACTGGCCGGTCGTCGACACGGGCCAGTTGGCCGCCCCGGTCCAGGGTGGCACCTGTCTTCGGCAGCCAGGTGACCGTTCCCGCTCCACGGCCCTTGACGGTCACCGGCGCGCTGAAGCCCAGAGTGCCGGGCATCGACTTGTGCCGGCTCAGGCTGGTCCGTTTGACTTCTGTGCTCTGTCCGGCTGCGGGGCCCTTGTCCTGTGGCCCGCCGGAACCCGCGCCCGCCCAGGTGAGGGCGATGCCGCCTGCGGTGGCCGCCAGCACAGCGGCCACCGCCGCAGTAGTCAGCCGGGTCCTGCGGGATACGGGGCGCCAGCCGCGCCGTCGGGTTTCCGGTGCCGCCTCGCCGGGCTCAGCCGGCCCGTTCTCTCCGCCTGCACCACGGGGAAGTGCCTCGGTCTGGTCGTCGTACGTGCTCATGGGCCCTTCCTCGTTCTCCGGCCGACGCATGCGTCGGCCGGAGTCACTGGCGTGCCGCCCGACGGATAGAAGGTATGGAGAGGAGGCCCAAGAAAGCCTTAAAGATCTTGAACCTGCTTCGGGATCCTTAAGGCTGCTTAAGGAAGGAGAATGCCTACCTGCGATGCTGGGGTACATGGACATTCTGGTCATCGAGGACGACCGACAGATCGGCAGCGCCCTGCGGCAGGGGCTGCGCAGTGAGGGCTATGCAGTCGAACACGTCACCGACGGGCTTACCGGCCTCCAAATGGCTCAGCAGTACCCGTACAAGGCGATCATCCTCGATGTGATGCTGCCCGGCGTGCACGGCTACCGGGTCTGCGCCGAACTGCGCAAGAGCGGGGTGACCACGCCCGTTCTCATGCTCACCGCCAAAGACGGTGAGCATGACGAGGCCGAGGGCCTCGATACCGGCGCGGACGACTACCTGGCCAAGCCTTTCTCCTACGTCGTGCTCCTCGCGCGACTGCGCGCCCTGATCCGGCGCGGAGGCGACGGCGGTACCGCCGGAGGAATGCTGCGGGCCGGTGATCTGTGGCTGGACCTCGGCACGCACCGCTGCGGCCGGGAGCAGCAGGAAATCGCCCTGACCGCGCGCGAGCTGATGGTGCTCGCCTGCCTCGCCCGGGGGCGCGGCCAGGTAGTCGCCAAGCAGGACATCCTCGACGAGGTCTGGGACCATGCATACCAGGGCGGCACGTCCATCATCGAGGTGTACATCAGCACTCTGCGCCGCAAGATCGACGCCCCGTTCGGCCGGCACAGCATCGAGACGGTGCACGGCGCCGGATACCGTCTGGTCGATGACCGTGCCGCGTGTGTTTAGCCGCCTGCCGGTCCAGACCCGTACCGCACTGCTGGCCGGTCTGGTGGCCCTGATACTCTGCTCGGTCGGCGCCTGGTGGCTGCGCGGCTACACCTATGCCGCCCAGTACGCAAGCACCATGGACAAGGCCCGGGTCCAGGCCCGCACCGTCGCACACGACCTGCCCCTCCGGCCCGTCAGCTCAATGACCAATCTGGACTGGCCGTACGTCGTCGTCACGCGGAAGGGCTCGATCGGCACCGGAGGCGGCGGGGCGGCGGACATTGGTCTCCCTGAACCGGAGCTGCCCCCGGCCCCCTCCGGCGCCTCCAACAACTGGCACTCCACAGTCACAGTCCACACCGGCGCGGTACAGTCCGACAGGCGATCTCCTCAGCCGTCCGAGGCCGCCCGGCTGGCCCACCGCACCTTCACCGCGGTGGGCGCCGCAGTCACCATCGGCCCCAAAGACCGGTCAGTCTTCGGCCCCGGTCCGGCAACACTCACGGTGTACGTCCTCGTCCTGCCCGACGCCGCACAGGCCGCCGCCGACCAGCTCAACGCTCCGCTACTGGCCGGAGTCCCGCTGATCGCCCTGCTGGTCTCGGCCAGCGCCTACACCTCGACCCGCCGGGCCCTGCGCCCAGTGGACGCCATCCGCCGGGAACTCGCCGAAATCAGCGAGCACCAGCTCCTCCGGCGCGTCCCCGTACCCCCCGCCAAGGACAGCATCCGCCGGCTCGCCGTCACCACCAATGAGGCCCTCGACCGCCTGGAACACTCCACCGAGCAACAGCGGCGCTTCGTCGCTGACGCCGCCCACGAACTGCGCTCACCTCTCACCGCCCTCCAGGCCCGGCTGGAAACCTCGCTCACCCGGCCCCGACACACCGACTGGCCGCAGACCACAAGCGAATCCCTGGCCGCCGCCCGCCGCTTGCACGGCCTCACCGAAGACCTGCTCTTCCTCACCCGCCCCCACACACCACAGCCGCCCTCTGCCCTCGTCGACCTTGCGGGCACCGCGCGCGAGCTGGCCGACGAACTGCGCCTGCGGCACCCATACGGCCCCTGCTTCACCCCCCGCCTGCCCGACAGCGCACCCGTCCGCGGCAACCCCCTCCAACTCCACCGCCTGCTGCGCAACCTCCTCGACAACGCCGCCCGACACGCCCGCACCACCGTGACCATCACCATCGACCAATCGGACACCACCACCCAGCTACGGGTTTCCAACGACGGCTCCCCCATCCCGCCTGAAGACCGCGAACTGATCTTCCAGCGCTTCACCCGCCTCGACGAAGCCCGCGACCGCGACGCCGGCGGCTCAGGCCTGGGCCTGGCCATCGCCCGCGACATCGCCACCCGCCACCACGGCACCCTCGAAACCCTCGCTCCCGGCCCCGAAGGCGGCGCCACCTTCCTCCTACGCCTACCAACTCCCTTCTGACCATCCCCGCCAGTCGCCACACCACATCCTCGCGGGCATGTCCGGATGCACCACGACACGCCCGAGGTGAGATTTCCCTGTCTCCAGGGTGTGGGCCGTGCGGCCGGGCATCACGCCGATCCGCTCATGGGTCCCGGCGTCGATCACCCGGTGGCATAGCGGTGCCGCCGGCGCAGAGCGAAATCATCAACGCCAATCACACGGGGCACCCGCCCGACGGGCAACGGGATCCATAGCAGCGTGCGCAGAGCCGTGTGACGCGACAGGCTCACGCCAGTATCTCCAACAACCGTGCCCCGGCCCGGCCCGCTAACTCCTTGACCACGGCCTTGATTTGCATGGTCAGACGGGTCGTACGCCGCTGGTGCCGGGTCCAGGACTCTGGGAACCTGCTCGCCGAAGGTGTGGCAGCAGCAGCGCGTGGGACACACCAGACACCGCACCCGCACACGGACCACCACCCGTCGATCGTCGACCGACACATCGGCCACCATCCGCCAGTGATAGCCGTGCACGTGGCCCGACGAGACCCCGCGCACTCGGGCAGGCCACAGTTCCTGCGGCGTCCGCGCTCGCACCACGATCCACTCACCTTCGTCAGCCACATCCTCGATGACCAGCGAGGACAGGCCCGAGAACACCGTCCGCACGAGCTCGTTGACATCCTTCACACGAACACCAACGACCTCACAACTCTCCGTCACCACCCAATGTGCGACAGGGCCGTTGATTGGACAGACTCTGCGCCTCGTACTGAGGTATGGCCTTCTGTATGGGGCTACGGTATGACGCTTCGAGACAGCGTGCTGTTTTACGCTGATCAGGCAATGCAGACTTTTCCTCAGCTCCCCGAGCCCGGCAGTACGGGCCCTCGTATCACCCCCGAATCCGCCACCCCGCCGAGATCCGATGGGGTTGTCCTGCCGCGTCGGCGCCGGGAGCGCGCGGCACAGTGGGCCAGGCGCCGGCTGCGTGACCTGGTGGACGCGCTCACGGTGTCCTCAGCAACATGGCAGGCTGTGCTCCCGGACACAGTACGAGCGTCACGACGCATACTGCCCTACATCCTTACGAGCGGATTTGCTGCGGTATTACTCCCCATCTCCGCTCGTGTCCTCACCACCCAGTACGGGCTCGGCAGCGGGATCGCTGTCGCTGTGGCACTGTCACAAATCGCTCCGCTGCTGCTCGCCCTCTCGCGCCCGTTGCACGCCTGGTGGATCGTCTTCCCCGCCAACATCCTGGGGGCACTGGTTCTTCTCTTGGTGCCCGGCGGGCCGCTGGACACCTGGCCATGGCCATCGACAACCGTCGTGGCCTACCTTGCCCTGTGCATTCCGCTCGGGCTGCGCTGCGAGCGGAGCACCCTGGTGGCTGTCTGGCTGGCCACGACGGTCACCGGACTCGCGATGGGACAACTGGCTCCTGCCCGTAGCGCGGGCTCCAACGTGGTGCTGACCGTCCTCAGCGGAGCACTGTTGCTCATGGGCACGCTGGTGCGCGAGCGCGGTGAGGCCCGGCGGAAGCTGACCGAGCAGGAGACCGTCAGCGAGACCGAACGGGCCCGCCGAATGCTGTTGGAGGAACGGGCCCGAATCGCACGTGAGTTACACGACATCGTGGCGCACCACATGTCGGTGATCGCGGTCCAGGCGGCCAGCGCGTCCTGCCGCGTCCCAGAGATTTCCAAGCCGGTCCAGGAGGAGTTCGACACGATCGCCGCAGCCTCCCGGGAATCACTCGCCGAGATGCGCCGCTTGCTGGGCGCACTGCGCAGCGAAGAGAGCGAGCAGGCCCAGGGCCGGCAGAAAGTGCCGCAGCCTGGCCTTGCCCAGGTGCCGAAGCTGGCCGAATCGGCAGTACGGGCGGGCGTGCCGGTTGAGCTGTCCATCGCAGCCGACACGGGCCGGCTGTCGCAGACCCTGGAGCTGACCGCGTACCGCATCATCCAGGAGGCGCTGGCGAACGTCGTACGGCATGCGCCCAGCGCCGCCACACACGTGGCCATCGATCACGAGCACACGCACCTGAACATCCTGGTCCTCAACGGCCCGCCACCCGATCCCGCCGCCCAGCGGAAGGCGATCCCGCTGGAAACCGCCGGCACCGGCCATGGCCTGGTCGGTATGCACGAACGCATACGCCTCGTCGACGGCACCCTCGACACCTGTCCTCTGCCCGACGGCGGCTTCCGTGTCGCCGCCCGGATCCCTCTCCCTGGCCAGAGCACCACTCCACCCGCTGCCGTGTCCCCGGCCACGCAAACCCGACAGCATTGAGAGACCATTCGAATGCTGTGTGTCCGCTCTGGGTTGAATGCTGTGGTTTGTAGTAGTTCATGTGCCTGGGTGCCTCGGGTGTGGCGGTGGGGTAGTCCCGGTGTGTGAGTGGACAGCGGCGGCCGTACCGGACCGATGTCAGGGGCGGGCAGTGGGAGTTGGTCGGGCCGGTGCTCACCGAGTGGCGAG
>NZ_JBKIWN010000059.1:0-16165 GCF_058146165.1 Streptomyces sp. AM25 | reverse complement strand
GCTATCAGAAACGGACTTAACGCCCTCTGAGAGCCTGTAGCCCGGGTCGGAGCGTGCCGTCGGGTCCGGTGAGCAGGTGCTGGAGCCGGGTGTCCAGGGTGCAACGGGCGCATCGGTCGCCGCGGAGACGGTCTGCGGAGCCGCAGGCCGGGCATTGCTGCCAGAATCCCGGCTCGGGGCGGAGGCAGGTTGAGCACAGCGGCTCGGTCCTGGTGCCGCCGCGGACCGGTTTGACCTCGCCGCATCGCGTGCAGCGTGACCACCGTTTCTGGCATGCCCGGCACCAGGGCCGCCCTGTCGCCTTGGAGATCTCGCAGGGTGCTTCGGAATCGCAGATCGCGCAGGTCCGGTCCGGTGGTTGTAGGCAGCTCGGGCAGAGGGGCCCGTCCTCGGTGCGGGCGCCGACTGGACGTCTTCGCCTGCAGCTGTGGCAGTCCTCCCAGTTGGCGGGATCACGGCTCAGGCAGTCTGGGCAGAGAGGTCGGCCGTCGGCGTCCCGGGTCGCCGGTTCGCGTACGGCTGTGCAGCGTGAGCACGGTTCCGCGCGTGTTCGGGCGATGCAGTTGCGGCAGACGCGGACTCCCTCGAGTGGCTTGTCCAGCCGTACCACTCGTCGGCAGCGGCCGCAGGCGGGGCGGACGATGCCTGCGGCTCCTGCATCAGCGAGGATCTCGATCAGTCCCAGCAACGACCGGATCGGGGTCAAGTATCCCTGACCAGTGAGTAGTTCGGGGGATTCGATGAGGGCCTGAGCGAGTCGACGCTGCTGGTGCAGGGAGGAGACTGTCGCGTGAACGGCCGCCGCGACCACGTCCTTCTCCAGGTCGGGAGAGACTGCGGCGACAGTCATGCAGATCGCCGAGATCGGATCGGGAATGCGGTCCGTCTCGAGGCACTGAGCACATCGAGGGCGCCCTTGGGGGTCCCGGAACGTGACGCGCTGCAGGCGGCCGCAAGACGAGCAGAGCTCGGGCCGCGCGACGCACGGTCCGCAGAACCAGGCCTGGCCCCGGCGCTGGAGCGATCGCAGCTCTTTCTCGCAGGTCGCGCAGCGTGGGGCGGATACCGTTGTCGCCCCGGCGTTTCGCAGGGCGATCAGCAGTTCGCCGACCACTCTCGGTGCGGGGGATTTGCCGTGCACCAGGACCGTGGGGTCCTGCATCAGTGCCGCGGCCAGTCGCCGGCGCTTGGCCCGGCCAGCGGCAATCTTCTCCGATACTGCGGTGACGACGGCCGGATCGAGTCCGGTCTCGGTGGCAGCAATCAGGTCCACGACCGTGCCGATCGGGTCCAAGACGGCCCGCTCGTCCACGGTGATCATCGCCGGCCGGTGCCGGTGATTCGGGCCCGCTTGGGCCGCAGGCCGCCGACGCCCGCCTCGGCTCCAACTGCTTTCTTTGTCCGGCTGGTTGCTCCGGCGCTGGCCGCGGCGACGGGTTCGATGAGATCGTCCATGGTGCAGTCGACGATGTCGAGCAGGGCCATGAGGATCTTCAGGCTGAGCCGTTCGGGGCGCTCGACGACGAGCCGGTAGACCTGGCTGGAGGACAGGGTGATGCCGCGCTCCTCCAGGAGCGGGATGAGGTCGGTGGTGGAGAACAGGCCCCGGTCGGCCATGACTTTGCGCAGGTGCCAGTGGTAGTCCAGCTTCGCGGCCATCAGCGGTCCTTGTCTGCGGAGTCGGTCGGGGCGAGGGCAGGCGCGAGTGCCTTATGGAGCATGGTGTTCATGAAGTCGTCGCTGACGTGCGTGTAGATGGCGGTGGAGCTGTCATTCTCGTGACCGACTTGCGACTGGATAAAGCGCCGGTCGACCCCGTCCTCGGTGAGGTGGGTGACGTAGGAGTGGCGAGCGGAGTGGACGGTCAACTCCTTCGGGAGCTTCAGAGCGTCGCGGTAGGCAACGAACCTGGCGTTGATCTCTGCCGGCTTGATCCGGCCGCCCCGCTCGGTCACCCACAGAGCAGGATCATTCTCGCAGCCGAACCGCGGCCGTACGTTCTCCACGTAGTCGGCGACCGCCTCCACCGCCCAGTCCATCACCGACAGCACGTTCCGGCGCCGGGGCGGCTGCCCCTTCTTGGCCTTGCCGTAGCGGACGTTGAGCGTGCCGTACCGGCCGAACTGCGGAGCTGATGCATTGCGGCCGAAGTCCACCAGATCGAGCTTGGCCGCCTCGGTGCGGCGCAGGCCCCACCCGTAGATGACCTTGAACAGCGTGGCGTCCCGGTAGGCAGCGAGGGCTCCCTTGCGCTTGGCCCGTATCGCCCGCTCGACCTGGTCGTCGGCGTAGTCGAGGAAGAGCTGGATCTCCTCACGCGTGAACGGCCTTGCCTCCGGGCTGCCCTCGTAGTCGTTGAGGTGGGCAATGGTGTTCCACTCGTGACAGATCGCCACGGGATGGGTGCCGAAAGCGTCCTCGCAGGCCACCGCCCAGCCGTAGCGGCCATCGATGAGGAATTCGCTGAACAGGCGCAGGCTGCCCTGGTAGCTGCGGATCGTGGACGGAGCCAGGTGTTTCTCGCTGGTCAGCCACAGTGACCACTCATCCACATGCCCCGGCGTCCAGGCCCACGGGTATTCGTTGGTGTACTCCAGAAACCGGTGCACGAGCCGTTCCCGGGCAGTGACCGTCTCCTCGCGGAGCCCGCGGGCAGCCTGCTGAGCCCGCCACCCCCGCAGCATCGCCTCGACCATCGCGTCCTGCGGACGCAGCTGGACCACTCCGGAGACCAGCTCCAGATGAGCCGCCCCTGCCAGGTCCGCACGTCGCTGAAGACCCACTTCCACCCTCCCCTCCAGAGGGCAAATCTTGCATCAGATGGGATCTGATCGCCAAACTCCCAGCTCAGGCCGCTAGGCTGCAGGAGGATAGAGGTCGCGTCGGACCATGCCCTGACCTCGTGACCTGCGACTTCTCGCCCATCTGATGCAATTCCCGAGGGTTCGCATAGTGAGCGGTCATCTCGTGCGAGTCGTGATCGAGGATTTTGCGTACGACTTCCTGGGGAACGTCGCGGTTGATGAGCCTCGTGCCCAGGGTGTGCCGCCATTGATGCGGCGTCAGGTGGACGGGCTGGCCGTTGGCGTCGCGGATGTCGCAGCGTTCCAGCCAGGGGTTGAGCACCTGGCGGTAGGTGTCACCGCGCATCGGCACCTGCCCGTGGAGATTCTTCAGCTTCCTGGGGAAGAGGACCGGGACGCCTGCGGGCCATCGTTCAAGAAGCCGCCGTTGCTGGTCCCGGATGTCGTGTTCGAGTTCTTCGTCGATCGGGACGAGGGCTTCGCGTTTCATCTTGTGGTTGAGATAGCGCAGGTAGGGGGCGCCGTCGGCGTCATGGACGAGGCAGTCGAATGGCAGCCGACAGGCGTCCTTGAGGCGGAGTCCGCAGCGCATCAGGATGATGGTGATCAGCCGGTAGACGGGGTCTTGCCACCGGTCGAGGTTGGCGGGGTCTTCGACCTGGGCCATGACGTGCTCGGCCAGGGCCCTGGGAAGGCGCTTGGCCTGACGGGGGACGTCCTCGGTGAACAGGACTGCGTCCGCGGGCAGCGAGGCGTCCCAGCGGTGTCGGCGGATGTCGGTCAGGAAGATGCCCAGCTGGCCGATCGCGCGGCGATGGTTATCCGTGCGGCCCAGAGTCTGCAGCTCGGCGAGGTATCGCTCCAGCACACTGCGGTGGACGTCGGCCAGGCCCTCGATGTTGAGTTCGGGCCGGGTGAGGAACGCGGCGAACCGGTTGAGGGCGAGGATGCCGTTACTGACCTGCTCGACGCTGAGCCCGCTGGCCATTCGCCATCGCGCCCAGCGTTTGACGAGGTCCTTCAGCCAGGGCTGGCCGATGCTGCCGAAGCAGAGCCTTGTGCGCATGTCCTGGATGCCGAGGTTGCGCAGTCGCCATTCGTCGCGGGGATATTCGATCTCCCATCCGGTGCCGTGGCACAGGTTCTCGGTCTGGGTTCGGGCGTAGGCCAGGAACGGCCCGGATGCCTTGCGGCCCTTGAGGGTGGACTGGATACGCTCCCGCCAGACGGGCTCGGGCCACTCCAGCAGGGAGTTCATGCCGGTGTGGGCGAGCACGTTGACAGCGTGACGGATCTGCTTGGGGATGAGCCGGGCCAGCTGCTGGTCACTGCGTTGCTGGAGGGCGTACTGGATCTCCAGCCGCAGCCGCGGCGGTAGTCGGAGCAGGTCGATCGTCTCGCTGTGGTGCGGGGTCTGTTCGTGGGCGACGGCGAATGCTTCGACGTCGGGGCGTCCGGCCTTGCGCCACCGCTGGGCGTGTGAGACACACAGCGGAATCCGGGCGGTCGCCCACAACTCGCAGGAGACGACCCGGCATTGTCCGTGCGGTGCGGGGGTGGTGACCGGGGAGCGTGTGCTCAGCCAGGTGTCGATGTCGGGGCGGTCGGCCAGGTGCCACTGCCGGACGTGGGTGATGCATAGCCCGGTGCTGTTCCGGCCGTATCCGCATCCGGCCACCGAGCAGGACGGCAGGGTCCCGTCCCCGCGGATCTGAGCTGGCGTGCTCGCGGCGAACTCCTTCTTGTCCGGCCGTCCTTCGTCGTTCCACCGCTGATGGTGTGCACTGCACATTCCGTGCAGACGAGCAGCCCGTTGACAGGAGCCGACCAGGCAGGGACCGCTGCCGAACACGGGGTCGTCGGGCTCGATGATCAGGACCGCTGCCCGGAATTCGGGGCGGACCGCTCCCATCAGCTTCTCGCGCAGACCGGCCGGGTAGTCGACCGGAGATGTCTCGTGGGGCCGGACGGGATCCGGGATGCGTGGTGTCACAACGTCACCTCCCGGCCGGCGAACCAGCCCGCCTCTTCCAGAACCCGGCGGGCGTCCTCGGCGGTGAGGTGCCCATAGGTGTCGATCGTGGTGCTGATGTCGGCATGTCCCAGGACCTTGGAGACCACCTCGATGGGAACCCCGTCGCGGAGCATCCTGGTGGCCGCTCCGTGCCGGAACCAGTGCGGATCGAAGTCCATCCCCGTCGTGCGGCGGATGCGTCGAACCAGGTCATAGACCGCGGCATAGGCCAAGGGGCGCCCGTGCGGACGGCCCCAGAGATTGACGAAGACGTAGTCGGAGTCGAGATCGCCGTACTCGCCGTGCAGGTAGTCGGCATACAGCCGTACCAACTCGGCGCTGACAGGGATCTGCCGTGCCTGGCGGGACTTGGTGCGGGCCCCGTTGTCGTTCACCCTGGGAATGACGGACAGTTCGCACTCCGCCGGGGCGATGTCCTCATGCCGCAGCCCGAGGGCCTCGCCGATCCGCACCCCGCTTTCGTGCAGGAGCGCGAACAGGAACCGGTCCCGCAGCCGGCCGCAGGCGTCCAGAACGCTCTGGGTCTCGGCCGCCGTCAGGACGCGGGGCAGCTTCTTGGGCGCCTTCAAGCTGATCGTCCGGCGTGCGACCGGCCGGCCCGCGCTGACATGATGCAAGAACGGCTTCCATGAGCCGCGGCGCCGCCCGGCCGGCTGCCAAGTGATCAGCAGCTCGCCCAGGTCGACGCCGTTTCGGGCGGCGTGCTCGTAGAACGCGGAGAGTGCGGAGAGCTTCCGGTTCACCGTCGATTCCGTGCAGTGCGCTTCGACCGAGGGCAAGACAGCGACGACGCCGTTGCGCATTCGCGGCGGCCGGCGCAGCCATGCCACGAACTCGCCGAGGTCTTCCAGCCGCACCTCACGCCAGTCCAGGCCGTGCTGTGTGAGGAAGCCGAAGTAGTCCTTGAGGTCGTGTGCGTACGCCTTGACGGTGTTCGGCGATCTCTCGATGTCGGTGAGATACGACAGGTACCGCTCGATCGGACCGACCGGCACGTCGTCCTCACCGAGGACCGTCCACGATTCCTGTCGTGTCACCGGTGACACGACCCTCTGAACAAGCATGGAACCTCCGGAAGTCTACGTCATGGACGGCGGTAGATAACCACCTCCACCACGCAGATCACCGGGGCCGTCGAGTCCCTGAACGACGTAGAGGACGCCCTCCGGGCGGCTCCAGATAACGCGCGGGCACGTCTACGGCACCGTCCTGACCGACATCGAGACCGGCCGTGTCGTCGACGTGCTCCCCGACCGGACCGCGGAGACCTTCACCGCCCGGCTCAGGAAACACCCCGGCGCCGAGATCGTCTGCCGCGACCGGGCCAGCGCCTACGCCGAGGCCGTCCGCCTCGCGGCTCCGCACGCGGTCCAGGTCGCCGACCGCTTCCATTTATGGCAGAATCTGTGCAAGACGGTCGAGAAGTGCGTCGTCGCCCACCGCCGCAGGGCCGGCGGATGCTGCAACCCTGGGCCGAATACCTCAACATGCGCTGGCAGGAGGGTTGCACGGACAGCGGCAGGCCGTTCCGCGAGATCCGGCAGCGCGGCTACCGCGGCACCAGCCGCACCGTCCGCCGCTGGCTCGAACCCCTGCGGTCCGCAGAGGCCCCGACACCCAAACGGTCCGAGGCACCCGCCGTCCGGCAGGCCGTCGGCTGGCTCACCCGCCACCCCGACAACCTCGCCTCCGGCCAGCAGCTCCGCCTCAAGCGCATCCTGGCCGACTGCCACGAACTCGCCGACCTCCGCAGGCACATCGGGGATTTCGCCCGCATGATGAAGAACCTCGCCGGCCGCCTACTGCCGCGCTGGATCAAGGCAGCCGAGGGCAGCGACCTGCCACCCCTGCGCGGCTTCGCCCGCAACCTCCGCAAGGACCTCGGCGCCGTGACCGCCGACCTCACCCTCCCCTACTCCAGCGGCATGGTCGAGGGACACGTGAACCTAAAAGTTACGTGGAATCTGCCGGGGTGATCATGTCTCTCCGGTGCAACCACGGACTTGGGAGATGTCTTGAGCGGCACGACAGTGCTGACGGAGAAGTGGCCGGTGCTCGGCCGGCACGAGCAGGCGGCGACCTGGCTGACGATCTGGGCGGATCTCGGACGTGCACCGCGCACGATCGATGCCTACGGCCGGGGACTGGCCGAGTACATGCTGATGTGCGAGCGCGAGGACGTCGACCCGGTCACCGCGAATCGCGCACATATCGCCATCTATGTACGGGAGTTGATGTCGCGACCGCACCGGCGGGGTGAGAACGTGATCTCGATCGACTCCGGGGCGGGGCTGGCGAATGCGACGATCCAGCAGCGCCTGGTGCCGGTGCGCCTGTTCTACGACTTCCTCATGGAAGAGGGGCTGCGGGAGTCCAACCCCGTCGGCCGAGGCCGTTACACCCCCGGCCGACGCCAGGGCGGCCATCAGCGCGGCCTGGTGCCACGGCTGACGAAGCTGCCGTGGATTCCCGGCGAACAGCAGTGGCTGCGCATCCTGGAAGTGGCCCGGCAGGAGCCGGTCCGCAACCGCGTCATGCTCGCCCTGGCCTACGACGCCGCCTTGCGGCGCGAAGAGCTCTGCTCACTGCGGACCGACGATGTCGATCCGGCCCATCGCACACTGCGGATACGGGCGGAGACGACGAAGAACCGGCTGGAGCGGGTGGTGCCGTACTCGGCGTCGACCGGGGTGCTGCTGTCGGACTACCTCGTTCACCGGGCCTCGATCAGCCGGGCCCGTGGGCCGCTGTTCCTGTCGGAATCGCGCCGGAATCACGCCCAGCCGCTGAGCCTGTGGACGTGGTCGAAAGTGGTACTCAAGATCGCGCTGGCCTCAGGTGTCGAGCGGTTCTCGACGCACACCACGCGGCATCTGTGCCTGACGGATCTGGCCCGGATGGGCTGGGAGGTGCATGCGATCGCTGCGTTTGCCGGACACCGGCACACCGACTCCACTCTGCAGTACATCCACTTGTCCGGCCGCGAGCTGGCCGACAAGCTCGCCCGCGGCATGGAGCACATTCACGCCTGGCGCATCCAGGCCCTCACCAGCGATGACGCCGCTGGGGAGGCTTCCCGGTGACCGCGCTCGTCTCGCCCTCGACGATCCCGGATCCGTCCGATCGCTGGGCATGGCCGATCGACCCGAGCCGCTACGACACTGCGGCCGCCGTGCGGCCCGCGGAGAAGCGGGCCATCGCGGAGTTGGGCCTGGTCAACCTGCGCCGGATGGCCCGTCACGATCCTGACGCTCCGGGATGGCGTGCGGCCCGGCGGCTGCTGCGGCCCCTGGACGACGTTGCCGCCGCGCTGCATGAGCCGGCCACGTCGCACCGGCGCCGGGGACGGCTGGATGCTGCCGCGGTGGTGTTGCTGCAATGCGCGGAGACCGGCCACTCTTACTGGGCCTGGAGCGGTGAGGAGTGGGCCCAGCTGCTCGGCAAGGATCTGGAGAGCTTCCGCGCGAGCGTTCCCGTCTGGGCTGAGGAGGCGGTGCGTCCTCAACTGGCCGCGCATGCCTTCCTGCTCGGTGGCTTCGCCGACTTCTACAAGCTTGGAAGCTTTGGCCGTCTCGCGCTGGCCTGGCGCGTGTTCGGCCGCGACCGCGTGGATGGCGAGATCCGCCGGATCCGCACGGTGCTCGCCAGCTGGGGCTACCAGCTCGGCCGCGAGGACGACCAGCTGCTGCCGATGGTGGTCTGCCAGGTCCTGCTCCTCAACCGCAGCCCGCACCTGGAGGACCTGACCACTACCTTGTTCGAGCGGATCCGTGCCGAGCGCCTGCTGCCTGCGGCGCGGGGCAACACGCTGCATGCCATGTAGCGGGCCGTCGCCGAGCTGGGCTTCTGTGAGCCGCCGCAGCGGATGACCGGCCGTCACTCGGCGCGGGCGAGCGGGGGCTCACCGGCCTGGGCGGCGTGGGTTGAGCGTTGGTACGCGACCTCCACGCTCACACCCCGGGTCCGCGGGAGCCTGCGCGCGACGCTCTTCAAGGCCGGCCGGTGGATCGAGGCCGAGCATCCCGAGGCCGCCGATCCGGCTGGCTGGACCCGCAAGACCTGCGCGACCTGGGTCGCCGCGGTGGACCGGATGAAGGTCGGCGACTACCTCCAGCGCACCGCCAGCCTCAAGGACCGCCTCGGCAAACCGCTGGAGGCGCCGTCCACGGCCGGGCATCTCACCGCGGTCCGTACGTTCTTCCGCGATCTCCAGGAGTGGGAGTGGATACCCCGACGGTTCGATCCGCAGCGCGCGCTGGCCACCCCGCGCAGCATCGCGGCCCTGCTCGGCCCGGACCCGCGCGTGATCGCGGACGACATCTGGGCAAAGCTGATGTGGGCCGGACTGAACCTCCAGGAGGACGACCTCCCGCAGACCCAGGCCGGGAACTTCTACCCTCTGGAACTCGTCCGCGCGGTCACGCTGACCTGGCTGTTCTCCGGGCAGAGAAGCGATGAGATAGCCCGGCTGCGGACCGGCTGCATCCGCTGGGAACATGACGGCGCCATGATCGCCGGAGACTCGCAGCAGGTCCTGGCCCGCGACGCGGTCTGCCTGCTGGACGTGCCGACCCACAAGACCGGCGCCGCGTTCACCAAGCCGGTCGACCCGATCATGGGCCAGGCCCTCGACGCCTGGCAGGCCATCCGGCCCGACCAGCCGAAGTTCACCGACCGTCGCACCGGCGAACTCGTGGACCCACTGTTTGCCTTCCGGGCCCGGAAAGTCTCCTCCGCCTACATCAACAACACCGTCATCCCGATGCTCTGCCGCAAGGCCGGCGTCCCCACCGTCGACGTCCGCGGGAACATCACCAGCCACCGGGCCCGCTCCACGATCGCCAGCCAGCTCTGCAACGCGAAGGAGCCGATGACCCTGTTCGAGCTGCAGGCCTGGCTTGGGCATCGCTCACCACAGTCCGCTCAGTTCTACGCGAAGATCAGCCCGACGACGCTGACTCGGGCCTACGACGACGCGGGGTACTTTCCCCGCAACGTCCGCACCATCGAGGTTCTGGTCGACCGCGACGCGGTCACCTCCGGCGCCGCCGCAGCCGGCGAACCGTGGCAGCACTACGACCTCGGCCACGGCTACTGCACCTACACCTTCTTCGAACAATGCCCGCACCGCATGGCCTGCGCACGCTGCGACTTCTACACCCCAAAGGACTCCAGCAAGGCCCAACTCCTCGAAGCAAAAGACAACTTGCAGAAGATGCGAGCGATGATCCCCCTGTCCGAGGACGAGCAGGCCGCCGTCGACGACGGCCAGGCAGCCCTCGACCGCCTCCTGGGACGCCTCGCCGACATCCCCACCCCGGCCGGGCCGACACCCCGCCAGCTCGACGTCCCGCCGGACTCGACCCTCCTGCCGATTGTCGACGTCCGGCAGGGCAAAGCACCGCAAGCTTGACAATCCTGATTCCACAGAAGGATCAAATTCCTCAAACGCCAAGGCTACGGACGAGCCAACTTCGACCTCCTCCGACGCCGAATCCTCCTCACCCCATGAACCGATCACGCTCGGTCATCCCGAGATGTTGATCAGAGCCGCTTCGCATTTCCGCCGTCAGGCGACTCCTACTCCGGACACGACCCCGAACGCGCCATGCGCCGCGTCGCCCGACAGGCCAACGGCCTCGGCTGCACGTCCGCTTCGCCCCCCATCGAAGCCTCATGACCACACACCACAGCCACCACCCCGGTGGCCAGGGCCCATCATTCGTTTTCGGACCAGTCCCGGCATGCTCCTAACTCGACAGACCCCCACGCCATCGCCGTCATGCACACCGCCAGCGTCGTGCAACAGTCCAAGATCCGAGGTGAAGGCACCGTCTACGGGCCCCGATGATGTGTGTTCCCGGTGTGGCGTGTGCCGGTCAGGCAAATGCAGTGAAGTACATATGGCGCATGCCTAGACATAGGGATCGTTCCTCCCACAGCGGACAGATGGTTTCGTGCCGGGGAGAGCGGCCGGTGCGCCGTCGGCCGCTATTGCCCGGGGCCGGCAGCGTTGCCGGTCAGATACTGGCGCTTCAGGTGCTGATTGTGCTGCTGCTGGTCGCTGCCGCGGTGACGGCTCTGCTGCTGAAGGCGCAGAGTGATGGGCTCCGCACAGCTCGGGCCCTTTCACTCACCACTGCCGAGTCCTTCGCGCACGGCCCTGGTATGGCGTCTGCACTGCGTGGCCCCAACCCGGCCGCGGTGCTCCAGCCACTGGCCGAAGCCATTCGCAAACAGGGCAAGGTCGATTTCGTCATCGCCATGAACCGGCAAGGCATCCGCTACACACACCCCGATCCGCGGCTGATCGGCAAGAAGTTTGTAGGCACGCTTGGCCCAGCCCTGGCAGGCCGGGCTACGGTCGAGGACATCAACGGTTCCCTTGGTCCGCTGGTGGAGGCCGTGGTCCCTGTGACTGACGCTCACAACGCGGTTACCGGCGCAGTGGCGTCAGGAATCACCGTCAGGTCCGTGAGCAGCGCAGTCCACCAACAGTTGCCAGTCGTAGCAGGAGCTGGTGCCGTGTCAGTGGCCCTGGCGACAGCCGGTTCTGTGCTCGTCAGCAAGCGGCTGCGGCGGCAGACCCACGGCCTTGGCCCTGCCGAGATGGCTCGTATGTACGAACACCACGACGCGGTGCTGCACGCAGTGCGCGAGGGCGTGGTAATCGTTGACGTCGACGGGACCGTTATCCTCGCAAATGACGAGGCCCGTAGGCTCTTGGGGCTTCCCGCGGACGCCGAAGGCCGGGCCATTGCCAGCCTCGCTCTCGTTCCCCGGGCTGCTGAGCTGCTGGCATCCATGACTGATGCCAGTGACGAAGTACTGCCCTTGGGGAAGCGATTGCTGGTGGTGAATGTCCGGACGACAAACCGCGGCGGGGAACCATCGGGCAGTGTAGCCACCCTGCGCGACGCCACCGAGCTGAGTGCCCTTGCGGGAACGGCGGAACTCGCTCAAAGTCGGCTGAGTCTGCTGCATGACGCAAGTGTCGCTGTCGGGACCACCCTCGACATCCGCCGGACCGCCGAGGAAGTGGCTTCCGTGGCTGTGCCCCGCTTCGCCGACTACGCTACGGTCGACCTCGCCGGGCCGGTGCTGAGCGGCGAGGAACCTCAGACGGCACCAGATGACCGCACACTCACCCTATGCCGTGTTGCACTTAGCGGGGTGCGCGGTGATCACCCATTGCACCATGCGGGTGAGCCGATCACCTTTACCAGGCCCGCCCCGCAGGCCCAGGGATTCACCAGTGAACGGCCAGTTCTGGTCACCGACATGTCAATCGCACCCGAGTGGGGCATGCCTGACACAGAACGTACCCAGCAGCTCCTGGACTTCGGATTCCAGTCGCTAATCACCGTGCCCCTCACAGCGCGCGGTGTCCTGATGGGGGTGATCAGCTTCTGGCGCACGCACGAGAGCAACTCCTTCGAGGAGGACGATCTGTCGCTGGCCGAGGAGCTGGCAGTCCGCGCCGCGGTGTGCATCGACAACGCACGGCGCTTCACCCGCGAGCATGCCATGGCCGTGACCCTGCAGCACAGCCTGCTGCCCCGTGTACTGCCCGAGCAGAACGCTCTCGACATTGCCCACCGCTACCTGCCGGCCCAGGCCGGGGTAGGCGGCGACTGGTTCGACGTCATCCCGCTGCCCGGCGCCCGGGTCGCCCTGGTCGTCGGCGACGTGGTCGGCCACGGCCTGCACGCCGCCGCCACGATGGGCCGGCTGCGCACGGCCGTGCAGAACTTCTCCTCCCTCGACCTGCCGCCCGACGAACTCCTGGGCCACCTCGACGAACTGGTTGGCCGCATCGACCAGGAAGCGGCCACAACAGACAAAGGGGAAGCGATCGCGGGTGCCACCTGTCTGTACGCGATCTACGATCCCGTGTCCGGCACCTGCACTTTGGCCCGAGCTGGCCACACGCCGCCTGCTATCGTGTACCCCGATGGCACCGTGGAGATCCCGGAACTGCCTGCCGGTCTGCCCCTAGGCGTGGACGGGCTACCGTTCGAGGCAACAGAGCTGCGCTTGCCCGAAGGCAGCTGCCTGGTAATGTTCACCGATGGTCTCGTCGAGGACCGAGAGCACAGTATCGACGAGAACCTAAGCGTCTTGCGCACCTTCCTCACACACTCCGGCCACGACCCACAGGAGGTCTGCGAGGGGGTACTTCGCGCCCTACCTGTCTCCCGGCAGAGCGACGACATTGCCCTGCTCGTCGCCCGCACCCGCGTTCTCCCGGCAGAGCGGGTAACCGACTGGGCCGTCCCTCCCGATCCTGTGGCCGTGGCTGGCGTACGCCGCGAGATCGGTCAGCAGCTAAGTCTGTGGGGCTTGGAAGACAAGGCTTTCACCACCGAGCTGATCCTCAGCGAACTAATCACCAACGCCATCCGATACGCGCCAGGACTGATCGGCGTGCGGCTGTTGTACGACTGCACCCTGGTCTGCGAAGTCTCCGATACCAGCAGCACCTCGCCACACCTGCGCTACGCGGCCGCGGAGGACGAAGGCGGCCGTGGTCTCTTCCTCATCGCTCAGCTCGCCGACCGATGGGGAACCCGCTACACTGCGCGAGGCAAGGTCATCTGGGCCGAGCAGTCACTGAGCTGTTGACAGCAACGGTCGGTGACTCGCTGTGAGTTTGGCCCTCGGTGCTGGGGAAGTGCGAAGTGACCTTCCCCTCGTACCGTGGAGTCCTGACCTGGCGACGAACCCGTCGTAGCGGCTGAGCCGCTCCAGTTCGTCGGCGCCCCACATGTGGTGGAAGTCGTTCCGGGCGCCGTCCGGGGTGGTGTAGCGGACGTCGATCAGGCCGAGGGTGGCCGCGTACTCGAACAGCACGCACAGGGTGTAGCGGCCCTGCAGCACCGGCCAGTCGTGGTGCCCGTCGTAGCCCAGGCTGCCGTACTCCGCGTCCTCCAGGTACAGCCCCGTGCAACCGTCGATACTTATTGCGGATCCACCGCATCAGGTAGGAATTGATGCGGGCCAGGAGGGGATACAGCGCCGATCGGTAAAAGGCGCCGTAGTAATTCATCCAACCCTGCACCACCGGATTGATCCAGCAGGCAAGGTCCGCTTCGGATAGACCAACGTGCCGGTGCAGCTTCCATGCCCGCACCTGTCCGCTGACCCTCTTCAATGCGTCCTTGCTGATCGCGGGAAGGAAGCTCGTGACCATCGTCCCGTCCTTCCGTCGCGTTCCGCGCCCCCGGAAGGTGTACCCAAGGAAGTCAAAAGCGGTGTGGTCGTACGAGCCACGCCGCTTGACATCCTTGCAGTAGACGATCCGGGTCTTGTCCGGGTGCAACTCCAGCCCGACCTCGGCCATCCGCTCGGAGAGCGCGGCCAGGACCTTTTCAGCCTGGCGCAAGCTCACACAGTGCACCACCGGGTGAGTCGGCGGCGGGGATCTCACCCGCCGCCGCTCGCAGAACCGTGCGGGAGCCTCTCGGCTCACACGGCTCCCATCGCCCAGCCATCAGGTTTGAGGCCGAACCGCCAATGAGCGAACAGATTCGGGTAGCGGCGGGCTGTGCCCGCCAGTAGTTCTCCCGCCCTCTTCTCCCGGCGGCGCAGTCGTTTGTACTTCTGGCAAGCCCAGCCCACCAACATTCTGTTGATACGCCGGAGGAGGGGATACAACATGGACTTGTAGAAGCGCCCGTAATAGTTGATCCATCCCTGCACAACGCTGTTGAACATCCGTGCAAGGTCCATCAGGGACTTGTCACTGCGCTGGGCGATGCGCCAGGAACGCATTACCTTTCCCATCGCCTTGATTGCCGCCTTGCTGACCGCGGGCAGGAAGTTCACGAAGTGCTTCCCGTACCGGTTCTTGGCCAGCCTGGGCCGGAACGTGTACCCGAGGAACGTGAATGACGTGTGCTCGTACGAGCCCCGCCGGTCCGCGTCCTTGCAGTAGACGATGCGAGTCTTGTCCGGATGCAATTCCAGACCGACCTGCGCCAACCTCTCAGAGAGCGCATCCCGCACACGGCGGGCCTGCCTCTCACTCTTGCAGTGAATCACCGCATCGTCGCAGTACCGCTCGAAGGTGACCTGCGGGAACTCCCGCGTGAGCCACGTGTCGAACGCGTAGTGGAGATACAGATTCGCCATCACGGGGGAAATCGCCGATCCCTGGGGAGTCCCGATTTCCCGTTGCTGCACCGAGCCGTCCGGCTTCGCCAGCGGAGCCACAAGCCACCGCTTGATGTAGAGCAGGACCCACTTCCCGTCCTCATCGATATGCCGCTCGACGGCCCTGAGCATCAGCTCATGGTCCACGCTGTCGAAGAACGCCCGGATGTCGAGATCGACCACCCAGTCGCTGCGCCAGCAACGCCGCCGGCACTGCTCCACCGCGTCCAACGCCGACCGCCTGGGCCGGTAGCCGTAGGAGTCCGGATGGAACACAGGCTCCACCCGCCTCTCCAGATACATCGCGGCCACCGTCTGAGCGATCCGGTCAGAAACAGAAGGCACCCCAAGCACACGGACACCTTTCCCGCCCGCCTTGGGGATCTCGACGGCCTTCACCGCCGGAGGGAAATACGAACCGGACGACATGCGATTCCACAGCTTGAACAGGTTCCTCGAAAGGTTCTGCTCGAACTGCTCGATCGTGACGCCGTCCACTCCGGGTGCACCCCGATTGGCTTTGACCCTCTGATACGCCTCCCACACCATCGACTTGGGAATGTAAAACGACTTGGTCTCGGCCTGCGGCCTTGATCCGTTCAACTGGCTCCTCCCGGGAACTCCGGTTGACCACCAAACAAGATCCGAGCAATCCGCCCCCTTCGCTCCACCCCCATTACGGGAGTTTCATCACTACTACGAGGCGGTCCGTCCCCCTGCCACGCATCGGTACTCTGCCCCTCACAGTTTCAGCTGTTTGAGGTTCTCCCTTATCGCCAACCAGCCCTCAACAAAGGCCAGTTGACTGCATCGCGGCGAGGGGTTCCCACGTTCCGCACTGGTGCCTGTCACCGAGCTCGCGCCACCTTCATGCCGGGCCGCCACCTGGCCAGGAATACAGGACCCCGCCAGACTCGTCCCGGGGCAACAACTGGACCCCGGTTTCGGCAACCACTCATACGCTTACGACACTTCAGCAGTGGTTCACTCGCGTTCGCCTTCTCGGCACGCACCTGACGCATCTTGTGCGCCTTTTCCGCAGTGCTCATCACCCCGGCTCATTCACCGGAGCAACCTACGGCGGTTTGAGACCTCCCCCTGCATGGGCGGTCCCGGAGGGCCTACCTCCATCACCAGTGCAGCATCACGTCGGAAGATTTCTTCTACATCG
>NZ_JBKIWN010000058.1:0-14341 GCF_058146165.1 Streptomyces sp. AM25 | reverse complement strand
CGGGAAGACAACGTCCTCGCCAACGTCCATGCCCGCGGCGCGCAGATCGAGCGCCGCCTCGGCGAGCTGGACGACAACCCCTGGGTGCGCGAGGTCCGCGGCCTGGGCCTGATGTGGGGCATCGAACTGGCCGTCCCGCACAACGGCACCCCGGCCACCGACCTCGCCACCGTCGTCCAGCGGCACGCCCTGCACAACGGCCTCATCGTCGAACTCGGCGGCCGGGACGACTGCGTCGTGCGCATGCTGCCCCCGCTCAACGTCACCGAAGACGTGGCGGACACCGCCTGCACCATCCTCATCGACGCCATCGAGAAGTCCAGCGCGCCACTCGACCACACCGCCGGACACGGGACGGCCGCCGGCAGCACTGAGAAGAGGTGACGCCGTGACCCTCATCGTCCAGAAGTACGGCGGGAGTTCCGTAGCGGACCCCGACCGCATCAGACGTGTGGCCGAACGTATCGCCACCACCCGCAAGGACGGCCAGGACGTCGTGGTCGTGGTCTCCGCCATGGGCGCATCCACCGACGAACTCCTTACCCTCGCCGACCGGGTCGCCGTCCCCCCGTTCCCGCCCCGGGAGACCGACCTGCTGCTCAGCGCGGGCGAGCGCATCTCCAGCTCCCTCCTCGCCATGGCCCTGCACTCGCTGGGCGTCCCCGCCCGCGCACTCACCGGGGCACAGGCAGGCATCGTCACCACCGCCGACCACGGCCGCGCGCACATCACCGACGTCACACCCGACCGGATTCGCGAGACCCTGGATGCCGGATGCGTACCGGTCGTGGCCGGCTTCCAGGGCCGCGCCGCCGACACCCTGGAGGTCACCACCCTCGGCCGGGGCGGCTCCGACACCACAGCCGTCGCCCTCGCCGCAGCCCTGAACGCCGAACTGTGCGAGATCTGCACCGACGTCGACGGCGTCTACACCGCCGACCCGCGCATCGTCCCCGAAGCCCGCCTGCTCGACCGCATCGGCTACGACGCCATGCGCCAACTCGCCGCCGGCGGCGCCCAGGTCCTGGCCACCACCTCCGTCGCCTACGCCCAGGCCCACCGGGTGCCCGTGCGGGTGCGCCCCTCACACGGCACGAGCGAGGGCACCCTGCTCTGCGACGAACCGGCCCGACCCGGCGAACCGGCCGGCACGATCATCGGCATCACCCACCAGAGAGCATCCCGCATCACCGTCGCAGCCCCCGACACCCTCGCCGACCGCCTGCTCCTCGCCGACCGCATCCTGAGCACCGCCGAAAGCGCCGGCCTCCAGGCCGACGCCGGCCTGCACCAATCAGGCGATGGCACATGGGAGATGTCCTTCGTCGCCAGCACCGACCAAGCCCAGATACTCCTCACCGCCATCCACAAGACGGCACCGGACCTGCCGGCAGCAGCCAGCGACGAGGAACACCTCGGCAGAATCTCCGTCATCGGCCACGCCCCGGTGAACCGATGCTGCTCCGCCCTCGCGGCAGCCGGGATCGCCATCGAGGCGGTCACCCGGCTCCGCCCCGGGGCCAGGATCCTCTGCCGCCAGGACCAACTCGAGGACGCAGTACGCACCCTGCACACGGCACTGGATCTCGGTGCCCCGGCGATGGCAGGAGCAGCTGCCCGGCAGTAACTCCGATCGAGGCCCCTGCGGCAAGCCGCCAGGGGCCTCCACCCGTCGTCAAGCGGTGCACAAGGGCAACGAGGGTGGTTCACGGCCGAGCCCGAGCGCCCTACGGGACTGTCAGTTCCCCGTGGCCAGCTGGAAGATCCTGACAATGACGAGCACGACCGCCACCACCAGGTAGCCGCGCAGGGTGATCAGTCCCGCCTTGCGCAGCGGTGAGAACTTCGGCCGCTTCAGGGAGGACAGCGCGGGCGTACGCCAGACCAACCGGTCGGCCTCCAGCAGGGCCCTGAGACCGTCCTTGTCCAGAGGCGCGGGTGCAACCGCCCCCTCCCGGGCCGCTGCGCGGAGCCGTGCGGCCGCCTCTGCCGCAGCGATCCGGGATTCATGCCGTGAGCGCAACGTCACCGAGGCTCCGCCGACGAGGCCGAGGCCCGCGCCGACGGCGAAGCCGGTCTCCAACTGCGCCGTGGTCAGGTTCGGGAAGAATGTGGCCGCCGTCAGTGCCAGCGAAAGCAGCACCAGACACCAGACGATGACGCCGGCCACGATGTTCTGCCGGACGCTGTTCACCCAGGGGCCCAGCACCGGACGGTCGTTGCACAGCAGGACGAGGAAGACGGTCGCCGAAGGGAGCAGCACGCCTGCCAGGGCCTGCACTCCCTGGGTGATCAGGCCCTGGACGTGGTCATCGGAGACGAGGGTGATCGTGGCGGCGATGCCGATCAGGAACGCGTAGCCGACGTAGAACAGCGGTGCCTCGGAGATCTTCCAGTGCAGCGAGTGCCGCCTCTTGAAGGTGTCCCCGAGGGAGTAAGTGGTCGCAAGTCCCACGGCGTTGGCGCCGATGAGGGAAGCGTCCAGCAGCAGGATCGCGAACAGCGCCCCCAGGGCCGATCCGCCGTGCTTGCGCAGCCCGTCCGCCACACCTGCGGCGTCGCTGAACTGTCCTGCCAGGTCCGTGCCGCTGAACACGAAGGCCGACGTCGCCATGATCGCCACCGCCCCGGCCATCACGACCGCGATGCCGATCCACAGGTCGGCGCGCTCGTAACGGATCCAGCGCGGGGTGATCCGCTTGTCGACCACGTTGGACTGCTGGAAGAACAACTGCCACGGGGCCACCGTCGTACCGACGATGGCGACGATCACCAGCAGCAGCGTCGAGTCGAGCCCGCCGGGGAACTGCGGGAGCAGCCCCTGCGCGGTCGTTCCCAGCCTGGGGTGGGCCATGAGCGCCATGGGGAACATCACCACGTTCACCGCGATGAGCAGGAACAGGAACCTCTCCCAGCGCCGGAAAGACCCGCCGGCCACCGCGGCGAACAGCAGCACCGCTGCGATGGGCACCGCGACGTAGCCGGGTATCCCGAAGTAGCCGAGTGCCTGTGAGACTCCGATGAACTCCGTCACGATCGTCAGCGCGTTGACCAGGAACAAGTCACCGACGCTGAACGCGCCCCAGAACTTCCCGAACCGCTCGAAGATCAGCCGCGCGTGCCCGACCCCGGAAACCGCTCCGAGCCGGACCACCATCTCCTGATTGACGTAGAGCACCGGAATCAGCAGGGCCAACGTCCACATCAGCTTCATGCCGTAGTTCTGGCCGGCCTGGGCGTACGTCGCCACGCCGCCCGCATCGTTGTCGCCGACCATCACGATCAGCCCCGGCCCCATGATCACCAGCAGGGTCCGCAGCCGTTGCCCCCACGAACCCCGATGCCCGCTGTCATGCCGGCCGATCGTACCCAGCGCACCGACGATGTCCCCGGTGTGGGCACTGTCCAGGACAGCCGTACCGCCCGGGGCGGCACTCTGCTCCCTTCCAGGGTCCGGCCCCGGGTCCGGACGCACGGTGTCGTAGTACATGTCACTACCTCCCAGAACTGCGAACGGGCGCACTCGGGCAGGCCCGTATGAAGACAAGGCGAAATACCGCCGTATGAAGGCAGGCAAAAAGCGCATGACGACACAGCGGACGACAGCCCGGACCGGAGCACGGATAAGCCGATGCCTATCGGAATGCCGAATTCACGCCATGTGCACGTGCGTTGCACGCGATAAGCGGGCTCAGAAGAGCACCGTAGTTCGCCCGGAACGAGAGCGACACCACCTATCACCGTCAGGACTCATCCTGACCACCCCCAATCCAGCACCCGCCGACCACCCCGGGGCACGGGGCAAGCCGGCCTTCCCTGGACGGCACCCTCCACGTAAGAGCTTCGGCACTGCACGGCGTATCCCCACCCGACAGGCGGGAAGCCACTTGGGGTCACCCCTTAAGCCGAGGAGACCTGTCCTGATCCTGGGCGTCTCTCGACGTCGTCGGGTCAGTGGCCTATATCCGCACAGACGCCTCACCGAACGAGGTGCCTTATTTCAGCCACTGCGGACGCTACCTCACTTGCGCCGACGCGCAAGTGAACGCGATCCCAAGAACTCGCCATGAAATGAGCGAAGTTGTGGATTCCCTGTGATCGGCCAACGGCCAGCAGTGGGCAGCGTGATGGGACGATGCCGATGGCCGCACAAGTCCGACTCGTAGCCCGGCGTGGCCCATTGGGTCGCGGCATGAGAGTGCCCGGACCGCCCGGGACGGTGTATCGCAAACGAGAAAGGCAGGATCGTTTCAGCCGCGCTCAGGCGCTTCCGCACGCCGATCGGAGCCAGGTTCCTGTGCCGTGCCGAGGGCCAGCCGATACCACAATTTCCTGCCCCGGCCAAGGGATTGCACCCCACGAAGAGCGCATCCTTTATGCCACACGGCGCGAAACGAATTCCACGCAACCGTGCGATGCAGTTGTTCGATTGTGGGAACGGTGATGGGCCCGCAAGCATCGTGGACCTGCTGGCCTCCCAATGCTCCCGGAGATACGCCTGTTGCGCACAGGCCCCTTCTCCCGCCGTACGGCCTCGTCGTCACCGTTGTTCTGGCTGTGGGGATCGCGGGAGTTCCAGCCGGCTTCGTTCCACCTCCGGCACGACCTCATCCGAAAGGAAAACATCATGCGTTCATCCCTGCGTATGGCTGCGATAGTCCCGTTGGCGGCCTCCGGGCTCCTGGTGGGATTCACCGCACCGGCCAATGCCCAGACGCCTGCCGCCACCACCGTCAACAGCTCCGCCGCACTCAACAGCGACGGAACGATCACGGTGACCGGGACCTATACCTGCGCGCTGGCGCCCGCCTCCAACTCGTCCCCGACCGTGGCTGTCCAGGCCTCCGACGGCAAGAACGTCTCCGGACAGGCCTCACAGTCTGAAAACGCCTCCACCTGCCCCGGAACCTCCCAGCCGTACAGCATCAACATCGCGCCGAGCGGCGGAAGCTGGACCAGCGGCGACCGCATCCAGGTCACGGTGAACTTCACCAACCAGGGCTCCTCCGAGACCGAGCAGGCCACTGCCACGGCCACCGTCTGCACGCCGTGGGCGCCCGGGCAGGGCCACGGGCGTCCGGGGCGGCACGAGCACCGGGGCCACGCGCCGCACGGTCACGACCACGGCCACCGGGGCCAGCCGTCGCACGGGCACGGGAACCACGCACCCCACGGGCACGGAGGCCAGCCGTCGCACGGGCACGGAGGCCACGGACCCCACGGGCACGAGGGCCACGCGTCGCACGGACACCAGCGGTAGCACTCGCACCACGCCCAGCAGGTCAACCGCCTGACCCATCCACATCAGTGTCGCCCGCCCCCACTCGACCTGGGGGCGGGCGGCCCGCTGTCAAAATACCGCCGGCAGCGCATCCTGGAACCTGGGCAAACATGTTTCAGCTGGACGAAGGAGGATGCAGGGCAATACGCCTAGCTCTTCGGACAGTTGCCTGCTACGGGTTCGCCGGCGAACACCTTCCGCAGGAACGGGGTGGAATCCGCCAGGGAAGCGATGACCGTGGCGTTGTGGTCGAGTTCCGGATAGAGGTGCTGTTCGATCACCGAACCGGCTGCGCAGGCGTCGTGGAACAGCTGGACCTGTCGGTCGGTGGGTGAGTCCATGTCCTTGCCGCCGGTGCCCATGAACAGGGGCTTGGCGACCTTGAGGCTGGTGAAGAACCGCGGCGGCACGTCTTCGCGGGCAAGGATGTCCTTCGGGTCGAGGGTGAAGGCGGCGGCGGGGGTGAGCCGGTCGTGCTTGATGCGGGCCGCCACGTCGCCCAGGCACCGTGTGCGCGTGAGGCCGAGCACTGGCTTGGCGCGGTCGGTCACCACATCCTCGGGTTTGAACGCCGGGTCGACCTGGGCGATCAGGTGCAGGCCAAAGAACTCGTAGGCGAGCAGCTCCGGGTCGACGCGGTTCGCGTCGAGTTTCTTGGGCGTTTTCGGCGTGACGTAGTTGGGTCCGGTGGCCACGGTGCCCTTCAGGTCGACGTCGGGTGCGTAGGACGCTGCCGCGGCCGCGGCCTCGAACACGACGGCCCCGCCCTGGCTCTGCCCCACCAGTGCGGTCTTCTTCGCCAGGCCGTAGTCGGCCGACTCGGCCGCGCGGACCGAGTCGAGCACCGAATATGCGCCCGGACGCACGGCGCGGTAGGGGTGCCCGCCCGGTGTGCCCAGGCCCTGGTAGTCCGTGGCGACGACGGCGTACCCCTGGTCCAGCCAGTGATCGAGATAGGCGGCGTCGCGTTCCGACCGCTTATTTGCTGATGGGGCACAGACGTCGGCGACACCCACCGTGCCGTGCGCCCACGCGAGCACCGGCCATCCGCCGACGGGCTTGGTGCCCTTGGGGAGGAAGACAGCGCCGGACACCATGACCGGTGTTTTCCCGTCGAGCCCGTTGGTCGAGGAGTAGAGGATACGGTCCGCCCGCCCCGCGCCGGCCAGGGAGAACTCCGCAGGCAGCGGCTCGACGCGGATCATCCGCCCGGGCCTGCGCAGCAGATCATGGTTTGCCGGCGGCCGGGTATAGAAGTCCGGCATGCCCCCGTCGCCGTTCTGCGAGTCGGGGGTCGGCAGCATCGACACCGGATCACCGGTCTGGGCACCGGAGGGCGCCGACGACAGTCCACAGCCCGCCAGCACCCCCGCAGCCGCCATCACTACGGCCAGCCGATACCGCGCCGACCCGCGATTCCACCATTTTGGGACTGCCACGCCGATCACCTCGGACTCTCCGCGTCCAGACTTGCAGGCCAGCCGGTCCGCGGGCCTGGCCGCGTACGGCGGGCAGAAACCGGTGACGGTCATGGCCGCCCGGCGGAGTGGGTGTGGGCCGGGGTGATCACAATTCCCGGCCCACCCTCCGGCGTGGCCCGTACCCCTCCGGATTCCGGGGGGATGGACGGTGGGATACAGGCACAACAACACCCCCTCTGGGCCCTGAAGGCTGCGAGGCAGGCGGTGCTGTACTGCCAGCGGATGGGATCGTAGCGCCTCCCGCACACCGGTATGACCGGGTTGCCGGGGCTACCTGCCAGTACATTCCGGGACCGGCCGGGTCCTGCTTGCTGCCGTAACGCAGGCATGCAGATACCGGGTACCAACTCACCCCTGCCGATGCCTCATCACAACCCGGCGGGTCACAGCGACGGCCTGCCACCGTCGTGGTGCGGCGAAACGGCAGGACACCATTCCGTATTCAACGAACGGACCCTGGACAGGGCGGTCCCTTCCTTTGCGGGCGCCGTCGGCTGCAGGGCCGCGCAGCCTACACCGGCAACCTCCGCACCGGCAGTAAACGGTGGTCTCATGGAGCGCGTCTTTTGCGCCACACGGCGCGAAGCGGCAACTCGCGCAACCGTACGAATGATTTGTTCGATTGCAGGAATGCGACGGGCCCGCAAACATCGTGGGCCTGCCGATTGCACGAGTGGCCGGGAGCCATGGCCTTCAGCGCAACAAACCGTAGCTTCCCGCTTTTGGCGCGCAGCCTGACATCGGCCCTGCCCGGCCTCGAAGACCGGCGCCATTGTCCAGCGGTATCAGCCGTGTCTGGTCCACCCGGACCTCTACTGATTTCTGAGGTGGTGGTATACGCGTGTCACAGAATCAACAGGCCGTGCTGGCAGCGACGTTCGTATCCGTTCTCCCGCATCTGGACGAGCAGCAGCGGCGCGAGCTGCCCGGGACCGGGGCACGGCCGACCGGATACGGCGGGAGCCGGGCAGTCAGCGTGGAGGTCAGGAGGAAGGAACCGGTCGACAACTGCAAGAGCACCGGCCGGGAACGGCACTGCACCAGGAAGCCGGTCCAAGCGCGCGCCCACGGCGTTTGCGGCGCCGGTCTTGGCAGGGTCATCCCGTACAGGATCAACGATCGTGCGGCGGACAGCGCCGACACGGACCGTGAGATGGCCGGTTCCGCGGTCCGGGCTCTGCGTCGCTGGTGGCAGGCGGCCGGACCGAGCGCCTGTCCGCGCTCGCGCCGTCTGCCGGCCACCGCAAGTCGAAACGGCTCCTACGGCTACCGCCCACACGCCCGGAAAGCCGAGAGACCCGCCGCCCTGGCCTTGGAGACGAGCCTGGAGATCACCGTGTGTCATTTTCCTCCCGGCATACCCGGCATATCGAAATGGAACAGCAACGAGCACCAGCTGTTCTCCCGCGACACGACAAACTGGAGGGGTGGGCCGGCGGCTGGCCACGAAGTCATCGTGACCAGCATCGCCGCGACCGCTACCCGCACCGGAGCGGCGCCTGGTTCCGAACCCGGCACCGCCGCCTGCGAGGGCAGAGGCCACATCTGCGACCGGCAGACGGATGCCCAGCCCCTGGACTGCCACGACTGCCCCGGCGACTGGCACCACGGCCTGCACCCCGGGCCCCACGCCCGGGGCGGTGACGCTGCGGACCCCTTCGCATGGCCCAGCCCTGACCTTGCCTGGCTCTGCCACCCGCCCCTGACAGGAATGCCGGCCGAGGAGTGGCACAGGCTGATCACCACACTCACCGCCCTCCACCACGATCAGCGGGAAGCGCACCTGGACCAGCGGCGCGGCCACCGCCCGCGGATCAAGGGCGACGGCCGCGCCGGCCGCCGCCCCGTCCTCACCCTCGCCGACCGGCTCCTGGCCGCCCTGCTCCACTACCGGCTCGGGCTCCCGCAGACCGTCATCGCCCGGCTCTTCACCGTCGCTCCGGCAACCATCAACCGGCGTATCCGCGACATCCGCCAACTCCTCGACGCAGCCGGATACATCATCCCTCCCGCCGATATCCGCCTTGCCACCCTCGACGATCTCCACCGCCTCGCGAGCACGGCAGGAATCACGCACCCTCCCGGTACCAAGAAAGCAAGTGATTGAGCTGCAGCCCTTTACCCCTGATACGCGCAGGTCAGCTCTCCGCCGTTGTTGTCCCAGGCCGGGGGGACTGCATCAGTCCCGGCCGGTACGCGCCATGTCCGGCAAACCCGCAGCCGCAGCAAGACCATCACACTTTGACGCCGCGTACGGCTGTCACAGCCCCGGTGGCAGCCGAAGACCGCCGGCGGGATCCACCGCGCCAGCCCACGCTGTGCGCCCCGTACGGCCTGATCACCGGGGCCGTGGAGCCGTAGAACCTCACGCAGGGCAGCCCGGTCTCCTCCTCGGCCCCGCCTGTTCACGCGTTCTTCTCCATCAACAAGAAGCCGTCGATGCCCAACTTATCCGACCGGGAAAGGAGATGGCCCCTATGAGCCTTCTGCCCCGTCCGCACCTCCGGCGGCCCAAGACCCTTGCACGTCCAGTGCCGGTGCATTGCACACTGCAAGCCGTGTGCGACTCTCACATGGTGGGCAAGGTGCGGTCCCTGCGCCTGTGTGCGTTCGCGGGAACCAGCACAAGACTGGACTGCCGGCACGCAATCGCACAGGATGGCAATGCCAAGGTGCTCATCCAGGTCACCCTTGTCCCGGACGGCCCCGCCACCGCCGCACTGGAACGGCTAGTCGTCCAACTGACCCGTGAACCGGGAGTGCACGAGGTGCGCTGGCACCTGCACACCGGCGACACCTCCCCGGCCGCCCCAGTCGGCTGCACAACGGAAAGGGCCCCTGCGAGCCCGTGAACAACACGGCTCTCCGTGAGGCAGCATTCTTGCTCCAGGACGCAACGCCGAACGATCCACGGGCACTTGCTGCCGACCGCCCAGCTCGCTGTTAAACCTTCAGGCGGCCCTGGCAGGCCAGCCGGAACCAGTAACGCAGCTCTCGCTCTTTCGTTGAAAGGGAGGCTCCACGGTATTGGACACGCGGACCTCCGGCCGGGATGCAGCGCACCAGCCCAGCCGCCGTGAACGCACGGCGGGGCCTGCGCCCTCACGGAACTCAAGGGGCGCGGGCATCGTGCTGGCTCACGGATGTTCGCAGGAGCATCACGGCCACGGCATCGCCTCGGTACCCAGTCCTCGCCGTCACCGTCGAGGGCTGGGCCGTGTCCGGGGATCCCGGTACCCGTCGCTCGAGTGCGCCTTGGCAGTGGCGGGCAGCCGATCTCGAGGAGAACGGTCTCGGGCAGCCGTCCGTCCCGTGTCCGCCTGGATCCGGCTGTCGTACGGCGCACCCATCGGAACGGCCCCCGTAGTATTCACGGCCGGGATGTGGTCCCCGGGGGACGGCCCGGGCCGGGAGGACTGGTGCTGTGGCTGGCGGGCTGGCCCGCTGTCTGTCGCTGTCCACACTCCTTCGCTGATGGGCGAGTCGCTGGTCGTAGTAGGGCGAAGTCGTCCAGTTGTGTGGTCGCTCTTGCAGGTGACTGACGTGCGACGTAGGGGAGTTGCCTGTGGCAGGCTCGCCGTATTCACCCGATGCCTGGAGGGGCGATGCACGGTCACGATGGTGGACACCACGGCCACGGCTGCCACGGGGGAGGGCACCATCACGACGGCCGCCACCATGACCATGACGGCTGGGAACGCGGAGGCAGGGAACGCGCATGGGGTCGCGAAGGGCGCCGTCGCCGAGGCGGATGCCTGGGCATGCTGTGCGCAGTGTCGGCCGCCGCCTTCGGAGCCTTGGCCCTCGGCCTGCTGCTGTTGTCGGCCTGACCGTGAAACCGTAGTTGCCCAGCATCATCTACAGCTACCGCTGGCTAGGGCGGTGAACTCGGCCCCGCTTGGGGCGGCTCGCACCGGCTCCGCCCAAGTCGGACACTCCTTGTATCGGCCTCGGCTGGCCCCGCCGCTCATCAGGCGAAAGGCATCAAGGTGGGGCCACTGCCAGTCTCGGCGACGGTCGAAGTCTGACTCTTTGACGGCGCTCAGTCCGCACTACGGTCGCGCACCAGGCCGGTGACCTGTGAGCGGACGGCTTCCCACGCGCCTGCGGGCAGGTCGCCAAGGGCGCTCTGCAGCCCGTGCAGTACCTCCTCGGTGTCGGTGACCCACGGGGTGCTGCCGCTGAGTACCTCGTAGCCGTCGCGGACGGCGACCCGCAAGCAGTGGCCGTTGCCGTCGGTGTGCATGGCCGAGGCGACCACGACGGGCGGCGGTCCGCCGGGTTCGCTGGCGAGTTTGCGGTAGGCGCAGGCGACGGGCTCGCGCCAGCGCAGGCTGAGCAGCACGGGACGCTTGGTCACCACCTCGGCCAGGTCCGTCTCCCGGGTGCCGCCGGTCTCCAGCACCACCGCCCGGGCGTCCAGGACGAGGGCGGCGGGCAGCAGGCAGCGCAGTGTGCTGCCGACGATGTTGCCGCCGACCGTGGCTGTCCGCCGCACGGCCCCGGTACCCACCGTGGCGGCCGCCAGGCGCAGTACCTTGGGTACCCGGTCGTCCACCCGGTGCAGGACGACGGCACCACCTACCGTGTCCCGTTTCAGGATGTTGGCTTCCGGCACCTCGCGCAGGGACATGGCCAGGGGAGGGAAGCCGTCGCGCTGCCATGTGGCCCACACGAGTGTGGCTCCGCCGACCGGCACGGCCCCCTCGGCCAGGCATTCCTGTGCTTCGGGCACCGATGTGGGAAGACGCAACAGCACGGCGACCAGCCTGCTTTCCTCAGTGGGGGTTGAACAAGTCTTCGTCCACGTCCACGTCCTACTGTGCGGCAGCCAGTGCCGGTCGTCATAGGGACAACACGCCGGTTCCGGGTCCCATGACAAGGCCGCAGCCGATGAGCGGCAGGAGCCGACCCTGGGTGCCCTTCGGCGAAGGGCATTGTCCCGGTCATTTCCAGGGCGATGACCGGCCGGATCAGTTCCCATGCTTCGCCTGACAGATCGCTCGGGCACGGCCCGCGAATGTCTAGGCTAGCCAGCCGACCGTGTGCCCGGTCAACGGAGTGTGCGGCCTGGCCGGCTGGCCGGGACCGGTGACGTACTTGCCGTCTTGTCGTTGAAGGGGCTGAGGTTCGTGGTGTTGGGCACGCGGGCCTCCGGCCGGGGATGTAGCGCACCAGCCCGGCCGCCGTGAGGACACGGCGGAGCCCGCGCCCCAGGGAACCCGGAGGGCGCGGGCGTCGTGCTGTCTCCACTGGCCAGACCGCGGACCGGATCAGAAGATCTTCATGGCGTCGAGTTCCACCCCGCCGGGATGGTTCGGGAGAGAGTAGTAGGTGTTCTTCCCTGCCGGAGTGCCGGGCTGCCAGCTGCCGTCCGGCTCGTATCGCACGGCATTGTTTTCTGTCGAGAACGCGTCGAGCCAGCAGGGGCCGTTGCAAGTAAACTTGAAGGTACCGGCGTTGGCGAAGCAGGTCTCATGGCTTCGCGGGCTGTCGTGCTCCGGATGCCACTAGACCTGCAGGAAGCCGTTGTCGTTGCAGGGGGCCACGTTGATGCTCGGACTGGCGGGCGCTGCCGATGCGATTCCGGCGGGGACGATCGACAGCCCGGCAGTCGCCAGGGTGGCGACGAGGGCGGCCGTGATCTTGTTCGTCAGGTGTGCACGGTGGGCTCCTTCCAGTTGAGTGCGCCTGAACGGTGCAACGGAGGACCGGCCTGTCGGCGGGCGGGCCCGGATGCCGTCCCGCCGGTGGTTCCACTGTGTGGTCACGGGACATGTCAGGTCTATTGAATGTCTTGTGCGGGGTGATGCGCTGTGCGTATCAGCCTGCTCACAGTGGTACTTGGAGCATCACCGGGATCAGGAAGAGGGAATTCATTGAGACGATGTCCGCCCCGCCGCCTCGGGCGCCTTTCGAACTGCACCTGGCGTGGTGCTTCACGACCGTCGAATACCGGCATTTCGGCCGTGCCGCCGAGGCGCTGCGCATTACCCAGCCGTCCCTGAGCTGGCAGATCGGCCGCCGTGAACAACAGCTTGGCACCTGCCTGTTCGAGCGTACGCCGCACGGCAACCACCTCACACAGGCGGGCGAGGTCTTCCTCCCGCTTGCCACCGCGCTGCTGCACTCTGCGGACCAGGCCACAGCCCGCCCCCGGGCCGCCGCCCGGCCCGAGGGCATCACCGTCGGCTACACGTCAGGCCTGATCATCACCCCGGCCGTACACGCATTACGCCACCAGCACCCCGACGCCGCGGTGGCAACCCTGCACCTGGCCGTGCACGAAAGGCGCCAGGTCCTGCTGGGCCACTGCGTGGACGCCGTGGTCACCCGGCTGCCGTTCACGACCGACAGCCTGGGAGTGACCCCCTCTACGACGACCCCGGGGTGCTGGTGGTGCCATCGAGCCATCGCCTGGCCGGCAAGGCAACGATCGCCCTGGACGACATCGCCGACGAACCCAGGCCGAAGGCACGGTGGGCTGACCCACTTGCGATCGCCTTCTGGCGCATCGATCCCAGGCCCGACGGACACCCGGTCCCCGACGGCCCCCTCGTCGAGACCCTCGAAGACATGGTCGAACTCATCGCTGCCGGACAGGACGTGGCCGCCGTCGGTCACGTCCACGCCCTGCGCCCGGACCTCACCCTGCAAAGCTCCCCACTCCGGGGAGCTCCAGAAGTCCGTTGACAGCCACCCGCACCCACGACCCCCGCCCCCTCCTGGCGGCCTTCCGCGCACGCCCGCACCCACCTCACCGGCCAGGCCCCAGCCGGACCTCCCAGGAGCCTTCAGTGGAAAACCGACGGATGACCGGTGTCGAGGACGCGCGACGGTCGCGTTCCTCCGTGCCGGATGGGGGCCCTGATGACCGAGGGCACTGGCGGTCAGCCCTTGGGCGCGAACCGTTGGAGAAGACGTTTGCGCTGCTGACTGCCCAGGCCGCGAAGGCGGCGGGTGCTGGATATCTTCAGCTCCTCGAGGATCTTCCGGGACCGTACCGGGCCGATGCTGGGGAGAGACGTGAGCAGGGCGCGGACTGGCATGCTGCGGATGGCTTCACGCTCGCTGGCCAGAACCTCGTGCAGCGACAGCCTGCCGTGCCTCAGGGCCTCCCTCACCTCCGACCGCTCCTTGCGCGTGGCGATGGCCTTCTCCAGCGAGGCCCGGCGCTGCTCGAAGCTGAGCGAAGGCACGGCCATGAAAGATCTCCTCTCGTCGTATGCAACGGGCCCATCATGTCCCCGTTGCGAAGGCTTCGAGCAGCAAGTCCAGAGACCCGGTGCAGCGGACGGACGTTGACAACTCCGGCCGAGACCGACGTTCTACCGGCCGGGCCATCGCTTGGCCAACGCACGTTCGCCGAGAGCCGCGATGCCGGCGGATCCGTCTCGGCGGTCGGCGTGAATGCGGAGGGGGGCAAGGGCGATGCCGGATGCCCATCACGAGGAGCTCGGTGCGATTGATCAGGCTCTGGTCGAGATGGCGCGGCTGGTGGGCTCGACGACGGGCCAGGCCACGGCCGCATTGCTCGATGCGGACCTGACCCCTCGACTTTCGCTGTTCTCGTAGGTCA
>NZ_JBKIWN010000057.1:0-14705 GCF_058146165.1 Streptomyces sp. AM25 | reverse complement strand
CCACGGGCCAATTACGTGAGCGCCGACATTCAGGTTCGTTCGTTCGGTCGTTGTCTGTTCGGCGTAGTGTCTCTCCTCGAACTCGATCGGGCTGAGGTAGCCGAGCCGTTTCTGGATGCGTCGGGGGTTGTAGAAGCCGTCGGTGTACTCGAACAGCGCGAGGTTCGCCTCGGCACGTGTGGCGAAGACTCGGCCGCGGATGCACTCCGTCTTGATGATCATCCACAGGTTCTCCGCGAGGGCGTTGTCGTAGGAGTCGCCGACCGAGCCCATGGATGCCTCAACGCCTGCCCTGACCAGCCGGGTTGTCAGCTTCACGGATGTGTACTGACAGCCGTGGTCGGCGTGGTGAATGAGCTGCCCGGGTTCGGCCTCGCGGGAGGCGAGGGCGTACTCGAGCGTGGTCAGCACCAGGTCCGCATCGGCGCGGGCGGAGGTCTCCCAGGCCACCACCCGCCGTGAGAACGCATCCCGGATCGCCGAGAGCCATAGTGGGCCCTCGAGGGTGGGGACCATGGTGAGGTCGGTGACCCACAGCCGGTTCGGGGCCGGCGCGGTGAAGTCCCGGCTGACCAGGTCCCGGGGCGGCCTTCGGGTCCCGGCGCGTGAATCCGCTCTTGCGGTGCGGGCTCACGCCCGCCAGGCCGTCCTCGCGCATCAGGCGCTCGACCCGCTTGCGGCCCACCGCCACGCCCTCGCGTTTGAGGACGGCGTGCACCCGCGGCGAGCCGTAGATCCCGCCCGAGTCGGCATGGATGATGCGGATCTGCTCCGTCAGCTCCGTGTCGCGGCGCCGCCGTTCGCACGGCTCACGCTCGGCACGCCGCCACCGGTAGCAGGTGGAGGAAGGGATGTGCAGTTCCCGGAGTACGCACTCGACCCCCAGGCGGGGATGCTCGTCAACGAGCGCCGTCACCTGGGCCGGGTCGGGCCGGGCTGCGCCGCGAAAAACGCCGAGGCCGTCCGCAGTACGTCGTTGGCCCGCTTGAGCTGGGCGTTCTCCCTGCGCAGCGCGGCCGGCTCGGCCCGCTCGGCGGTGGTCAGCCACGCCCAGCTGCGACGGTGGGGCCACGCGGCCGGCCTCGAGCTCGTACGCCGGCTCATGCGTGAGCTGGGGCTTGAGCCCTGCCAGCCCCGGCCGAAGCGCCGCGGCCTCACCCAGGCCGCGGCAGGCGAGGTACCCGACCTCGTCCAGCGGGACTTCACCGCTGAGAAGCCCGGAGAAAAGCTTGTCGGGGACATCAGCTACATACCCACCGCAGAAGGATGGCTGTACCTCGCCACCGTCATCGACTGCTGCACCAAGGAAATCATCGGGTACGCCATGGACAGCCACTGCCGCACCCCGCTCATAACCCGCGCCATCCGCAACGCGGCACGCAACCGGAAACTGGAGAAGAACGCAGTCTTCCACTCGGATCGCGGCAGCAATTACATGTCCCAGGAGTTCGCCGAGGCTCTGAAGGCGCTCCGGATCCGGCAGTCGGCCGGCCGCACCGGAATCTGCTTCGACAATGCGATGGCGGAATCGTTCTTCGGCTCCCTCAAGAACGAGCGTGTGTCACGCATGACTTACCTGAACCGGGAGGCAGCACGTCAGGACATCACCCGCTACATCGAATTCTGGTACAATCGCAAACGCCTTCACTCGGCCGTGGGTTATCGCCCTCCAGTCGAGGTCCACACCGAGCATCAGAAGCTGCGAACCGCCGCGTGAAATAGACCGTCAGACGACTGTCCGGAAAACGCGAGGCCCCTCACTCTCGACCTGCCGCGGGAACGGCTGGAGGTCCGCCTCAATCATGCGGCCAAGACCAGCGATTGTACAAGTTTCCGACTGGTCCGTGATGCATGCTGACATGCTGGCTGAACCAGCAAGAACCGTTTGCAAGCCGGGCAGTGCCGCCCGGTAGCCCGTGAGGATAACATCTTGCTCAGCCAGATCGGCGGCCACATCGGGGGAGCAATCTCGCAACACCCTGCCAACGGAATGTACTACAGGTAATAAGTATCCTCGAAGAATGTCGAAGATTTCTGCAGAATTTACAGTGACGGTGCGCATCGTGCCTGTGCTTGCATCCCAGCCGCATGTCACCCCCTTGCGCGACACGGGGGCCGAATTCAGCATCTGGTAAACTGTGTAAAGTTCATTCTTTGGTATCACTATCCCGTGCCGGTCGCGCAGAAATTCACTGATGGCATCATCTAGCGGTTGCCCGCCCAGGGGTGCAGTGTCTGCTGCAATAATCGACCCCATGGCCAGTACTGCGACCTGGGTTGACGTAGTGCCGAAGATCACCATCATTACTGCTTCCGGCTGCTCGAGAGACAGTGCGCATCCCACGGCCGTAGCAATAAGGGAATCGACAAGTTCCACCCTGCGCACCCCCAAACCCCTGCACGCCTCCGTGGCAGCATTCCGCGCCAGCGGCCCTGCGTCATGCGGGATGCACACTGCAGCCCACCGCGGTAACCGGCGCCATCCGAATCGGGGAACCGTATTGCGGATAAGTAGGCGCAGCATACGCTGTGTGATGTCAATATCGGTGACGGTCCCTGCAGATATAGGGTGTACGAGTTTGGCGCGGCGGAATGTGCTGCCTGCTGTCAGGGATTCCGCACCGTTGCCAACGGCTAATAGGCGTCCTGTCTGGCTGCACAGAGCGGCGGCGCTCGGTTCATCGACAATGACTCCGGTTCCCTTGAGGTAGATGCGAGTTCGAGCGGCACTTAATTCGAATGCAAGACCGCAGCGGTGCAGCTGTCTGAAGTCGAGATCCATGATCTATCCTTCCTGGTCGACTGGAACCCGCTATCTTATGACTCTAAGATTTCACATTGTCTCCCAGGGATGCGGACTGCCCACCGGGGCTGGACTGTGAGGGTGACGATGTCATCACAATGCAGTACCAGTGGCGCTGTCAGGTTGTTGAGGGCTCGTGGGATGATCTTGGTGAAGGTCGTCGTGGGAGGGGCCGGTCGTGGAGTCCGAGGCGCCGCCGTCGTACAAGGACTACCGGTTCCCGGCCGAGGTGATCGGTCATGCTGTGTGGCTGTATCACTGTTCCCGCTGTCGTACCGGGAGGTCGAGGAGCTCTTGTTCGAGCGCGGCATCGTGGTGTCCTACGAGACGGTCCGGGCCTGGTGCGCGACGTTCGGTCCCGCCTACGCTGGCCGGTTGCGGCGGCGCCGGCCCGGGGTCACCGCAACCGAGGTTTTTGCTTTGGGGTGACGGTGGGTGAGCGTGTGGGTGTATGCCGGTCGGTGTGCGGTATCCCGGTGGGGGTGGCCTGACCCTGAAACAGCGGGCCGTGGGGGAGTAAGTCCGTTTCGAGGCTGCCGGGTTGTTCGCGCGGCAGGTTCCGGCGCCGGTGGTGGCGAAGCAGCTCCGGGTGTCACGGAAGTCGGCTTGTGCCTGGTATGCGGCGTGGCGGGAGGACGGGGTGGAGGTACTGCGTTCGAAGGGGTCTTCGGGCCGGCCGTCGCGGATGAAGCCCTCGTGGCGGGTGTGGCCGGCGACCGCGTCGGGGGAGGGGCCGGCCGCGCACGGCTGGGCGGAGGACCGGCGGTGGACGACAGCACGGGTGGCGGTCCTGGTCGCAGGGCGTTTCCCTGTCCGGTTCAGCGACGCGCGGATCTGGCGGATCCTCCACCGGATGGGTTTCTCGGTGCAGGTCCCGGTCCACCGGGCCGCCGAGCGCGACGAGGCCGCGGTGGCCGCCTGGGTGAAGGAGGTCCGGCCGGCGGTGGGAAAGCGGTGAGGGACCAGGGAGGGTGGCTGTGCTTCGAGGACGAGTCGGGGCAGAGCCTGCGTCCGCCGAAAGCATGCACCTGGTCCCGGCGGGGCCTGTCCCCGGTGATCAAGGTCAGCGGGAAGGGCTCCGGACGCGTCTCGGTCGCCGGCATGGTGTGCACGCGGCCGGGCGCCCGGACCCGTCCGGTCTTCCGGACGCTCGTCCACCACGGCCGCAAGGCCGAGAAGAAGAGGTTCGGGGAAGCGGACTGCGCCGCTCTTCCGGACAGCGCCCACCAGCAGCTCGGCTCGAAGATCCTCCTGGTACGGGACAACTCCACCCAGCACAAGGACACCAGGATGCGCGAGCTACTGGCCTCCCGCGCCGGCCGGCTGACCGTCTTCCGCCTCCCCTCGTACGCACCGGACCTCAATCCGGCGGAGGGAGTGTGGGCCCACCTGAAGAAAACGCCGGCCAGCCTGGCCACCGGCACCACCGGCCGACTCGCCGCACACACCCGCACCCGGCTGAAGAAAATGCAGTACCGCCCCGCCCTCCTCGACGGCTTCATCACCGAAACCGGCCTCACCCTCGCACCACCACGACCATCACCCCGAAGCGAAACCTCAGAAGCGCGCGAACACCGCATCGCCTGCCGTCGGAAAGACCAGCAGAAGTCCTGAACGTCCATCACATCCTGGTCGGGAGACTCGGATACGCCTCGGCTGGTGGTGCGACGTCGTCAGGGCACGAGGCCGGTGAGGTCGAGGTCGAGTGGAAACGGGGCCAGGGCCCTGAGCCGGCCTCGGTGAATACCCGTGGGCACGTACGTGCTGGTCATGGTGTCGAGTTCGTAGGTGTGGACGGCAGGGCCGGCAGCCTCGTCCTCGACGCGCCAGAAGTGGGCGATCCTGGCCTGCGCGTACTTGAACGGTTTCAGGGACCGGTCGCGGTCTGCCGATTCCTCGGAGACGACCTCGATGACCAGAGCGACGTCCTCGGGCGCGTACCAAGTCCGGTCCGGGTCGTACGCGGCGGTGGTCACCACGATGTCGGGCTCCGGGCGGCTCTTGTTGTCGAGCCGGACGGTCATCTCCCGCTCCGTATCGAATCCTTCGGGGGCCGCTTGCCGCAGGGCGAAGGTCAGGTTCTCCACCAGCCGGGAGTGCCAGGACCGCTGCGGCGACATCATGAAGATCAGGGCTCCGTCGATGAGTTCGGTATGCCGTGGTGCCTGGGGAAGGCGGTCGAGGTCATCCGCTTCCCAGCCGCTGGGCCTGGGCGGGACCATCCACTCGGGGAGTTCGGCGGTCACGGCTTCCTCCAAGCGCATCAAGGGGCGGTCAGGTGCCTGACCGCGGATCGCGGACGTGGCACTGCCACAGGCCACAGCGTAGTTGATGCTGCTGCGTGCCGGACGGTGTGCACTGCAGTCTCGCTTGCCTCTGGAATGCTCCGTGTGGCCGTTCTGGCGTGTCAGCACATGCCCCGGTGGCAGACACTCCCGGGGCGTGCCGGCACCGTCAGGAGGCCCTGGCTCAGGAGTGAGCGTGATTTGCTCCAGCGCTGCCGGGTGGCGATGGCGGATTCGCCCAGAAAATTGGGCACGTGAGCCTCATCCGCTGGCATGAGTTCGCGGATGCAACCAGTTCAGGCCGCGCGCTGGCATGTCGGCGCGCCTGCCGGGTCGAGCCGGATCGAGTGGGGCTCAGCAGGATGGAAACGGGCCTTGTTATCCGGTTCTCCGGCGTTTCCGCAGAGGTCAGGAAGGAAGCCGGCTTCCTCTGACCGGCCTGTGCCGGCAGCCTCGGGTGGTCGGCTGGGAGAGGCCGAACGAGCCGAGCTGGAGCGGCTGCGCCGCGAGGTGAGCGAGAAGAACAAGCGCATCCGCGAGCTGGAGATGGAGCTTCCCAATCAGGATGTCAAACTGCGGCAGTGCCAGGGGGCGACGGCTGGTAGCACTGTCCGTCACGGATCATCGCCCACAGGACGTTCACGCGTCGGCGGGCGAGAGCGAGCAGTGCTTGTTTATGCCCCTTCCCCTCGCTCCGCTTCCGGTCGTAGTACGCCTTGGACGCCGGACAGCACTGCAGGCTGACCATGGCCGACAGGTACATGGATCGCAGCAGCCCACGGTGATAACGCCTGGGCCTGTGAAGATTGCCGCTGATGCGGCCGGAGTCACGGGGCCTGGGCGCCAGGCCGGCGAAGCCTGCCAGCCGGTCCGCGCTGGCGAAGGCGGTCATGTCGCCGCCCGTCGCGGCGATGAACTCGGCGCCGAGTCTTGGCCCCATGCCGGGGAGGCTGCGGATCACCTCAGAGTGCGGGTGCTCGTGAAACCGGTTCTCGATCAGAGCATCGAGCTCGGCGATCTCCTCGTCGAGGGCCATCACCCCCTTCGCGAGCCGGACCACCATTTCTGCGGCCAACTGCTCGCCGGGAAGGGCGGTGTGCTGGGCCTGGGCGGCTTCCACCGCGGTTCGTGCGAGGGCGGCGGCGCTGTGGACCTTGCGGTTCTTCAGCCAGATCTCGATCCGGGTGGCTCCCGCCTGGCGGATGGCGGCTGGGGTCTGGTATCCCGTCAGCAGCATGACCGGCCCTTTGTTCGTGAGATCCAGGGCGCGCTCCAGTGCAGGGAAGATCTCCACCAGTTGAGCGCGGAGCCGGTTGATCTGCCGGGTCCGGTCGAAGACGACATCGAGGCGTCGGGTGGTCAGGGTGCGCAGGTCGACAGCGATGTCGTCGCCTGGCCGCAGCAGGCCAAGGTCGCGGCGGATACGGGCCTGGTCTGCGATGACGAACGCGTCCTTGGCGTCGGTTTTCCCTTCGCCCCGGTAGGTGCCCGAGGCCCGGTGCACAGCCAGACCGGTCAGGTAGACGACGGGCTGGCCGTGGTTGGCCAGCAGGCCGATCAGCAGTGCGGCACCACCGTGGTTGAGGTCGACGGCCCACAGCGCGTCGGAGGACATCTCCAGGACGTCGCCGATGAGTTTGAGCAGCTCGGTCTCGTCGTTCTGGACCCGGCGGGAGAGCAAGCGTGTGCCCTCCGCGTTGATCACGACGCAGTGGTGATGCGTCTTGCCGATGTCCAGTCCCGCCCAGATCTCCGGCACGTCTCCTCCGCGAACTCGTCGTACATCGATACCGCAGACGACCTCGCCGGCGTTGCCCTACAGCAGCGATCACGTCGCAATTCCCAATTGGCGGTCGAGTCGTCGCAGGACCCCGGGCGGCCAAGCTCCATGAACCATCCAAGTGGCACAGCGTGATGTCAGCCATACCCCGGGTCCCCGGGTCCGCCGATCTTACGAGTGACCAGCTCAGACCCGAGAAGAAAGGTAGGGCGTGATGTCTTCAAACGCTGCATGGCCTCGTGGGTGAAGTAGCTGCCGCGGACCCGGCCCGGGTGGCCGGGGTGATCAGCGGCTGCAGGGCCGAGGACAACATTCCGCACAACCTCGCGTGCCGTGTCCTGGAGGTGAGCGAGTCGTGGTTCTGCAAGTGGCGCGACCGGCCCGTCACCGCCCGTGAGGTGCGGCGCGGGCGGCTGGCCGACGCCATCGGGCGGATCTTCGAGGAGTCGGGCGGCACCTACGGTTCCCCGAAGATCTGGATCACGCTCGTCCAGGAAGGATGGCGCATCTCGGTGAACACCGTTGCCAAGACCATGGCCGAAATGGGCCTGGCCGGACGCAGGATCCGCCGCAGGCGTGGTCTCACGCGCCCCGGCAGGCGGGCCGCTGCCCCGGACTTCGTGCGCCGCGACTTCACAGCGGATGCCCCTGACCAGGTCTGGGCCGGCGATATGACGGAGATCGTCACGAGCGAGGGCAAGCTTTACCTGGCTACCGTGATCGATCTGTTCTCCCGCCGTCTGCTCGGCTACGCAATGGGTGCCCACCACGATGCCGAACTCGTCGTCGCAGCACTGCACATGGCCAACGCCACCCGCGGCGGCGATGTCGAGGGCGTGATCTTCCACAGCGACAGGGGTTCGGAATACCTCTCCCGGCGCTTCAGGCGGGCCTGCCGGCGCCTGGGCGTGACCCGGTCCATGGGACGGGTCGGCTCGTGTTTCGGCAATGCCGTCAGCGAGGCGTTCAACAGCGTGCTCAAGGTCGAGTACGTCCACCGGCACACCTTCACCACCCGCACCGAGGCCCGGATCCGCATCGCGACCTGGATCACCGGGTTCTGCAACACCCGCCGGCTGCACAGCGTGTGCGGGTACAACTCCGCTCTGGGGCTGGCCGCTTAGAAGATCTCCACGGCACGAGGGGATTGACACCTCGTGGCTGGACCTGGCCACCCGCGAGGTGATCGGGTACTCGGTGGCCGACCACCATCGCGCAAGCCTCGTCATCGACGCCTTCGGCATGGCCGCCGCGCTCGGCCGCCTGGAGCCCGGCTGCGTGATCCACAGCGACCGGGATCCGGATACATCTCCAGTCAACTACGCCATAGAATCCGTGCGTTGGGGCACCTGCAGTGCACGGGCCGGACCGGAAGCTGCTTCGGCAACGCCGCCGCGGAGAGCTTCTGGGGCGTCCTGAAGGAGGAGATCGGCACCCGCTTCCGGCCCGGTCGGGCCGGAAGCGGGTGCCGACATCTTCGACTTCATCGAGACCTTCTGCAACAGACGCCGCCTGCGCAAGCACACCGACTGGGGCTGCCTCACGCCCTACGAGACTCGCCTGCGCTACCAGCAGGGCCAAGCCCTCGCGGCGTAGCGGCAATGTGTCCATGATCACGGGGAAACTTCACCCACGACACCGCCTGCGCCGGCCTTTGTGCTGACTGCGTCGCCGGGCCTTGAGTGTGCCGTGCGCCGCATCGTCAGGCGAGCCGACGCGCTTGGCTGCAGCGTCCGTGACCCCATGAAGGCCGCATGACCGCATCACAGTCACCACCCCGATACCCAGGGCTCGTGCTTCATTTTCGGACCAGACCTCGTCGCTCTTCTTGGAGGGTGTAGGACAGGACCTCCATGAAGTGGAGGAGCGGGTTGTTCTGCTTTGCCCGGCGCAGGCGGGCGGGGTCGCGCCAGTCGGCGGTGTCGTCGGCGCCTTCCCAGAGGTCCTCCATGGCGCGGGAGCGCTGGAGGAGGCCCGCGTTGGGGACGTCCTGCCAGGTGTCGAAGTTGCCGCCGGGGAAGAGGCTGCCCTTGGCTGCGCCCTTGGTGCCGCGGTATTCGTTGGCCAGCCGGTCGAGTTGGCCGGTCTTTTTCTCGTAGTACTTCACGGCCTTGTTGACGGAGCCGGCCACGGGGTTCTTTGAGCCTTCGGTGAGGGCCTTGATTCCGTCGCGGTCGGTGACGTGCTTGTACGCCTTGTCGACGAGGGCGGGAGCGGCGCTGGGGTCCACGACGGTCCTGAGGGCAGAGGAGCTGACCCCGTCCTTGAGGCCGGCGCCGATGATGGGCTTGGTGATCTCGCCGTGGTGTTCCCACACGAAGTTCGCCACGTCCTCAACTCCCGTGTAAGGGTGGTGTTTCCAGTGGGCCAGGGCGTTCCGCATGGTGCGGGCGGTGCGGCGGGGGCGGGCGAGTTTGCTGCCGGCGTAGCCCAGTGTGCGGTGCGCCTTGGGCACCATGCCCAGCCACGGCTTAACGGCTTTGGTGGCCGGGCGCACGATCGTGCCCACGGTGGTGAGGCCCTGGTTGAAGTAGAAAGGTGTTTCCAGGATTCGGTCGAGTTCCCCGAGGGCTCCGAAGAGTGCGGCGGATGCTTCCAGGTCCTTCCACAGTACGCGCCCGTTGACGATGGGCGGCTCCGAGCCGTCGATGCCCTGGGTGGAGGTGAGCCGGGGGTTCTTGAGCTGGTCGTCGGTGAGCTTGTCGGGGTCTATGGTCAGTTCGTATTGGCGCCGGAGGGCGTTCTTCGCGCCGCCTCCTGCCGGGGACTTGGGCGCGCTGAGGCCGCGTTCCTTGGCCAGGACCGCGAGATTGACCGCGGACGCGTCCGCGCGGGCCTCGCCCAGTGCCACGGCGGCATCGAGGAGCGGCTGAAAGCGCTCGGCATCCAGGCGGGAGGCGGAGACCTGTTCGGCCAGCAGGTCACAGTACGCGAGCGCATGCTGGATCGCTGCCCGGGTCAGGGGCAGCGGCCCGTCCGGGTTGAGGTGCAGCTCCTTGAGGTAGTCGCGCAGCGCGACCTCGTTGCCGAGAGCCTCGAACTCCACCAGGGGCGCCCGCGCTGTCTCGAACGACTTGAACTTGACCAGCTTGTTCTCAATCTTGAGCTCCGGCTCCCAGTCCTCCCAACTGCCTGACAGAGCACTGACCGCCATCCGCAACTGGTATGCCAGCATCAGCTCGGGCGCCTGAAGCTTGCCCTCCCGCTCCTCCACGACATGGTGCGGCGTCGAGATCAGCGCCCAGGAACCGGCGCCACCGTGCGCCAGCTCGATGTCCGCCGGTATGACATCACCGCGCGCCGCCTTCCGCCCGGCATTGGCGATGATCACGCGCAGGCCGCTGTCCTTTCGGCCTTCGGCAGCCGTACTGCCCAGCGTCTCAAGGAGCTGACGGCTGCGGCCCGTCTCCGGGTCCCGCTCGCACTCGGTCCAGGCCGCGTCCGGCGTCCGGCTCGTGCCGTACACGTCACCGAAACCCGCCGGCACCGGCGCCAGCTTGCCGATGGTGCTGACCAGCTTGTCCGCGTCCTTGCGCGCCAGCCCACGCTCGTCCGTCCTCAGCCGGTCCAGCAGTTTCTGTACGTACTCCGGGAACTGCTCACGGTCCGGGGCCTGGGCCCGCTCATCCTGCCTGACCTGCTCCGCCGTCCGCTTCCCCGCCTTGCGGGCATGGCTGCGCAGCGCGCGGTTGCTGTTGCCCACATCGATACCGGTGATCCGCATGACATCCAGGACGTCCATCCCGGTGCAACCGATCCCGTTGCCGAGATCCACGACTTCCAGGGTGCGACGCTCACCGGACGACGGGTCCACGCCGAAGTCCAGTACCACCGTACGCGTTCGGCCCGTGGCGGCGGCCTGCGGTACGGGGTCCGGCTGCTGCCCCTTGCTCCAGAGCGAGAGTTCCCTCAGGTCCAGGAAGGACATGGACCGTTTCAGGGACGGCTCCGCGGTCGAGGAGTTTCTGCGTGCGGCCGCTGTCCTGCGTTGCGCGGCCGTCTGCAATTCGGCGGGCGTCAGTGTCACGCTGCTTCTCTCTCTGCAGTTCAGATCCAAGCGATTTCAAGCAATCGCGTCTTGGCGGCTCCGGAACGGTATGCGGGGAAGATCACGAAGCCATCAACCCTACGGCCAGGAATGCGTGGCCAAAAGGACGATTTCGGGGGGCGTCGGGACGCCGAAGGTTTACTCCGGACTCAACTTATGCCGGACGAGACATTTCAGGCCGCTGCACCATCATGGCCCGCCAGCCGATCATTGTCGCGCGCATGCCAACCGCTGTGTCCTGTTCCCCGGAGTCGCTGCCACGCCGCGACGATCAGACCGCTCCCGCTCCCGGCCTTCGCCGCGGTGACGGTCGCCTGGGTCCGCTGCGAGGCAATGCCGCGCAATTGAGCCGCTTGGCGTTTTGTTTCCCTATTTTCACAGCGACACGCCGGAGCTGGCTGTGGACAGTCAAACCGAACCGGCCCTGCTCTTTCGCTGTGGCCGCGAAACTGGTTATGTTCCGCGCCTGGCGGACCGGGACCTGGTGGATGGGGTCCCCGCGGAGACGGGGCGGACGGGGAAGAGGCCCCGTCTGCTGCCTGCACGTGTCGTGGATTACTGAAGGGCTGTGCAAGGGGGGGGCAGGAGTGAGCCGGGCCGGGTCCCTCACAGTCCCGGCCCGGCAGCTGAGGCACCGGCCGACAGGTAATCGAGCCGGAAGCGGGCGGCGGCCCACAGCAGGCGGCCGTCAGCCCGCAGAGCCTGCAGCGCCCTGCGGTGGGTGCTGCAGGCCTCGGGGTCTTCCGCGTGGTGGGCCTGCCCGGGCATCTCGTCCCCGAAGGTGCCGGGCGGCACGATCATGACTACCACTTCCAGGGTGTCCAGTGCTGCCTTGAGCCAGGCCGAGGACAACGGCACCGGCTCCTCGGGGACCACCAGAGCACCGGTGCCGGCCAGGGTCAGGGCATAGAAGCAGCCGTCAGCCACGTGAACGCCCGCGGTCACCACGGGCATCGCCACACAGCTCCAGGCGAAGCCGCAGCCCCGCGCATGACGGACGAAGCCGCTGTAGGCTTCGGCGGCGGGCTGGTAGACAGCTTCGGCGATCCGCCGCCGGCGCGGGGTGGTGGTGGAGAAGGACCAGGTGCGCTGCGCTGTCATGCCCAGCTCGTCGGTCATACAGCGTTCAACGAGCCGGGCGTGGACAGGGCACGGGGCATATACCTCCCAGGACACCCCGCCGCCGGTTCCCCGCTCCCGCGAACCGTCCCCAGGGTCCGCTCGGCAACCTGACCACAGCCTGATCCGCCAGTACGGTCATCACAGCCCGCCGGCACGACAGCCCGGTCAGCCTCCGCCGGGCGAGGCGCCCCGCCGGGCGTCAGCCTGCGTGCTGTGGGCCCTCGGGCCAGGCCGCGGTGCGCCATTGCCAGCCTGCTCCGCCGGGGGGGATGCGGTGGGCGGGCCAGGGCGGAGAGCAGGTCGGGGTGGACGGGGATGTGCGGCAGGGCGACGGGGGCCTCACGGTGCTGTGTGCCTGCCCGTCCCGCCGGCGGTCCCGCTTGCATCGGGGGCGTGGGCGAAGCGGAAACCGGCGATGGTCTGAGGGTGGATGCGCAGGAGTGCATCGTGGGGGCCATGGGCCCAGCCGGGCAGGGTGCGCCGGTAGAGGCCGGACTCCTCAGGATCGGTGATGAGCTCCGCGAGGCCCGTGGCGGTCACGGCCCAGCCGGTGCCGGCATCGGGGTGGATGTAATCGCAGTGGTAGGTGACGCTGCCCCGCCCCGGCAGCGCAGCGCTCGGGACCGGGGTACGCACGATCAGACGCCCGTATTCCCGGACGTGGGAGGCGGGCCATACCGCGATGGCGTTGCGCCGCTCGAACATCAGCCGCCCCTGACAGGCGCCGCCGAGCAGGTGCCAGGCTTCCTCACCGGGGACATCAACCATGCGCCGAGGTGCTGGAGGTGTGGTCATAGGGCGGGTTCCTCCTCGCTGGCAGTGGCGGTCTTCTGCCCGGGGACGGGCAGCATCCCGGCGCCGTGCAAGTGCGCGGGCAGCGGCGATGGCCTGGGGGTGGTGGGATGGTCGCGGCCCTCGTGCTGCAACAGCTCCAGGGCTCCGGTGGAGTCGAGGACTTGGCGCTGTCCAGGGCGTATGCCGGAGGTCATGACGGTGATGCCGCGGCGGTGCAGCTTGGTCGCCACGTCCTTGAGGACCAGGGTGCCGTGGCGTCGATGGTGGACACCCGCGACATGCGCAGGATGACCACGCGCACGTCCGCATCCTCGGACAGCTTCAGAAGCAAGCGGCGGGCGGCGGCGAAGAACAGCGTCAAAGCGGAGCTCACGGTGAAGACCCCGGCCGACCGCACCCCCAGCAAGCCGTGGACAGCGGGCGCGGCTGCTCCTGAGGCGCCGCGGCAGACGGCCACGGGCGCAGCGATCCGGATCGGCTACGCCCGGTGCTCCACCGTGGGGCAGGAGCTGTAAAGCCAGCCGGACGCCCTGGAGCGCGCCCACTGCAAGCGGGTGTTCTCCGAGAAGGTCAGCACCAGGGTCATGGACCGTCCGGAGCTGGAGAAGGCGTTGAGCCTGGCTCGGGAGATCAGGACAGCGGCACCTGATCAGGCCGTGATCCTGACGGTGCATGAGATGAAGCGGCTCGCCCGTGGGCCGTAGCGCTGATGACCTTGGCTGCGACCCTCTCCAGGCGACGGCATCCAGCCCGAACTCCTCTCAGGGCCCCTCCAGGGCCTCTACGACCCGAACGGCGCAGGAGCCATCGTGTTCGCCGTTCTGGCCGTCGGCGCCGAAGTAGAGCGAGAGGGGATACGGGAGAAGCCCCTTGAGGGGCTGGACGCAGCGGCACTCCAGGGCAAGCACGGAGGGCGGCCGACCGTCATGGATGCCGACAAGCTTGCCGTCGCGAAGGCGCGCCGGGGCAAGGGCGAGAGCGTCACGGCGATAGCGAAAGCGCTGGGTGGGTCTCGTGCGACGTTGTACCGGGCGCTGGGCGAGGCCGTCCCAGCCTTGGCCTGTAGCGCCCCTGGGAGACCGTCCGTCCGTGCGGCAAGCGGTCTCTCGCCGTGTCGGCACACTGCGTACGGCAGAATCCCGCCCGGCGCCTCGGGGAAGAGGAAACGCACGGGCGGGACTGCTCGCCGACCTTACTCACTGCGGGGAGTCGTCGTAGGCGACCGTGTTCGTGGCCAACTCCTCCGGGGTGATCTCCGAAGCCCAGCCTTCAGGGGGCTCTTGGTATGGGCTGCACGCACCGCAGTGGGAGCATGTCCACCGACCGTGGATCCCGTGCACCCGGCTTCCGCAGTCGGAGCATGTGTCGGTCGTGTAGTAGGGCGTCGACTCCATGTCACCCAGATTGCCATGAGCACTGCGAGCAGTTCAGTTGCCCGTTGGGCCCCTCAATCGTGGAAGCTCCACACTCGGGACAGTTCATCACTCCTCCTTGGGGTGGATGATCCGGCCGCCTTGCAGCAGCCAGTAGAGCGCCTTGCAGACCCGTTCGGCTAGTCCTCGAACGGGGGTCTCACAAGGGGGGCGTTTCTGTCCACGGACAGCGGTCCGTCTGGGTGAGCGGACAGCTGATCTCCCGCCGCGGTATGACTTTTCGTCCTGCGGTCGGCGGTCAGTCGGCCGGGGCGAGGGGGGACGACGCCCTGGCCGCTGGTGGCCTGGGTCAGCCGCAGTGAGGAGCCCTCGGTCAGGACGATGTGAGCGTGGTGCAGGAGCCGGTCGACCGCGGCGGTGGTTATCTAACCGTCCGGCTGGAGAGTCCACGACGTCCGTGACGGTTCTGTCTGAGAGGGCGTTAAGTCCGTTTCTGATA
>NZ_JBKIWN010000056.1:0-15003 GCF_058146165.1 Streptomyces sp. AM25 | reverse complement strand
CCGACGACAGCGCACGAACCGGAGCCGCCGTCACGGCTTCCGCACCGAACAGCTCGTCCAGCAGGAAGTCCGCCAGTGCCGCAGCACTCGGGTAGTCGAACACCACAGTCGCCGACAGCCGTAGGCCCGTCACCGTCCCGAGGCGGTTGCGCAGTTCCACCGCGGTCAGCGAGTCGAAGCCGAGGCCCTGGAACGCCCGCGTCGGGTCCACGTCCACGGCCCCGGTGTGGCCCAGGACCGATGCGATCTGCGTGCACACGAGTTCCAGCATCGCGTCACGCCGCTCCTCCTGTCCCAGTGCGGCCAGCCGCCGGGTGAGCACGTCCGACGCGTCGGACGTGGCAATACCGCGTGCACGCGCCCGTACCAGGCCGCGCAACGACGCCGGAATCCCGTCCTGCGCGCGGAGCGCGGCGAAGTCGAAGCGCACAGGGAGCACCGCCGGCTCCACGCTCGCCAACGCCACGTCGAACAGGGCCAGCCCCTGATCGGGGCGCAGCGGGGGCATTCCGGCGCGCGTCATCCGCTCGACGTCGGCCTCACCGAGGCCCTCGGTCATGCCGCTCCCCCGGGCCCACGGTCCCCAGGCGAGTGACACGGCCGGCAGACCCCGGTCCCGGCGATGCTGCACTAGGGCGTCCAGAAAAGCATTGGCCGCCGCGTAGTTGGCCTGACCGGCATTCCCCAGCGTTCCCGCCACGGAGGAGAAGACGACGAAAGCATCGAGGTCCATCTCCTTCGTGGCCTCGTGAAGGTTCCACGCCGCATCCACCTTCGGACGCAGAACCGCAGCCAGCCTCCCAGGTGTGAGCGAGGCGACGACGCCGTCATCCAGGACACCCGCCATGTGGATCACAGCCCGCACCGGATACCGCCCGACCAGACTCCCAACAGCAACCGCATCCGCGACGTCACACGACTCGACGACAACCTCCGCACCCAAATCCCCCAGATCCGCAACGAGTTCAGCAGCCCCCTCAACCTCGATGCCACGCCGGCTGACAAGCAGCAGGCTCCGCACCCCGTGCTCGACCACCAAGTGCCGGGCCACCAGCCGACCCAGACCACCCAGACCACCCGTGATCAGGACCGTGCCCTCGGGGTCCCACTGTGCCCGACCGGCGTGGGCAGACGTCCTGGCCAGCCTCGCAACCAGCACCTCGCCCTCCCGGATGAGCAGTTCGGGCTCATCCAGAGCAAGGGCCTGCGGGAGCACGTCACGACACGTCTGGTCGTCTCCCTCGAGGTTCACCAGACCGAAGCGGCCGGGGTGTTCGGAGGCGGCCGACCGAATCAGCCCCCGCACGGCCGCCCCTGCCAGGTCGGCACCGGTCGTCGCGCCTCGGGTCACGAAGACCAGGCGGGAGGCCGCGAAGCGGTCCTCCGCCAGCCACGACTGCACCAGACCCAGCACGCGCGACACCGTCGCGTGCACCGACTCAACGACACCGTCACCAGCACTGGCCAGCTTCACCAGCACGGCGTCCGGTACCTCCGCCGGCACTCCGGCCAGGGCATCGGCAGCTTCCTCGAGCTGTATCAGGGACACGGGGGCGGCGCCCGCCGTCCGGACCGGCACCCAGCCGAGAGCGAACAGAGTGTTGTGGGTCACGGCGGCGGAGTTCTGCAGTTGCTCCGCACTGATCGGCCGGACCGCCAGGGCTTCGACCGAGGCCACCGGTGCACCGGTTCCGTCCGTCATCGCCACCGACACCACGCCCTCGCCGGAGCGCGACAACCGCACTCGCACCGCTGAGGCACCGGTCGCCTGCAGCGACACCCCGGACCACGAGAACGGCACACCGCCCGGGGCCGCACGGTCGCTGCCGCCGAGTGCCAGCGCGTGCAGGCCCGCGTCGAAGAGTGCCGGGTGGAGGCCGAACGCGCCGACCTCCGTGTCGTCCGGCAACGCGGCCTCGGCGAAAATGTCATCGCCCAGTCGCCAGGCTGTACTCAGGCCCTGGAAGGCGGGTCCGTAGGCGAAGCCCGCGTCGGCGAAGTGCTCGTACACGCCGGTCACGTCCAGCGGCTCGGCGCCCTCCGGTGGCCACACCGAGGTGTCGAACGCTGTGGCCACAGCACCGGTCGCAAGGGTTCCGCTCGCGTGCAGGGTCCACGGCGACTGGTCGTGGCCGTCGTCGGACCGGGAGTGGACGGTCACGGCCCGGCGGCCGGACGCGTCCGGTTCCCCGGCCCGTACCTGCACCTGCACGCTGCCCTGGCCGGGCAGCAGCAAGGGGGCGGCGAGCGTGAGCTCCTCCACCATGTCGCAGCCGACCTCGTCGCCGGTGCGCACCGCGAGTTCCAGCAGTGCCGTGCCCGGCACCAGTACCGAGCCCATGACCACGTGGTCCGCCAGCCACGGGTGCGAGGCCACCGACAGCCTGCCGGTGAACAGGCAGCCGTCGGAGCCGGCGAGTTCCACGGCCCCGGTCAGCATCGGGTGCTCCGCGGGCCTCAGTCCCGCGGACTCCACCGCGCCGGCGAAGGCCGTGGTAGCGGGCCAGAAGCGCCGGTGCTGGAAGGCGTAGGTCGGCAGGCCGACGCGTCGCGCGCCCGATCCGGCGTAGAACGCGGCCCAGTCGGGCTTCACCCCGGACACCTGCAGCCGGGCCAGGGCGTCCACCAGGGTGGACTCCTCTCCTCGGGCCTTCCGCAGCAGGGGCACCAGCACGGCGTCATCCCCGCAGGACTCTTCGGCGAGGGCCGACAGTATGCCGTCCGGGCCGAGTTCCACGTACCGGCTCACGCCCTGCTCGTGCAGGGTGCGGATGCCGTCGGCGAAGCGCACCGCCCCGCGGACGTGCCTGACCCAGTACTCCGGCGAGCACAGTTCCTCGGGCGTGGCGAGCCTGCCGGTCAGGTTGGACACCACGGGGATCGTGGGCGCCCGGAACGACAGGCCGTCCAGTGCTGTGCCGAACGCGTCCAGCATCGGGTCCATCAGCGGCGAGTGGAAGGCGTGCGATACACGCAGCGGTGTCGTCTTCCGTCCTTGTTCCTCGAAGTGCACACAGATCCGCTGCACTGCGTCCGCGGAACCGGAGACCACGGTGGATGCCGGTGCGTTGACCGCCGCAATGGACACGAAGTCGCCGAGGAGCGGCTGGACTTCGTCCTCCGTGGCCTGCACGGCAAGCATGGCACCGTCGGCGGGCAGCGCCTGCATCAGCCGGCCCCGGGCGGTGACGAGCGCACAGGCGTCGGCCAGGGGAAACACCCCCGCCACGTGCGCGGCCGCCACCTCGCCGATCGAGTGGCCTGCCACGAAGTCCGGGCTCACGCCCCACGACTCCAGCAGCCGGAACAGCGCCACCTCGATCGCGAACAGGCCCGGCTGGGCGTACACGGTCCGGTTCAGCAGGTCGGCGTCGTCGCCCCAGACGACGTCACGGACCGGTTGGTCCAGATGTGCGTCCAGCCCTTCGCACACGGCGTCGAAGGCTTCCGCGAACGCCGGGAAGCGGGCGTGGAGTTCACGCCCCATGCCGGAGCGCTGCGCGCCCTGGCCCGTGAAGAGGAAGGCCACCGGTCCTGCGGTGCCCGTGCCCGCGGGCAGCTCCCCGCGTGCCAGGGCGCCGAGTCCGGCCACGAGTTCGTCCCGGTCGGCGGACACGACGGCGGCCCGGTGTTCGAGTACCGCCCTGGTCGTGCCGAGAGAGTAGGCCACATCGACGGGGCGGCACGCGGGGGCTGCGGTGACGTGCGAGAGCAGGCGTACGGCCTGTGCCCGGAGGGCTTCCGGGGTCGTGGCGGACAGCAGCCACGGCACGACCGGGGCCGGGCGCGCGGCCGGTGCATCCGGCTCTGACGACGCAGGTGCGGATTCGATCAGGACGTGGGCGTTGGTGCCGCTGATGCCGAAGGACGATACGCCCGCACGGCGCGGACGGGCCCCGGCGGGCCACTCCCGGGACTCGGTGAGGAGCCGGACGGCTCCGGCCGTCCAGTCGACCTGGCGGCTGGGCTCGTCGACGTGCAGGGTGCTGGGCAGGGAGCAGTGCTGCATCGCCATGACCATCTTGATGACGCCCGCGACACCGGCCGCGGCCTGCGTGTGGCCGATGTTGGACTTCACCGAGCCGAGCCACAGGGGCCGTTCGGCGGGGCGGTCCTGGCCGTAGGTCGCCAGGATGGCCTGGGCCTCGATCGGGTCGCCCAGGGTGGTGCCGGTGCCGTGTGCCTCCACGGCGTCGACCTGGTCGGCTGCCAGGCGGGCGTTGGCCAGGGCTTGTCGGATCACTCGGCGCTGGGAGGGGCCGTTGGGTGCGGTGAGGCCGTTGCTCGCGCCGTCCTGGTTGACCGCGGAGCCGCGGACGACCGCGAGCACGGGGTGTCCGTTGTGGACGGCGTCCGACAGCCTCTCCACCACGAGGAAGCCGGCACCTTCGGCGAAGCCGGTGCCGTCGGCGGCCGAGGCGAAGGACTTGCAGCGCCCGTCGGGGGCGAGTCCGCCCTGACGCCCGAACTCGGCGAACACTCCCGGGGTGGCCATCACCGTGACCCCGCCCGTCAGGGCGAGGGAGCAGTCGCCCTGGCGCAGGGCCTGGGCCGCGAGGTGCAGGGCGACCAAGGAGGACGAGCAGGCGGTGTCGACCGAGACTGCGGGGCCTTCCAGGCCGAGCTTGTAGGACACGCGGCCGGCCACCACGCTGCCGTTGCCGTCGCTGCCGGGGTAGTCGTGGTACATCACACCGGCGAACACGCCGGTGCGGCTGCCGCGCAGGGATGCCGGGTCGATACCGGCCCGTTCCAGGGCCTCCCAGGAAAGTTCGAGGGTGAGCCGCTGCTGCGGGTCCATGGAGAGAGCCTCGCGCGGAGAGATCCCGAAGAAGCCGGGGTCGAACTCGGCTGCTCCGTCCAGGAATCCGCCCTCGCGGGTGTAGTAGGCGTCCGGGTGCGCGGCGTTCGGGTCGCGGAGCGCGGAGAGGTCCCAGCCGCGGTCGCGCGGGAAGGCGGTGATGGCGTCGCTGCCGGATGTCACCAGCTCCCACAGTTCCTCGGGGCTCGTGACGCCGCCCGGGTAGCGGCAGGACATGCCGACGATGGCGATCGGTTCCTGCCGGGCTGCGGACAGTTTGCGGTTCTGCGCCCGCAGGGCGGCCAGGGTGTCGCCGTCGTGGGCGTCCACGTCCTCCGTCGTCAAGCCCGACGGTACGACCCGGATCTCCGCCAGTTCGAGCAGGCTGTCCACCAGCCCGGCATCACGCAGCCGGCTGGTCGGGATGGAGTTCAGAGCCTGCCGGATCCTCTCCTCGCCCGTTCCTGCGCCGTCGTCGCCCAAGGCCGCGTCGGGCCACAGCTCTGCCGTGATGTGGTCGGTGACGGCGAGGGCGTTGGGGTGGTCGAAGGCGAGGGTGGCCGGCAGGCGCAGACCGGTGAGGGTGTTGAGCCGGTTGCGCAGATCGGTCGCCGCGAGGGAGTCGAAGCCCAGCTCCTGGAAGGCGCGTTCGGGTTCGATCGCCTCGGCGGAGGCATGGCCGAGGACGCAAGCGACCTCGGCGCGCACGGCGTGCAGCACCGCGCGATGCTGCTCCCCCGCGGTGTGGCCCGCGAGCCGTTCCGCCAGCGTTGCCGTGGGTGTTGCGGCGATCGTGGCGGCCCGCCGCATCACGGGCGCGAGGCCGCGGAGGAGGGCGGGGGTCTCGTCGGTGCGGGAGCGCAGCGCGGCGGTGTCCACGTGTATGGGGACTACCGCGGCCGCGTCCGTGCGGAGGGCTGCCGCGAAGAGGGCCAGGCCGGTCTCGTAGGCGAGGGCCGGGATGCCCTGGGTAGCCATGCGCGTGCGGTCGACATCGCCGATGAACTGTCCGAGGCCGGAGCCGACGTCCCAGAGGCCGAAGGCCAGGGAGGTCGCGGGCAGGCCTTCGGCATGCCGCCGAGCAGCCAAAGCGTCGAGGAAGACGTTCGCCGCCGCATAGTTGCCCTGACCCGCGGTCAGCACCAGACCACCGACCGACGAGAACAGCACGAACGCCGACAAGTCCATCCCACAAGTCAACTCATGCAAATACCAGGCCGCATCGGCCTTCGGCGCCAGCACCGCATCGACACGCTCCGGCGTCAGGGCGCTCACCAGACCGTTGTCGCCCACGCCGGCCGCATGCACCACACCCGTCAGCGGACGGACCGACGTAATCTTGCTGATCAGACGGGCCAGTGCATCCCTGTCCGAGACATCGCAGGCGACCACGTCGGTCTCAGCGCCCAGCCCGGCCAGCTCCGCCGCCAACTCCTGCGCTCCCGGCGCCTCAACGCCCCGACGGCCGGCCAGCACCAAGTGCCGCACACCGCACTCGCCGGCCAGGTAGCGGGCGACGACCGCGCCCAGACCACCCGTACCGCCGGTGATCAGCACCGTGCCGTCGCGGTCGAAGCGCACCGGTGACTCCCCGGGCGTCAGGGGGGCGAGACGGGGCACCCACACCGTGCCCCCGCGCACCGCGGATTCCGGTTCGCCCGAAGCGACGGCCGTCAACGCCACGTCGAGCGCGGCGCCTTCGTCGATGTCGACGAGCAGGAAACGACCCGGATTCTCGGACTGAGCAGAACGCACCAGCCCCCACACCGGAGCCTGTTCCAGACGCATCTCCTCGCCGAGGTCGACTGCGCCGCGCGTCACCACGACCAGCCGGGAACCGGCGAACCGCTCGCCGGCAAGCCACGACTGCACCGCTTCCAGCACCCGGTGCACCACCGTACGCACGCCGGACAGGACGTCCGCGTCGAGTTGCGCACCACAGTCCAGCAGGACCACATCCGGAACCGGACCGGATTCCGGGATCCCGTCCCAGGCCGTCCAGGAGAGCTCGATCGCGTCCATCGGCCGCGGCGGGAGCTGCAACCACTCGATCGCGTACAGGGTTTCGCCCGCCGGGCTGCCCGCGTCCAGCTGTTCCACGGTGACGGGGCGGCTCACCATCGACGCCACGGACAGCACCGGCCGGCCCGCCGCGTCGGCGACGGCCAGCGACAGTCCTCCGTCTCCGGCCCGCGTCAGCCGCACGCGTACGGTCGATGCGCCTGCGGCGTGCAACGAGACGCCGTTCCAGGCGAACGGGATCGCCGTGTCACCCGTGCTCGTCAGGATCGCCGCGTGCATCGCGGCGTCCAGGAGCGCAGGGTGCAGCCCGAACCGCTCGGCGTCCTCTTGCACCTCGTCCGGCAGTGCCGCCTCGGCGAACAGTTCGTCGCCGCGCCGCCATACGGCGCGGAGTCCTCGGAAGACCGGCCCGTAGCCGAAGCCAGCCTCCGCGAAGCCTTCGTACGCACCGTCCACTGGCACCGGCTCCGCGTCGACAGGCGGCCACGCGCTCAGGTCGAACGCGCCGGAGGAGCCCGCCGGGCCAGGGCTCACGAAACCGGATGCGTGACACTCCCACGCCCGCTCGTGCCCGTCGTCCGGTCGGGAGTGCACCGTCACGGCCCGGCGGCCGGATCCGTCGGGCTCGCCGACCCACACCTGCACTTGCACGCCGCCCTGTCCGGGCAGCATCAGCGGCGTGGCCAGCGTGAGTTCCTCCACCGTGCCGCAGCCCGCTTGCGTGCCGGCCCGTACAGCCATGTCGAGCAGCCCGGTGCCGGGCACGAGCACGTGGCCGAGCACCGTGTGGTCCGCCAGCCAGGGGTGCGAGTCCAGGGAGAGCCTGCCCGTGAAGAGATGGCCGTCCGCGCTCACCAGTTCTACGGCCGCGCCCAGCAGCGGGTGGCCGGCCGGTCCCACGCCGACCGACCCCAGGTCGGCCAGTGGGCCTGCGGCGTCCAGCCAGTAGCGCTGCCGCTGGAAGGCGTACGTCGGCAGATCCACGTGCTGCCCGCCGGTCCCGGCGAAGAATGCCCGCCAGTCCACGGCTGCTCCGCAGGCGTGGAGCCGGGCGACGGCGCCCACCAGTGTGGTCGCCTCAGCCCGGTCCCGGCGCAACACCGGCACCGCCAGGACGGCGTCCGCCGCATCACCCGAGCAGTCATGGACCATGCCGGTGAGAACGGCCTCGGGCCCCAGCTCGAGGAACCGGGTCACGTCCAGTGTCCGCAGGGCGCGTATGCCGTCGGCGAAGCGGACGGTCTCGCGGGCGTGCCTCACCCAGTACTCCGGAGAGCACAGTTGCTCCCCGTCGGCGAGCTCTCCGGTGACGTTCGACACGACCGGAACACGGGGCGCCTGGAGCGACAGCCCTTCGACGACCGTGCGGAAGTCGTCCAGCATCGGGTCCATCAGCGGCGAGTGGAAGGCGTGCGAAACCCGCAGCCGACTCGTCCTGCGGCCCTGTTCCTCGAAGTGGGCGCTCAGGTTCAGTACGGCCTCCTCGGCACCCGAGACCACGACGGAGGACGGGCCGTTGACGGCGGCGATGGACACGGATGCGTCCAGCAGGGGCAGGACCTCGTCCTCCGTCGCCTGCACAGCGAGCATCGCGCCACCGGCGGGCAGCGCCTGCATCAGATTGCCGCGTGCCGCAACCAGCTTGCACGCATCAGCCAGCGAGAACACGCCGACCACATGCGCAGCCGCCACCTCGCCGACCGAGTGGCCTGCCACGAAGTCCGGGCTCACGCCCCAGGACTGGAGGAGCCGGTAGAGGGCGACCTCGACCGCGAACAGTCCGGCCTGGGCGTACGCGGTCCGGTTCAACAGGTTCTCGTCCTCGCCCCAGACGACGTCTCGGACAGGCCTCTCCAGGTATTCGTCGAGCCCCGCGCACACCGCGTCGAAGGCGTCCGCGAACACCGGGTACGCCGCGTGCAGTTCGCGCCCCATCCCCAGGTGCTGCGAGCCCTGTCCCGAGAACAGGAAGGCCGTCGGCCGACCGCTGCGCGCGATCGCGGTGAACACGCCGGGCGCGGACTCGCCCCGTGCCAACGCCCGCAGCCCGTCGAGCAGTTCGTCGCGCTCCATGCCGACCACGACCGCTCGGCGTTCCAGGGCGGTGCGGGTCGTCGCGAGGGCACGGGCCATGGCCAGGGGGGTCTGCTCCGGCCGGGCCTCGACGAACTCCAGCAGGCGTTCGGCCTGGGCCCGCAGGGCCTCGGGGGTCGCTGCGGACACCGGCCACGGCACTGCCGACCAGTCGGGGGCGGCCACCACTCCGGGCTCCGGCGCGGGCCCGCCCGGCTGCTGCGGTCCCTGTTCCAGCACGACGTGCGCGTTGGTGCCGCTGATGCCGAACGCCGAGACGGCGGCACGGCGCGGGCGACCGGTCTCCGGCCAGGCCACGGCCTCCGTCAGCAGCTCCACGGCGCCTGCGGACCAGTCCACGTGCGGCGAGGGCTCGTCCACGTGCAGGGTGCGGGGCAGGAAGCCGTGCTGCATCGCCATGACCATCTTGATGACGCCCGCGACACCGGCCGCGGCCTGCGTGTGGCCGATGTTGGACTTCACCGAGCCCAGCAGCAGAGGCAGTTCCTCCGGCCGGTCCCGGCCATACGTCGCCAGCAGCGCCTGGGCCTCGATCGGGTCACCCAGGGTCGTGCCGGTACCGTGTGCCTCCACGACGTCGACGTCGGCCCCGGACAGGTCGGCAGCCGCCAGGGCCCTGCGGATCACGCGCTGCTGGGAGGGGCCGTTGGGCGCGGTGAGACCGTTGCTCGCGCCGTCCTGGTTGACCGCGGAGCCGCGCACGACGGCCAGGACCCGATGTCCGTTGTGCAGGGCGTCCGACAGGCGCTCGACGAGCAGGACGCCCACGCCCTCGGACCAGCCGACGCCGTCGGCAGCCCCGGCGAACGCCTTGCAGCGACCGTCCGCGGAGAGCCCGCGCTGGCGGCTGAACTCGATGAACATGCCCGGCGTCGACATCACCGTCGCACCGCCGGCCAGGGCCAGCGAGCACTCGCCCGAGCGCAGTGCCTGGATCGCCAGGTGCAGTGCCACCAGCGAGGACGAGCACGCCGTGTCGACCGTCACCGCAGGGCCTTCGAGACCGAGCGCGTACGAGACACGGCCGGAGACGACGCTGCCGCCGCTGGTGCCGGAGGGGTTCGCGCCCAGGCCGTAGTCGTGGTACATGACGCCCGCGAAAACGCCGGTCTGGCTGCCCTTGAGGGAGGCGGGGGCGATGCCCGCCCGTTCCAGCGCCTCCCAGGAGGTCTCGAGCAGCAACCTCTGCTGCGGGTCGGTGTACAGCACCTCGCGGGGCGAGATGCCGAAGAAGGCAGCATCGAAGTCGGCGGCGTCGTGGAGGAAGCTGCCGCGCCGGGTGTAGCTCTTTCCCTCCTTGCCGGGCTCGGGATCGTAGAGGCCGTCGATGTCCCAGCCGCGATCGGACGGCAGCTCCGACACGGTGTCCACGCCGTCGGCCACCAGCTGCCACAGCTCCTCGGGACTGGTGACGCCGCCCGGGTAGCGGCAGGCCATGCCGACGATCGCGATGGGCTCGTCGTCGGAGAGGCGACGCTCACCCGCCGTGCACGGTGCAGGGGAGGTGTCCGTGTCGTCGGTGCCGGCACCGGTCAGGGCGATGATGTGGTCGGTGACGGCGAGGGCGTTGGGGTGGTCGAAGGCGAGGGTGGCCGGCAGGCGCAGGCCGGTGAGGGTGTTGAGCCGGTTGCGCAGATCGGTCGCCGCGAGGGAGTCGAAGCCCAGCTCCTGGAAGGCGCGTTCGGGTTCGACCGCCTCGACGGAGGCGTGGCCGAGGACGGAGGCGACCTCGGCGCGGACGGTCTGAAGCACGGTGCGGTGCCGTTCGCCCGCAGTCAGTCCGGGGAGCCTCTGCACCAGGGTGCCCGCGGCGGCCTCGTCCTGGGCCGCACGAGCGCGCCGGGGGCCCGGCGCCAGGCCGCGCAGCAGGGCGGGGATCTCGTCGGTGCGGGTGCGCAGGGCGGCGGTGTCCACGCGGATCGGGGCGATGGAGGGCCGGGAGGAGTGAAGTCCCGCCTCGAAGAGTGCCAGCCCGGTCTCGTAGGCGAGGACGGGGACGCCCTGGGCCGCCATGCGGTGGCGGTCGACCTCGCCGAGGGCCTGCCCCATTCCGGCGCCCGCGTCCCAGAGGCCGAAGGCCATGGAGGTCGCGGGCAGGCCTTCGGCGTGCCGCTGGACGGCCAAAGCGTCGAGGAAGACGTTTGCCGCCGCGTAATTGCCCTGGCCTGCGGTCAGCACCAGACCACCGACCGACGAGAACAGCACGAACGCCGACAGATCCATCCCACGGGTCAACTCATGCAAATACCAGGCCGCATCGGCCTTCGGCGCCAGCACCGCATCGACACGCTCCGGCGTCAGAGCGGTCACCAGACCGTTGTCACCCACGCCGGCCGCATGCACCACGCCGGTCAGCGGACGCACGGCCACGATCCCGTCCACCAGGCCGGCCAATGCGTCCCTGTCCGAGACATCGCAGGCGACCACGTCGGCCTCGGCACCCAGCCCGGCCAGCTCCGCCGCCAACTCCAGCGCTCCCGGAGCCTCGAAGCCCCTGCGGCCGACCAGCACCAAGTGCCGCACACCACACTCGCCGGCCAGGTACCGGGCAACGACCGCGCCCAGACCACCAGTACCACCGGTAATGAGCACCGCGCCGTCGCGGTCGAAGCTCACGTCGGACTGCTCGTGTGCCAGGCGCACAAGCCGTGGCACGAGGAACTCGCCTCCCCGCACTGCGGATTCCGGTTCGCCCGAGGCGACGGCCGTCAACGCCACGTCGAGCTCGGCGCCTTCGTCGATGTCGACGAGCAGGAAACGCCCCGGGTTCTCGGACTGGGCGGAACGCATCAGTCCCCACACCGGCGCCTGCACCACGTCCGTGCCGTCTCCGAGGGCAGCAGCACCGCGCGTCACCACGGCCAGCCGCGAGTCGGCGAACCGCTCGTCGGCAAGCCACGACTGCACCACTTCCAGCACCCGGTGCGTGACCGCACGCACCCCGGAAGGCGCGTCCCCCGCCGGCTGCGTGCTGCGGCAGTCCAGCAGCACCACGTCCGGGACCCGACCGGACTCGGGCAGGTCCTCCCACTCGGCCCAGGAAGGGAAGCCCTTTTCGGCAACGGGCAGTGCCGGAACGGCAGACCACTCGATGGCGTACAGGGGCTGGTCCACTGCGCGTACCTGCCCCAACTGCTCGGCGGAGACCGGGCGTCCGGCCACGGATTCCACCGACAGCACCGGTCGGCCCGTCACATCGGCGACGGCCAGCGAAAGGGACCCCTCGCCGGTTCGCGTCAGCCGCACGCGTACCGCCGACGCGCCCACCGCGTGCAGTGACACGCCGTCCCATGCAAAGGGGATCACCATCTCGCCGCGGTCGGCGGCGAGGATTCCGACGTGCAGCGCAGCGTCCAGGAGAGCGGGATGCACGCCGAACCGTCCGGCATCGTCCTTCGCCCGGTCCGGCAGGGCGACCTCTGCGAACAGTTCGTCGCCGCACCGCCAGGCGGCCCGGAGCCCCTGGAACACCGGCCCGTAGCCGAAGCCCGTCTGCGCCAGCCGCTCGTAGGCACCGTCGACAGGCATCGGTTCGGCACCGGGCGGCGGCCACTCCACCGCGTCGAAGGCCATCGGCTCGGCGACGCCGGTGGCCAGCATGCCCGCAGCGTGCTCGGTCCAAGGGCCGTCCTGCCGGTCCTCCGCCCTCGAGTGCACGCTCAGGGCACGTCGCCCGGACGCGTCCGGCATCCCGACGCGCACCTGTATCCGAAGGCCGCCCTGCCCCGGCAGCACCAGGGGCGCTGCGAGCGTCAGTTCCTCCACCACGTCGCAGCCGACTTCGTCACCGGCACGGATCGCCAGTTCGAGCAAGCCGGTGCCCGGGACGAGCACGGTGCCCTGCACCATGTGGTCGGCCAGCCACGGGTGGGATTCGACCGACAAGCGGCCGGTGAACAGGACCCCTTCGTCACCGGCCAGTTCGACTGCCGCCCCCAGCATCGGGTGTCCCGCCGCGCTCAGACCGGCGAAACGCACCTCTCCGGCGCGGGTCGGCAGGACCGCGGGCCAGAACCGCCGGCGTTGGAAGGCGTAGGTCGGCAGATCCACGCTCCGCGCACCGGTCCCTGTGAACAGGGCCTGCCAGTCGGCCCGCACGCCACGGACGTGCAACTGCGCCAGTGCGGCCAGCGCCGTCACCTCTTCGGACCGGTCCTTGCGCAGGACGGGAACGAACACGGCCTCGTCCGGCTCGGTCTCCCGGCCCATGGCGGCGAGCACGCCGTCCGGGCCGAGCTCGACGAACGAGGTCACGCCGCGTCCGGTCAATTCGCGGACGCCATCGGCGAACCGGACGGTTTCGCGGACGTGGTTCACCCAGTAGTCGGGAGAGCACAGCAGGCCTGACGCAGCCAGCGCGCCGGTGAGGTTCGAGACGACGGGGATGGCGGGGTGCGCGAACGAGAGGTTTGCGACGACTGTGCGGAAGTCGTCCAGCATCGGGTCCATCAGCGGCGAGTGGAAGGCGTGGGAGACGCGAAGACGGGTCACCCTGCGGCCCTGCTCTGCGAAGTGGGCACCCAGCTTCAGTACGGCCTCCTCGGCGCCCGAGACCACGACGGAGGACGGGCCGTTGACGGCGGCGACGGAGGCGGACTCACCCAGCAGCGGCAGGACTTCGGCCTCCGTCGCCTGCACAGCGAGCATCGCGCCACCGGCCGGCAGCGCCTGCATCAGACGGCCGCGTGCCGCGACCAGCTTGCACGCGTCACGCAAGGTGAACACGTCGGCCACGTGGGCCGCCGCCACCTCACCGATGGAATGCCCTGCCACGACGTCGGGACGCACACCCCACGACTCCAGGAGACGGAACAGAGCCACTTCGACGGCGAACAGACCCGCTTGGGCGAACACGGTCTGGTTCAACAGATCGGCGTCATCGCCCCAGATGACGTCACGGACAGGCTGCTCCAAGTGCTCGTCCAGCTCCGCGCACACCGCGTCGAAGGCCTGCGCGAACACCGGGAAGCGTGCATGCAGCTCACGCCCCATACCGAGCCGCTGCGAGCCCTGGCCGGAGAACAGGAACGCACACTTACCGCTGTGCACCACACCCTCGACGACGCCCGGCACGGACTCCCCGGCGGCCACGGCGGACAGGCCGCGCAAGGAGTCGTCCGGGTCGGCTGCCAGCACGACCGCACGATGAGCGAACGCCGACCGTTCGGTGGCGAGCGACCAGCCGACGTCCACCGGCCGCGTTTCAGTCTGCTGCGTCATACGGGCCAGCAGTCGGGCGGCCTGAGCACGGAGTGCCTCGTCCGACTTGCCGGACAGCACCCACGGCACCACTCCGCCGACAGTCGACTGCTCTGTGCGAGCCGGAACGGGCTCGGGCTGTTCCAGGACCACGTGGGCGTTGGTCCCGCTGATACCGAAGGACGACACGGCCGCGCGTCGCGGTCCAGCTCCCTCCGGCCAGGCGTGCTCCTGTGTCAGCAGTTCCACTGCGCCGGCGGACCAGTCCACATGTGAAGACGGCGCGTCGACGTGCAGCGTGCGCGGCAGTACGCCGTGCCGCATCGCCATCACCATCTTGATCACGCCTGCCACACCGGCCGCAGCCTGCGTGTGACCGATGTTCGACTTGATCGAGCCCAGCCACAACGGCTGTTCGGGATCACGGTCCTGGCCGTACGTCGCCAGCAGTGCCTGGGCCTCGATGGGATCGCCCAGCGTCGTCCCTGTACCGTGCGCCTCCACGACATCCACATCGGCCGTCGACAGACCACCACTGGCCAGGGCCTGGCGGATGACTCGCTGCTGGGACGGGCCGTTCGGCGCCGTCAGACCATTGCTCGCACCGTCCTGATTCACCGCAGAACCACGCACCACGGCGAGTATGCGGTGACCGTGACGGCGGGCATCGGACAGGCGCTCCAGCACCAGCATGCCCACACCCTCGGACCAGCCCACACCATCCGCGGCATCCGAGAACGAACGGCAACGCCCGTCTGCCGACAGTCCACCCTGCCGGGAGAACTCCACGAACGTGTTCGGGGTGGACATCACCGTCACACCGCCTGCCAGGGCCAGCGAGCACTCGCCCGAGCGCAGCGCCTGAGCCGCCAAGTGCAGCGCCACCA
>NZ_JBKIWN010000055.1:0-15162 GCF_058146165.1 Streptomyces sp. AM25 | reverse complement strand
CGATCAACGAACTTTGCAATCGCCCTGGCCCCTTGAGGGATCTTCCGCTGAGTGACTTCACAGCTGGTCTGCACGAGCGATCGAATCGGCAGCTACCGCCAGCCGCCTTCCTGAGGCGTGCCATCGGGCGAGGATCCGCGCAGCTCACCCGACGCCCGGACTCCAGCATGCCAATGGCCCGGTCAACAATCTGATAGGTGGTCAGGATCCTTGCCCTGGGCAGGCTGTCGAGACGCATGATCTGGATGGCGGATTCATGGCCGTCGATTCGCGGCATCCTGAGCTCCATCAGGATGAGATCGGGGTTATGCGATTTGGTCCGGGCAACGACCTCCGCACCGTCACCTGCTCCGGTCACCGCTTCGATCCGTTGAAGGATCGATGAGAAACTTCAACCCTACCCTGGCAATCGTCTGATCATCGGCGATTATGGCGCGAATGGTCTTTTTCTTGCATTCCTTGGCGGACGCATTGCACGAATGTCCACCAAATGAACTCAGCTGTGCCGGGGATGCACGGTGGCGGAACTTCGGCGCAGGACACCGGATCGTCGGCCATAGCGCCGAAGTCAAAGTGTGCCGGCCGAAGGTCTGCTTCCGGCGACCCTGAAGTTCCCCGCCCAGGGAAACGGCCTCGCTCGGTTCGTCGGATGCCTGGGTTACCCGACCGTGAAGGAAACGTGGCGCGGGGCGGTCCGCTCACCCGAAGCCGCAAGCCCTGTGACGAGCACGGTGTAGGAACCGGGCTTCCATGCGATGAGAGACGAGTCGGACGTCCACCAACGGCCCGTGCCGTTCACCGTCAGTGCACGGAACGGCTTCGTCTCGCCTTCGATCTGCAGCTCAACCTTGGAGATCCCCATCTCTGTTGGCACCGTTCCCTCGAACTTGACACGGGTCGGCACCGTGGCACCGTCACGGGGTGCGAGGAGTTGGGGAGTTATCGCCGTCACATCCGCGCCCCGCACTCGGAAGGCGGTCTCACCCGGAACCGATGTCCCCCGGGGGCCGAACACGACCGCACTCACGACATGGCCCCCGTCGGGCCAGGCACGCGGAGCGTGACACCACCATTCTCCCTTCGCGTTGACCGACACCGTGGCATATTCGCTTCCGTCGACCGTGAGCACGACGCGGGTCTCGCCGACGGGAGCGGTCCCGACGATCAAGGGGTGTGTCCCCGCCTCGCTCCCGCGCCGGGGTTGGGTGATGACGGGTGCGTCGAGCATCAGACGGGCCTCGGGCCAGGGAAACTCACCGGTGAACACGCATGTGTTCCACCCTGCGAGCGGAGCGGTCTCGTCCGTAGCCGTGCCGCTCGATGGCATCACACCGGGAGCGGGCCCAAGGCCGCCCACGTACACCCAGACCGGGATCTCGTTGCGGCGGCCCGAAGGCAGCTCGACCTCACAGGTGAAGAAGTCGTATCCGGTGGACCGCGGGCGCGGGGCATAGACCGCCCTACCCGCCGTACCCAGACGCAACCTCCCCCTGCGCGGTGCCGTCACCGCAGTCACACGGGCACCGATCGGAGCGTTGGCCAGCAGATCGACGAGGGACTCGGGGCCGTTTGGCAGGGCCAGCCGAAGGGGTGGCAACTCCGTCTCAGCAATCCGGAACCGGTGGTGGCCGAGCAGCGCTGAACGCAGTTCCTGCCCGTCGTCGACGGGATGGATGCCGGCGCTGATGCCGGGTTCCAGAACACGTCGGGCAGGATCGTCGTGAATCCGGACGTCGAACGTGGCCCGGACCTGCTTCCGCTCGTTACCGCGGACCCGATACACACCCTCGTCCCGGGCGTACTCCGCGCCCTCGACAGCGATCACTTCCGCGATGTCCCGGAAGGGCCGCGTGTCCAGGTAGCCCGTGGCCTCCCGTGCTTCGTCACCCGGCTTCACCGTGAGTTCCAGCCGCACGGCGGCACCGGGACGCAAGGTGCGCCGAGGGTGCAGGTCGCTGGAGAGCTCGACGGTGACGTTGTTGCCGGGGGAATCGCGCTCGGCAGCGCGGGCGACGACGAGCAGGTGCGGCCCGCTCTCCTCTCGCCATACATACTGGTCGGATCTCAGGTAGCCGAGTGGCCGCACTGCGGGCTCCGCGGTCCTCGACCTCACACGGTCCGCGTACGTGTCGTGGTCCGTCCAGCCCATCTCGGCCAGCGAGAACCGCTGTCGGTCGAGGTCCCTGATCCAGGCAGAGGGCACGATCTGCTGCTGATGCAGCGAGCGGGCGATGAAGCGAGCGCATTCCAGCGCACCAGCGGCGCGCAGGTGGGTGTTGTCCTTGCGGCTCATGGTCGCGAGGGGCTCCTCGTCGGCGGTCCGGTGTACGAACACTGCCTCCGAGCCCCGCGGTCCGAGCTCCTCCCACCAGACGAGGCTCTGCGTGTACAGGTCGATGAGCGGGGTGAAGCTCTCCCGTGCCACCTCCGCCATGGCAACGGGGTAGGCGCCAAGGGTCCGCTTGTTGTTACCGTGCGCGTCGAGGTGCCGCGCCTCGTACGGCGTGACCAGCACCGGATGGGCCTGCTTGAGCCGCACCGCGTCGACGTAGGTCCGCAGGTAGTCCTGGTAGCTGCCGAAGGGGGCGGTGTGCATGCCGGGCGTTGTCCGGGTGTCGATGCGGCCGAACGAGATCAGCACGTAGTCACCGGCCCGCAGATCGCGCAGAATCCACTCCAGGCGTCCCCTGTCGTAGAAGCTCTTGGAACTGGCTCTACCTCGTGCACAGTTGACTACGCCGACCTTGGCGTCCAGGAAGAGGGGGAGCATCTGGCCCCAGCCCGCCATGGGCAGGTAGCTGCTCGACCGGGTCACGGCCAGTGAATCGCCGGCGATATAGATCCGCGGTCGACTCGACCTTGTGAACTTCATTCCTTCAAACTCCGAATCGGTGGTACATCACTCGCCGGAACGGATGACCCGGAGGTGTTGACCTGAGGCGGTGTCGGCTCAGCAGCTCGGGCCCACTGCACCGTGCTTCGCTGACGGTGTTGCCTGGGTGGTTGTCCGGGCGTGCGCATCGCCGTCGCCTGAGCAACGTTAGGTTCACCTCGCACCCGGAAACCCCGTCAATGGTTGACACGCCGGCCGACTTTCAGATACGGAGCCCTCTGTACAAGAAGCGCCTGGACTCTCTGTCTGCCGTGGCCCTTGGCCGCCCGGGCCAGGCCGCGCTGTCCTCGGGTCTCCTCATAGGTGGGCGGAGCAGGGCTTGATGGCGAAGAACACCTCGGTCGGCCTCGATGCCTGGCCCTCCCAGTGAGAAGTGGCCTGGAGGCGGTGGGTGCCTGGCGGGCATGAGGCCGAGTCGCCGGACGCGGTGTCGGCGGGCCGACGGTTCAGCCACCAGCGACCATCTTGCCGGACGGCGACCGTGCTGTAGTGGCGACCGTCCATGTGGAGGGTGACGCGGGTGGCCCCGCCCGGCGCCACCCCCTCGATACGGGGCAGTTCGCTGTACGCGGCGGCCTCGATCGGCTTCCTGATGACCGGACTCATCGGTTCTTCACAGACGGTGACGGCGGCGGACCGTGTGCTCAGCTCCCCCGACGGGGCGGTGAATTCACAGGTGATGGTGTGGCAACCCAGGGCGATCGGTTCGGCGGGGGTGTGCCACCAGCGTCCGTGGGGGTCAGCCGGCACCTGGGCCAGCTCATTGCCGTCCACGAGTATGCGCACCCTGCGGGCGCCCGGGTAGGCCATGCCGAAGATCCTGGGCCGTTGACCGGTGGCGTCCCCCTCGGCCGGCACGATCAGAGACGGGTCGACTGACAGACCAACGATGGTGGGGTCAGAGGGGCCTTCGAGGCTGAGCGAGCGCACGGACAGCTCATAGCGGCCGGGCGTGTACCACTCTCCCGGAGACCACTCCCAGTTTCCCTCGCTGTCGATCGTGACATTGGAGTGGATCGCCCCGTCGACCGACACCTCGACCAACGTGCTCGATGTATCGGCTGTGCCCCGCAGCATTCGTCCCTGTGCCAGAGCACCGGACGTGGGTGACGTGATGACTGGCGGGCGCAGCACAGGCTCGGCGGGCATTCCGGGGATCTCGCCGCGCAGCTGGATGTCCCGCCAGGGCTGCACGACCGGGGGCTCGTCCCGCGGCGCGGGTCGTCCGGATGCGCCGGCCGCTGTTTCGGAGTCTGCCACGATCACCGTCACCGGGGCGGAAAACACTGTCCCGGAGGCGTCCTCCACGCGGTACATGACCAGGTCGTAGCCCGTGAACCCCGGTTCCGGGCGGTACAGGAGGTCCCCTTCGGCGGTGACCCTGGCCGTCCCGTGGAACGGCGGCGAGAAGGAGACCACACGGCTCCCGGCGGGTAGACCTTCCCTCAGCGACACCGTCCCCTTCGCTCCGGGCCAGGTGACGATCCGCTTTCCGGGCGCCGGTCTGGTGCCGAGCCGCAGCCACTCGCCGGTACGCGCGGTGCTGCGCAGTCCACCAGGGCGGCGGCTCGACGTGAACCCGGTGGACACCTGGGGAAAGGCCACGCGGACTCCGGGAAAGTCGGTGACTCGGGCCCGCAGCGTCGCGGCGACCGACTCGTTCCCTGCGCAGGTGATCCGGTAGCCACCCGACGGGTCGGGACGAAGTACGTCGCCCCGGCACTCTGCGGAGACGACGGTGAGGGCACTGCTGACCGACCGGCTGTGGAAGACCGCCTCGGCACGGCTCACCTCCCGGGCTGCCGACAGATGCAGCTCCAGGACGAGATCGCCACCCGAAGGGGTCATCTGGTCCATGGCCACACTGCTCCAGAGCTTGGCGGCAGTCCTCACCTCCGGTCGGTCCGGGTCGGTGCAAACTGCGGACACGACCAGAGCTCCGACAGGAACGTCAAGCGCGGCGGAAGGGGCGTATCCCAGAGGGCGGGGGGACACACTCCGCCTCCGGTGGTTCTGCCGCCGCTCGACCTCTTGATGACTGAGCCAGCCTATCTCGCTCACGTCGAATTCCGTGCGGTCAAGACCGGTGGCCCAGTCCTGCGGGATGATCCCCTGCCGAATGAGCGAACTGACAATGAATCGAGCACAGTTTACTGCACCCGGCGCCCTGAAGTGGAGGGTATCCCCCCTCCCCTGGGCCAGCGGCGGGGACGCCTCCTGCGGGCCGAGAATCATGAAGGTACGCCGCAGCGCGGCGGCATCCATGCCATCCCACCAGTTCAGGGACTGTCTGCGTAGGTCGACAACAGGAACGAACGCCTCCTCTGCCAACTCTCGTAGTGCCGCCGGATGTTCACCGAGCCAGGAGAGGTGGTTGCCGTGCGAGTCAAAGTCACCCGACTCGGTGGATTCGACGAAAATCGGATGTGCCCCTTTGAGGCGGGTACAGCTGATATAGGTACGCATGTAGTCCACATACGCCCCGAACGCCGCAGTTCCCACACCCTCCTCGGCCTTTGTGTCATTGCGCCCGTGTGAGAGCAGCACGTAGTCCCCGGCACGCAGCTCGTCGAGAATCCACTCGAAGCGCCCCCGATCGTAAAAACTCCTCGAACTCGACGCTCCACGGGCACAGTTGACCACCGATACCCGATCTCGGTCGAGAAAGATCTGAAGGACCTGCCCCCAGCCGACGGCCGGGGCGAATCCGACGGATCGATGGACGGGAACGGAGTCCCCGGCTATGAACAGTCGTGGTATCCGGGATGACAACTTTCAACCTCGCAGGATGCATGCCAGTCGACCAAGTGGGCCGTCCCCGCCTATGAGGTGGCCGGGGACGGCGTTTCGTGCGCAGTGACCACAACGAATACCCACGCTACGGGGCCGCACAGTGCTCGGTGCCCGACGAAAGTTGACATCCGCACCGATGACTGGCGGCATCGACAGGGCCGGAACTCGGTTCCATCCGCCACACGTAGTGACGCCATCCAGCGGATCAGGTCATGCTGGGGCAAGGTCATCGCGTGTCTCTCGCTTCAACGAGATTCTCCACTTGGAGAGTTGCGCGATGGCCGTCTCATGACCAGGGGCTATCCCGAGATCCCCGCTACACCACCCGGCGGGACACCATCGGTGGGTGCCATCTCGTGTGTGACGTAATGGTGGAGCCAGGCCCGGAAGTCCGGGCCCAAGTCCTGGCGTTCGCATGCCAGCCGGACCGTGGCGCGAAGGTAGTCACCCCGGTCGCCCGTGTCGTATCGGCGCCCGCTGAAGACCACACCATGTACGGGGCCGCCCCGGGACGGATCTGCGGCGAGGACCTGCAAGGCGTCGGTGAGCTGGATCTCGCCACCGCGGCCAGGCGGCGTGTCGCGCAGCACCTCGAAGACCGCCGGGTCGAGGACGTAGCGACCGATGACCGCCAGAGTGCTCGGCGCCGACGGCGCGTCCGGCTTCTCGACCAGCCTGGAGATCCGCACGACATCCGACTCCGCGGAGGGAAGTGCGGCCGCGCAGCCGTACAAGTGGATCTGGGAAGGCTCGACCTCCATGAGGGCGACGACCGACCCGCCCCATTGCTCCCGTACCGCGATCATGCGTTCCAGCAGGGGGTCTCGCGGGTCGATGAGGTCGTCGCCCAGCAGAACGGCGAACGGCTGGTCTCCCACATGCGGGGCCGCGCACAGCACCGCATGGCCCAGGCCCTTCGGGTCGCCTTGGCGGACGTAATGAATGCTGGCGAGTTCGCTTGACTCCTCGACGCGCGCGAGCCGCGGCTCATCCCCCTTGCGCCGCAGGACCTCTTCCAGCTCGTAGTTGCGGTCGAAGTGGTCTTCAAGGGGGCGCTTGTTGCGGCCGGTGACCATCAGGACGTCCAACAGGCCAGCGCCGGCGGCTTCTTCCACGACGTACTGGATCGCGGGCTTGTCGACGACCGGCAGCATTTCCTTGGGCGTTGCCTTTGTCGCCGGAAGAAAGCGGGTGCCCAGCCCCGCAGCGGGGATGACAGCCTTGCGCACGGCGCTCCGGCGACCCTGTCTCTGATGCATGGAGAAATTCACAATCTGATAACGGCGGCCCCGGTCGGAGTGAGCCACAATCCGTCGAGACCTGACTGGTCTCATGGTCGGGCGCGCCGTAGCGGATGAGGGGGTCCGAAAGTCGACAACCTGTTTTCTCTTGGCACACCAGCATCGGATGCAGGTACTACTTGTTCCTGATCGGCATTCCGAGATGTGGTTGGCTTCGGCAGCAGCCTGAGTGGTGGTACCGACGGTTACAGATCGACAGTGACGCCGGCCCTCGCCCCGTGGGCGCCCGCCTCCATCCCTCGCCACGCGAAGAGTACGTGTCGCCTTTCACGGGTGAGCGCTTACTTTCGTCTACTCCACTCTCCACTTACGTCACCCCTGCGCGCAGCAACCGGCGCTCATGATGAGGGTCTGCCTTCGCCACGTGTCGGCATCACCCTCCACTCCCCCGAGCGCATGCACCAACCGGCTGTCCGCGCTCCTGCCCCAGCCACCGCTGTCGCTGCCCGCGAGAGGTCCCCATGAGCATTGCAGTCACAGTCGTGGTGCCAGTCCACAACACCGGCGCCACCGTCCTGAAAGGCCTCGACTCGTTTCGGGAGCAGACCCTGGCACGCACCGACTTCGAGGTCATCTATGTGGATGACGGTTCGACGGACGACACCGCACAACTGCTGGAAACATACCTCTCGGGTGATCCGAACTTCAGGCTCATCCGCATAGCCAACTCCGGCTGGCCCGGCAGACCTCGAAATGTGGGCATCGAGGCCGCACGCGGCAAATACATTCATTTCGTGGACGATGACGACTGGCTGGCTCCCCAGGCCCTTGAACTCCTGTATGAACGGGCCGAGGAAACAGGTGCCGATATCGTCGCTGGTCGTGTGGCCGGTCACGGAAGGACCGCTCCACGCGTCCTCTTCGATTCGCCGATGTCTCACGGGCACATCCGGAAGGACGGCGTGCTGCTCTCCAGCATGACGGTGCACAAACTTTTCCGAAAGAGTTTGATCACGAAGCATGGGATCCGCTTTCCCGAAGGCAGGGTTCGCCTGGAGGATCACATGTTCATGCTGCGTGCATATTTCCTCGCCGGAAAAGTGGCGACGGTGCACGACTACACCTGCTACCACTGGGTTCGACACACATCCGGAAACCATAATATCTCATACGGAGAAATCAACCCGAAAGATTACCTCCACAGCGTTCGCACGGTCATCAATATCCTCAGCGAATACATCGAGCCCGGCCCTGCGCAAAACAAGTTCATTGCCCACTGGTTTTCCGGAAAGGTGCTGGGCCAGCTGCTGGGGAAGGGCTTCCTCAAGCACCCGGACGACTATCGCGATTTGCTGTTCAACGAGATCCACGCTCTCACCGTCCAGTGCATCCCCGAAGAGGTGGACCAGCAATTGCCGACCGTCAAGCGGGTTGCGGCGGCGCTGGTACGCCACGGCGAGCGGGCGTACCTGGAGGACTTCGCCGAGGCCGAGGCGGGCACCACGCACGAGCCCCGCCTTGAAGGACTCGAGTGGCACGGCGACGAGTTGCGCGTCCGCATCAGCACGACGCTCGTGACCGATGTCGCGGCCGGCGGCACCACTCCGGTGCTGTTCGAGGAGACGGAGAAAGGACACCGCTGGCACCTTCCGGCACACCTGGCAACCGTCCCAGGTGCGTCGGCCGCGGCCGACGTCACGGCAGAACTGCCGAAGAGCCGAATTCGCGGGCTTCTGCGACGCCGCGACGAAGGGAGCGAGGTCCTCACTCCCACAGTGCAACGACTGGTGTGGGTGCCGCATGCGACGCAGGCAGACAAGAAGCTCGTCGGCCTCCGGTGTGAGTCTTATTTCACGGTGCAAGCCGAGACCGGGAACCACGGGAAACCCCTGACCGGTATCTGGGATGCATTTGTCCGCATGGACAGCTGCGGGTGGACCACCGTACGACGCCTGGGTTCCCTGCGCACCGATTCCGTCGAAGGCGAGCGGATGCCCGCTTTCACAGGAAAGCGGTGCGCTTTCGTCAATCCGTACTGGACGACGCCGTACAACAATCTGAGCATATCGATCAATGGAGAGTTCGGTCCGCTGAACCGTGCGGTGCGCAAACCGGAACAGATATGGATCGCCAACGACGGCAGCCTCCTGACTGTGGAAATACCCGTCGTCATGGCACCCGTCCACGATGCCGTCGATCTCGCCATCGTCCTGGAGTCGGACGGCTCCGAGCCGATCCGCATTCCGGCTGCCGTCAGACCTGCTCCTGGGCCTGGAAATCCGGTACTGGCATTCCAGGTTCCGGCAGCCCCGCTCGCTTCCGCCTGCGGCGGGCGGCCGTGGAAGATGCTGGTGGAACGCAACGGCCGCTCGGGAAAGCTGGGCCTGAAGATGCACCACGACCAGGCCACACGGCTGTGGCGGGTGCACCGCTGAGCCAGGGACGTATACAGACACACATACGGACCGAGCCCCGAGAAAACCACATCGAGGATACGTTATGTATACCCCTGCAAGGCGCATTGCCGTATGCGCGATCGCATATAACGAAGCGCCTTACATCCTGGAATGGATAGCCTTCTACCGATCTCATGGTGTCAGCGACATCTTCGTCTACGACAACGTGAGCACCGACGGCACCTCCGAAGCCCTGGCCGCCCTCGACAATGCGGGCTACATCAAGCGGATCCACTGGCCGCGGCTGGGAGATGCAGATCCGCAGCGCCAGGCATACCGGAATTTCATCAACGAACATTCCTGGCAGTACGAGTGGGTACTCATCTGCGACCTGGACGAGTTCATCGTCCCGGCGAATGGCACCCTGCTCGGCCTCCTGGACGAAATCGATGCAGCCGCCCCCGACGCAGGTGCTGTCGCGATTCCCTGGCTGACATTCGGGCCAGGTGACGACTTGGACGGCAGCCCAGAGACTCCGGTGACAGAGAGGTTCACGTCCTGCGCGCCGAATCCGGAACTGGTGGGAAAGACGCTGTTCAAGCCGTCCCGCATCGAGCGGGCCGCGGGCTGCCATCTCCTCATGTTGCACAGCGGCGTCTACCTCGACAATTCCCTGAAGGTGGCCGATTGGAATCTCAATGACGTGCGTCTGCTCAAACAGACACAGCCTGGCCGGGTGCTGCTCCACCATTACAAGACCAAGTCGTACAAGGAATGGATTCTTCGCAGTCGAAGGCCGAATGCGACCGTCGTCGGTGCGGATCCTCGCCGCTCCTTCGAACGGGCGCTCGCGGAATACCGGCATCATGCACAAATGGCATCCGCAGTCAACAGGGATGCCCAGCGGTTCGCGCATCGAGTCAGCGGTCTGGTCGCCGAGATGGAGGCCCATCTGGCCTCGATGGACCACCAGGCACGTCGCATGAAGGTCTCCGTCCGTCAGGCAACGGGGGCTTCCATCAGCGGGCTTGTGAGCGGCGACGTTACGAACGCCAAGGAGATACGGGTCACGGTGAACAATTCCTCGGAGTACATGGTTCGCCCCAATCGGGTCATGCCCGATGGAAGTCGAGGCTTTTGCATCGCATTGAACGGGGCTTCCGAGGGCAGGCCGCAGACCGTCCGCATCTCCGTGGTGGGGCAGCGGCGTGGGGATACGTATGTCGTCACCGATGGGAAGCCGGTGTTCGAGGAACGCGCCGAGATCCCGGCACCGCCAGCCGTTGCACTCCGGCCTGCCCCGCACCCGGACTCGGGGCCGACGGTGGACGGCACGGCGCCCAGCGCCGTCCTGGTGACCGTCTACTCGGGCGATACACGGCTCGGTGACAGCTTCGTCGGCGAAGACGGGACGTTCTCATGGTGTCTCACGGCCTGTGGCGACAGCTCACCGGTCCGGACGGACGGAGTGCATGTGCTGCGGTTTGTCGCGAGCAACAGCGAAGGGGACTCGGAACCCTCGACCATGACCTTCACGATCGGCCCGCCGGCGGCCACTGGGCTCGCCCGGTCACCCCACTGTCCCACCGGCCTGCCGCGCACATAAGCGGCGCGGATACCGGATCCGGCGCATCGGCCCTACTCGAGCCGCAGATCCCGCTCTGTGCACCGCACCCCGAAAGAAAGCCCCCATGCTGCTTTGCCCGTCCCGCCGTCACCTATCGGGAGCATCGCTGCCGTCTATGACCGCCGTCGGTGCCGCCGTGCTAATGCCGCTCGTGACCGCCTCACCCGCGCAGGCCACCACCGAAGACACACGGCACGAGGCGGGCGTGTGTACCGAGCACGGTACGGGGTACGCCGACCCAGGCAACGGCTACTCCGGGGCCGTCCAGACCGTCCGGCAGGTCTGCTTCGACACAGTCGGTCCAGCGAAGAACGAGTCCACGCGCCAGGCGAGACTTCAGGCCCCGGACGACCAGGCCGACCTGTCCCCGGCGTCGGCCGACGCACTGCCTGAGGGCTACGAGATCCCGGCCGATGCGTCCCCTCAGGCGCAGTCCGCGATCCGCTGGGCGTTGAGGCAGCTCGGCAGCCCCTACCAGTGGGGCGGCACATGCACCGAGGCACACAGGCCCAAGCCCATGGCACGGTGTGACTGTTCCTCGCGCAGGCAGCAGGCGCACGCCATGGCCGGAGTGTCCTTGTCACGCACCACGTACACCCAGATCAACGAGGTCGAATCAGCGGACTCCCAGATGCTCAGGCCAGGCGATCTGCTCTTCACGACCGGGACGCCCGAAGTCCCGGAGCACGTCGGCATGTTCATCGACCACGGTCTTGTGCTCCGCTCGCCGAGGACCGGCGACGTGGTGCGGGTCGCCTCGCTCACCGTCTGGCAGCAGCGCATTCTCGCTACCCGCCGCATCGTCCGATGACCCGGACGCTCCGCCATCCTGTCGTCGGCAGACATCGAGTCATACCTGGAGGCATGCGAAGCACCCAGGCCCCACCCCGAGGAACACATTGATAGTCACCAGCAAACACGGCAAACGCATGCTGCGGGTCAAGCGGCGCACCGGCGTGCAGCGCATTCGCGGGCTGCTGGCCGGCCTGGCGCTCGCCGCCACACTGGCGGCCATGCTCGGCGCCACCCTGACTGTCAATGTCACGCCCTTCGTCGCAGCGAGCCTGGCAAGCTACGCGGTCGACCTCTACCTGCACCGAACCGAACCCCAGTTCATGCGCCGGCTCGGCCAGTTGCGGGCCGGCGTCACGATTCGCGCACTGCTCAGGTTCACCCTGCTCCTGCTGCTGCTCGGCGAGAGCGACCTGCTCATCAATGCCGAGCATCGCCAGATGGTCGCGCTTGCCCCCTTTCTTCTGATCGCCCAGGCACTGTTCTCGTCCATGTGCGCGACGATCCGCCGGCACCGGGCCATGCCCGTGACCACTCGGAACATCGGCTTCGGCCGCTTGCGCATACCGAACTCGCCGCCCCGACTCCTCATCGGGTGGCCCGGTCAGCGACTGCTCCACCTCGAACTATTGGTCTCGATTGGCCTGTTGGCCGCGATACTCACCGACGAAGGGGGCTGGCTCGTCACTGCTCTGGTGTCAGCCGTGGGCATTTCCGTGGCCACACTCCTCGCCCTCATCCCCTTCACGGTCAGCGCCTTCGGCTTTCCGAGCCCTCAGCGCGTCATGCAGAACATCGACATCTGGCTGCTGAACTACCGCCCACAGGTGGTCCTGTATTTCAGTGGATCCCGCGAATCCGCCTACCAGATCAACATGTGGCTCGAGACGCTGGAAAACCTCGACACAAGGGTTCTGGTCGTTCTCCGCGAGCGCTACCTCGTCAAGCTGCTCGAGCCCACACGACTGCCGGTCATCTGTGTGCCCGACGCGGTGCACCTCATGAACATGGACCTGTCCAGTGTCCAAGTGGCGCTCTATCCGTCCAACGTCGGCAAGAACATCCACTTGCTGCGCGTACCCACCATGAAGCACGTCTTCATCGGACACGGCGACAGCGACAAGATCGCCAGCGTCAACCCGTACAGCAAGGTCTACGACGAGGTGTGGGTCGCCGGCGCTGCCGGTCGGGACCGCTACGCGACCGCCTCCGTAGGCGTCGAGGACAAGGACATCGTCGAAGTCGGACGCCCTCAGCTGGACCGCGTACAGAGCGCGGCCCCCCGAGCAGCTCGCGCTGCCGTCCCAACCGTGCTCTACGCACCCACCTGGGAAGGCTGGACGGACGAGCCGGGCAACACGTCGCTCGTCGCCTCGGGAGAACACATCGTCCGCGAGCTGCTCAGCAGCAAGCGCCGGGTACGAGTCATCTACAAACCGCACCCGTTCATCGGGATCCGGTCGATGGAGGCTCGCCTAGCCCATCTCCGCATCGTCCGCATGATCGAGAAGAGCAACGGAAGGCGAGCCCGCTCGCGGTTGAAGGAGAACCGCGGAACCAGGCAACGCCGCAGGGAACTGGCCCTGCGGGCCGACCGGATCAAGCGGCAGATGACCGCCGTGAAGAATCGGCTCAACTCACAGCGCGGCGACGACTCCCAGCAATCGCGGGACAGCGCCGTGACCGATCCCACCCTGTTCCTGCGCCTGGACGAACTGCGGCAACAGTGGCAGGCCGCGCACTGGGGGGCCCGCCCTCCGTGGCAGAACCAGGTCGTTCAAGGGCCGATGCCGACCCTGCACGAGTGCTTCGACCAGGCCGACCTGCTCATCAGCGACATCTCCAGCGTCTCGTCGGACTTCGTCGCCAGCCTGAAGCCCTACGCACTGGTCAACACCACGGACCTGAGCGAGGCGGACTTCCGCCGGAAGAACACCGTGGCCGGCGCCGCCTACCTCCTGGAGCCCGGTGTGCACACGGTGCGCCGCCTGCTGGACATCCTGTTCGCCCCCGAGCAGGACACGCTGCGTACCGCACGTGAGCGCATCCGTGGGTACCTGCTCGGGCCGGAGAATCCGCCATCCCACGAACGCTTCAATCTGGCGGTGAACGACCTTGCCGCGCGCGGCGGTCAGGAGGAGATGGCCCTCCTCGGTGCCGACACGAATCCGCCGCCGTCCAGCCCGCGCCGGGACGACGTCGACCGCCCTGCGCCTTCCGGCCTTCCGGTCACCGAGCCTCTCTCGCCCTGAACGAGGAGGCCGGAAAACCGAACCTCTGTCGTCAACCATCATCGTTCGGACCGTGAGCTGGCCACAGTGAGCGTGGAACGCTGTGGGAAGTGCACCGCGGAGGGGATACAGACCGATCAACTCGGTGTCCCGGTGGGTGAACTGCCCTCGCTCGCCCGAGGTCCGAGTGGTGCGTGTGTGCCCATGCGGTGCGCAACCGGACGCCCGTGAAGACAGGCTGCTCTCCCCGGCGAGCCCCTGCTTCGCGGGCGTCTGGCACGACGTCAACCCCTTTCTTCACTGAGCCTTCGCCATCTTGAGGTTGCCGGTCAAAGTGCTGGTGTGACGGTCTTCCGGTGTGCTCACGTTGGGGCGGAGAATCGTCGGGCCTTCACCCAAGGCCGGGTAGTTAGGGCTTGCCGATCAATAACTCGCTGATTTGGCCCCTGGGTTGGGTGTGATGCCGTTCTTGGCGGCGAGGTCGTGGAGGTCGTCCAGGGTCGTGATGCGTTCGGCGGCGGGAGTGATGGCGTGTCCTGTCTGGTCGAGGAGTTTCCGGGTCTTGCTGATGACGCGGTTGATGGTGACCGGGGTGACGGCGAAGAGCTGGGCGATGGCAACCTGGGGCAGTCTCAGCCGCAGGTAGAGGACGGCGGCCAGGAGCCAGTCGGTCAGGGTGAGGCCGGGCCGCCGCCCGGTGTAGAGGCCGGCCGAGGGGACTTTCTACCGTTCACCGCCGCGCCGTTTGAGGAGGTCTTCCTCCCGCTGGGCTTCCCGGGCCGCTTGCAACTCGGTGACCAGGTGTTCCCACTGATCGTGGTGCATCCCGGTCAGGGCGGGATGCACCAGCCATGCCCGGCCGGGGCCGGGCAGGTCCTGCGGCGGGACGGAAGGGACGCCGTCCCGGCAGTGGGCCTCGGCACGCACGGTGTAGTTCCACTCCCCGTGCCAGGTGTGGCGGTCGAGGGGAAGAGCACGCATCTGTCCGTCGCTGATGCGGACACCGGTCTCGTACTCGGCGCTGTCGAGCTCGGCACGGACAGTCAGTCCAGTGCGGGTGGTGGCCGCGGCGCTACTGTTCACGATGACGTCGTGGCTGGTCAGCGGCCTGCCTCGCCAGTTCATCGTGATGTGGGAGAACAGCCGGTGCTCGATCCTGTTCCATTGTGCGTCCAGAGACCGGAGGTTG
>NZ_JBKIWN010000054.1:0-17514 GCF_058146165.1 Streptomyces sp. AM25 | reverse complement strand
AGGCCCACGAAAACCCCGAAAGTCGAGTGACCCTCGCGGAGGGCGATATCGCCGCAGATGCGACGGCCGGCGGAAACCAACGTGACCTGGGACAACGGGCCATCGGCCTGCTGGCGCGGCAGCAGGCGGGGGCCACCGGCTTGCGGATGTGCGCGGACCTGGAGCGTTCCGGTGACCTGGCCCGGCATCTCGCCAAACTGACCCGGCTGCGTTACCCGGGCCATGCCGTTCCCGGCGAGCTGCACCGCACAGTTTTGGAGATGAGGCAGCTCGCGCACCGGCTGATGGCACAGACCGCGGAAGCGGTCCCTACGAAGAATGTGCGGGATGTGCTGCGGCTGGAGCAGGACGATGACCGGATGGACGAGCTGCACCGCATGCTCTTTCAGTACCAGCACGCCTGACGCTGGAAGCGTGGGGTCGAGACGGTGGTCGATGTCACCGGGGCCAGCTGGTACTACGAGCAGTTCGCCGGCCACGCCGTCTCGGCGGCCCGCCGTGTGGTCTACCTGATCACGGGAGGCCACGCAGACGAACTGCCCCCCTCTTGCTGAGCCGCTGCCTCTCGGGGCATGCGTGCTCGTTCGACGTCCGCGCTGGTGTGATCGCTGTATCCGCGTTCCCAGCTGGGCAGAGGCCGCGAGCGCGGCGAACACCGCGCTGGAAGGGGCGTGCGGGCCCTGGAACTCGTCGATACGAGGGAAAACGGAACGCTGTCCACCGCCCCGGAACCCTGCCATCATTCCTCCGCACGAGATCTCATGACGTTCCGTCAGAAGGAATGAAGCCATGACGCGCACACGAAGAATCGTCTCGGCAGCAGCCCTCGCCCTCGGCCTGGGCCTCGCCCTGCCGTCCGTCCCCGCGCAGGCGGACCCGGTGAACCCCCAGCCCTACGCCTACGGCTTCCTCGCCGCCCTCTACAAGCCGCCGTCCGGCAACGGCACCTACTTCTGCATGGACGAGTACAGACAGACCAACGGCAACGGCAGACCGGTCGTCCTCAAGTCGTGCGACGGCAGCTGGAACCAGTTCTGGTTCGTCGACCACGACGGTCTCGTCCACAGCACCAACGACGGCCGGTGCCTGTGGGGCCACGTCGCCAACGGGCCCTCCGACGGCCCGGACGCCATCGCCGTCTCGTGCAACGCCGGTGACCCGAACCAGCGGTGGAAGTTCGACACCAACCGCAGCGTGTGCAACGACGCCAACGCGTGCCTGAACGCCACCGGCATGCCGGGACCGCGAGGCTCGTACCATCTCATGACCGCCGGCCGGTCAGGGGGCGCCAACATCTACCAGCAGTTCGACTGGCACCACTCCGACAGCAGCACTCCGATCAACCCCGGCAAGTAGCCCCCGGACGGTGACACGGCGGGCCCGCACCGGGATCGCGACCGGCCCGCATCCGCGCCCGCCGGTAGCTAACGGCCAGGCCGGTGCCCGGGTGGCGCTGGAGACCCGGCATGGCGCCCGGGCCGGGGCGCACCGTGGCAAATTTCCGTTGTGCCGATGACTGCAGCAGGCGCGTGAGGGCGGATACCGGTGCTCGCTGGGGTGTGGCCATCGGGGTTTAACGACTCCCTGACGCTACCTCGTGTGCACTGCCGGGAATCATGGCCCGTGTGCTGCTAGTTGTCGCGTTTGTGCAGCGAAAGAGACACTTCTGGGGGGCGTGTGACGGAGCTGGGTGTCAAGAGACTGCCCGTTACGGTGCATCCGTATGATGAGCGGACTCTGATCCAGGTCACGGCCTGGATCCTGGTGTTCCTGGCGCATGGGATGGATATCTTCCATCAGTCGTGGAAAGCCCTGGCCATCGCGGCGGGAGTGATCGTCTTGGCCAGTGTCGGGCTGGCCGTGCGGCTGGAAAGCGTCAACCTGGTTGCTTTTCTGAAGAAGACGGGCATCTGGTTCGGGCTGATCATTGTTGTTCTCGTCGTGGAGCTGGGCGTGCACGCGCGCTGGGACCTGGGCGCGGTGACCAGCAGACAGATCACGACGGCAACGGTCCTGGTGATGGTCGGGGATCTGGTCGCCGAGGTCCGTGACCATGTCAGTGAGCGGGTCGCCAGGCATCAGCACAACGACCGGATACGGGCCTCGGTGAACACCGTCACGCAGGCGCTTGCGAGGGTCCGGCACTGGTCGGACAGGCCCAGCAGCCGGCGTACGCCGTAACCGGCTGAGCGTTGGGGGAAAGCCCCGTGGCGGACTGCGTGTTGGAGTCTTTGCGCGGCGTGGCGGGCGGGATCAGGTCCGGCTGCCGAGGCGTGCGTGGGCCTTCAGTACGGCGGCGTAGCGGCGGGTGATGTCCTCGTGGTCGGCTTGTTCGGGTACTGATTCGGCGCTTGCGCGGTGGATCATCTGTGCCTGGTGCAGCAGTACTTGGCGCTGTTGTGGGGTGGTGGTTTCTGCCATGATGCTGGCGAGGGTGTCGAGTTGGCGGATCAGTACGGCTGGCATGCCCCGGCTGGCCTGCCGGATTTTCTCGAATGCGCGCTCGGTCAGCTGTTGGTATCCCACGGGTTCCGCCAGGACGCGGATGTGGCCGGCTGTGTCCCGGTGTTCGGGGTGGGGCTGCCATTGTGCTGCGGCCCGGCATAGTCCGTCTCCCAGCCAGTCGATGCAGGTCAGTGCGGTGAAGGTGTCGTTGACGGCGGGGGACAGGGCCCGGATGGCGATCTCGGCCAGCTGGTCCACGGCGAAGGCGATGTCCTGGGTGAGGGTCCGGGAGGGGCCGGTGATGTGCACGCGTGCGAGGCTGCGGGCCACTGCGGGTGCGGCGTCGGCAGGCCAGACGGTGGCCAGGCGGTGTCCTTGCACCACGAAGTGCCCGGGGTGGTGTTCCAGGCGGATGACCGCGTCGAGTGCGGTGGCGATGCGTACCAGTGTCCGGTAGTGGACGAATTGCAGGTAGCCGCTGGCCGGTGCCGGTACCGGACCTCCTGATGCATCCAGACGGGTGTGCAGTTCCGCGGCGGACGGCCCGTGCTCGGCCCGGTCTGCCTGCCGGGGCTGTGTCTGGCTGGCTTCGAGAGCTGCGGACAGCTCGGCGGCGATGCCTGCGATCACGTGCGGCAGCTGGATGGAGGTGGCGGTGTGGTGGATGAAGTAGATCAGTAAGGCCAGGTCGGCCAGTACCAGAGCCATGCAGACGGTGATCGACAGGTGCGGTACGAAGTCGCCGTGCGGGCCCGGGCTGACGGCGATCAGCGCGAGGACCGCATAGACGAACGTGGCGACGAAGGTGCCCAGGGTCAGTTGCGTGGTGCGGTCGCGGATGAAGGCCCGCAGCATCCGCGGCCCGAACTGGGTGGAGGCCAGCGTCAGGGTCACGATCACGACCGAGAACACCACACCGACCACAGTGATCAGCGAACCCGCCATCACGGCCAGAACCTGACGGGCGGCATCGGCGGACCCGTCGATGACCCACCACGGCAGCCCCAGCGAGCCCTGGTACGCCGACCAGTCCAGCGCGCAGGTGCCCAGGAACACGCCACTGGCGAGGACGACTTCCACCATGGGCACCAGCCACAGGTTCGTGCGCAACGCCTCCCGCCGCCAGTGCGACCCAAGGTGGACCCGGCCCACCACAATGCCCACCACCAACCGCTGGTCGGGCTCCCGGCCCGCTGGCCCCAGCCTATGTCCCCGCGCATCAGGCGTGGTTCACGTTCACTCCAACGAGGAAGCAGAGCAGGCTCTTTATACGGGGCGCGGTGCGATGGGCCGGCGGGCGCTGTTTGAGCTGTTGCTGTCCGTGGTCAGGGGCAGTCCGCGCCGCTGCCCAGGCGGATCCGGGTGCGCATCAGCCCGGTGATGATGTCGCCGAACAGCAGGCACGTGATGGCGCCCATGGTGAGGGCGGCCGCGATCAGCACTCGCCGTCGCCGCGGCTGCCGCCTGCGGGTGCGCATCACCGGGCTGTCCCGTCGCGGTCGTCCACGTCCCACTCCGCTGCGGTGTCCTCGTTGGACGCGAGATCATCGCGCGGTTGGACGTCGGTCCCGTCCGGCAGATCGCTCTGTTCTGGCATACGGCAATCGTGCCAGCACCGCAGCCCCCGGCGCACAGTCTTCGGTGTTCGAGGGGGCCTCCCTGTCTCGGCGATGAGGAGTTGCATCCCGGCGGGGCAGGGAGAGGGGCCCGGATGTGCCCCTTTCGTCTCGGCAGTCCCGAAGCTGATCGACGGGCTTGGCCCGGAAACCTTGATCTTCCGTCACGGAACAGATCATTCCGGCCAGATAGCGACAAGAGTGGACCGTGCGATGCCGCGCCCCCGTAAGGTCACCGGCTGAGCGACCAGCAGCAACGGTGCGGTTGCGCTGGGTAAGGGGCAGGGGGCGTCTGGAGCGGGGAGGGATATCAGCGGACCGCAAGGAGCCGTCTTCCTCGCCGCGGTCTTGGTAGGGGTGTCACGGCAGCTTGTCATGAGCCTGCGCCGGCCCGCGCAGGCAGTCGCTCATTTCCCCGGCCCCGGCACGCCCGGAGCCCGTCAAGAGCCGAGAGAAAGGCGCCACCGCGTGAGATCCGAAATACTCCGCCACTACTGGGACCTTGAAAGAGCCCGTGGTCCTCTCCTGGACGTCTACAGCGGCGTCCATGCCGGCGCGGACGCCGGGTTCCACGGCGCCGGGCAGTTCACCACCCGCCTCAGCAGCTGCGCCGCCAGGCCGGGATGGGAGGCGGTCATCGCCTACCACCAGGGCGAACCGGCCGGTTTCGCCCACGCCGGCCCCCTCGGCCCGGACTCCAGCTGGTGGGACGGCATGCTCACACCACTGCCCGACGGATACACCGCCGAGAACGGATGGCGGACCCTGGTGTGCAACGAGCTCGTCGTGCGGGCACCGTGGCACGGTACCGGCCTGGCGCAGCGCCTTCACGATGCGCTGCTCAGCGGACGGGACGAGGAGCGGGTGATGATGCTGGCCGACCCCGGGCAGCCTGCGACGGCAGCCCTCTACCGGTCGTGGGGGTATGAGGAGATCGGCACGAAGCGGCCCTCCCTGCAGTCCCCGGTGTTCGTCTGTATGGCCCGCCCCCTGCGTCTGAGGGCCGCTGTTGACAGTGCACGCTGACGGTACATCTGCGGTTTGCTGCCCCGAGGGCCCTGGACAGGGACGGCCTTGCCGTCCGCGTGGCGGGGTGTTGCGGGATGGTGCCCCGTGGGCGGTGGTATCCCGGGATCTCGTGTTTCCCGGCAGGCGGTGCTGGCGGCGTCAGAAGGGATGCTCTTGGGAGGCTTGTGCGGGCGGGGCCTGCTGTCCGGGCTCGGACGACCCTGGTGATGCCGTCCGTGGGCGGTAGGTCCGGGTGACGGCAGCGCGCGCAGGCCAGGGAGACAGCGACTTCCTCGGCATCGATTTCAACGACGGTGCGGCGCTGTCCTTCCTTGTCCTCGAACGTGCGTTGTTTGAGGCGTCCGGTGACGATGACCCGCGTTCCTTTGGCCAGCGGCTGTGCGGCGCTCTCGGCAGGCTGCCGCCAGATCTCGGCGACGGTCGAACGCTGACCCTTTGAACCCAAGCGGCCAAAGTGGGTCACGATTCACCCGCCGCCGACACCAGAGAGTGCAGCGCAGGAACAACGCTTCGCCATCGCGGAATTCGCTGTTGTCACGGTCGAAGACACGCGGTGTGGAGGCAATGGTGATATCCGGCCACGGGGATGCCGGAGGCGGTGGAACGCAGGTCCACTTCAGCAGTGAGGTTGCCCGTTGCGGTCACTATGGTCTCGCCCGCCATGCCCGCCACCCCCATCTCGCTGCTGCTGTCTCCAGCGTTGCCCCCACCGTACCGGGCAGAGGACGGCCGGTGAAGATCCATTTCATGGGCGGAGGGTGCCTGCCGTGTCCTGACCGGTGGCTGTGGCGTTGTTGCTTGCGGCCGTGCGGCCGGGCTCTTCTATGCCGCCCTGCCGCAGGCCCCGACTGTCCCGGAGTCCACCCCACGGCCCGGGACAGCGGCCTTCCCCCGGTGAGGGAGAGCTGCGGTCACCGCTCCGCTTGATCACGGTGACCGCAGCAGGCTGCACCTCAACGTGACCCCGGCGGCGGCGCGGTGAACAGAGCGAGCGCCTGTTCCCAGGAACCGGTGTGCATCTGGACGGCCAGCGCCTCCGCCGACCGCCAGGCGCCGGCCGCACGGGCGTGTTCGCCGGTGTGCGCAACCAGAGCCAGCCAGGCCCCGCCGCGGGTCTCGGTGAACCATGCCAGCCACACCCGCCAGGCGGACGCAGGCGGAAGCTGACGGGCTATGAACAGCAGACCACGCCCGCAGAAGACCGTGCGCGAATACCCCGGATCAACAAACACGTTGTCGAAGAACGGATTCTGCGCCCGCCACGCGGCCAGTCGCACATGCCGCATGTCATCCAGGGCGAAAGGCTCCTGCACGGTCACCCCCGGAAGGGGAGAGGACGGGCAGTGGCACCGCGGGTCCCAGCTCATACCCACATTCTGGACAATGATCCGGACTTCCCACAGGTATCCCCATGGCCGGGCCGGGCCGGCGCCGCCGACTCCCTGCCCCGGGAACACAGATCCCGGATCGAAGGACACGGATTCGGCCATCGACCGCTCCCGGACAGGCCAGTTGGAGTTTTGGACACAGCTGCACGGCTGTCAGAGTGTGGCCAACAAGCAGCCCGGACATGGCGGTATGCCCCCGTACCGGGTGGGGCCGGCATGCGTTCCCGCGTCGGGTCCCGTGGTCGGCACCCTGGGGGCCTCGCGAGCGATGTACGGGTGTGCCCGGCATGGCGAACGCAGTCCCCTGCATCCCCTGTGGTCACAAGTATTCTTACGGGCAGCACTCTTCCGGCTCGTCTCACCTCCGAGAAGTCACCCGCGTGCTCCCCCTGCCGCCCGTCACGAAGGGGAGAGGGTCTCGTCGCCGGTTACCTCTCGGCTGGCGGCTGGGACGAACGCGGTAGCGGCCGGGGCAGTCCAGCTTGCTGCGGTGGGTATCAGCGCCAGGACGGCTGGACGGTGAACACACTGCTGACGTGCAGCAGCCGGAGCAGCCGGTCCAGGAACGGCGGAACACCATGCAAGTACAGTTCCGCATCGTGCTGTTGCGCCGTGCGGGCACCGCTGAGCAGTGCGTCGATGCCTGAACAGTCACAGAAGGTGAGTTGCGTCAGGTCCACCACGACAACACGATGCTCCGACAGTGCGCTCCGCAGTGTGTCGCGAAGAGCCTGGGAGGTAACCACATCGAGCTCTCCCGCCACGACCACCCACCAGCCATCCGTGCCGCCGTAACAGAACACGCCCCACATCATGGCCTGTTGAACCCATACGCGGCATACCGCCCCGGGAGGGTTTGCCATCACCGGAACTTGACGAAGCCGCCACTGCTCCCCGGTGCACACGCCCTGCCCACAACGTCACGGGAGTCCCCGCATCCTCCGGTTGATGCTGGCGGCCGAAGAGCCACAGCACAGCACTCCTGGCAGCCGCCCGGCAATCGACGGCCCTTGTCATGGAGCGCGTCCTTTACGCCACACGGCGCGCAACTGCTCCCCGCGCAACCGTACGAAGCGGTTGTTCGATTGTGGGACGGTGGCAGGCCCGCGAGCATCGTGGCCCTGCCGGTTACCCGACGGCCCGGGAGATGCGCCTGAAACGCGCGGCCCGGGCCTCTTCCCCTGCAGTGCGGCCTCCTGGCCACTGCTGTCTCCGGCTGCGGAGATCCCGGAAGCCGGGGCTGGCACGTTCCATGTCCGACAGATCTGTATCCGAAAGGGATCATCATGCGTTCGACACTGCGCATGGCTGCGATAGCCCCGGTGGCGGCCGCCGGGCTGCTGGCGGGGTTCACCGCACCGGCTCACGCCCAGTCGCCCGCCGCCGTCACCGTCAACAACTCCGCCGTGCTCAACGCCGATGGAACCATCACGGTGACGGGAACCTACACCTGCGGCCTGGCGCCCGCCTCCAGCGCGTTCCCGACCGTGGCCGTCCAGGCCACCGACGGCAGAAACATCAACGGACAGGCCACGCAATCCGAAGGCGCCACCAGCTGCCCGGGAACATCACAGCCCTACAGCATCAACATCGCCCCGGGCAACGGCCGCTGGACCTATAGCGACCAGATCCAGGCCACGGTGACCCTCACCAACCAGGGCACGCCCGAGACCGAGCAGGCCGGCACGTCGGGGACCGTCTGCACCCAGCTCCCGTCCAGCAGCGGCCCGCTTCCGCCCTGGCGTGGCAACGGAGGTCCGGCACGCCACAGTCACTCGGTCCGGCCCCCGCGTGGACACCGGGGTCAGCCGTCGCACGGGCACCGGGCCCGGCCTTCACACGCACATCAGGTACAGCGTACGTACCACGCCCAGCGGGTGCATCCCCTGCACCACGCGTAGATGGCGCCTCTTGCGCACCGGTGTGCCTCGGCCCGGGGACGGAGCGCGCCCGCTGTCAAAATACGGCCCACAGCGCATCCCGACACCCCCGCTGGGCACAGGTCCCGCTGGACGCGGTGCGGCAGGCTGGCCGCAGACGGAACCCGAAGAGGAGCCCGGCCTCCAGCCGTCTTGACGGGGACGAGAGCACGCGCGAGGGCCAGAACACGCCGGTACGGGGCTCCTCTGGCCCGGAACCGTGCAACGACGCGGCCGTCGCTGACCGTCCTGAGAGCCGGAGCCAGCGCGTACTGATGTTCCGATGTTTGCCCCGCAGCGGTTGCCTTCAGGCAGTCACCAGCCCGGCGCCGCGCAGTGCGTACGGCAGGCCGAGGGCCTCTGCGGTCCGGCCTCCTTGCAGTGTCAGACGGGCAGCAGCAGCGCGGTGAGGGCGAGCGCCGCGAAGACTGCCGACGCAAGCACCATGCCCAGGCATCCGCCCCGGCGGCGAAATCTCCCACGCCCCCATGCCCGGCCTCCGCCGGCGTACTGCCAGCCGTCATAGCCGTGGTGACGATCACCGTGGTGATGACCGCCATGGTGGCCTCCGCCGCCGTGGCCATGATGTCCGCCGCCGTGGCCGTGCATGACACCCCCAAGGTTTGGTGATGCGCAGAGCCTGCCACAGACAGCACCCTTACGCCTTGCCGCTCCACTCGTGCGAGTGATCACCAGGCCTGCAGACCTTTCGCCGCACCTGCTTCTTCCCCGCAGGTCACGAACACAGCGGATCAACGCCGCATCCAGGGTTGCGCTCCGGCCTGGTACAGCCTGCCCGTTGACGTAACTGATCGTTGATGAGCACACACCCGCCAGGGCGCCCCTGGCGGCAACAGAACAGGAAAGATCACATGCTTGACGCCGCATCAGGTGGGTTTGTTGGGGTGTATACGTCCATGGCTGAAGCCGAGGTCGCCGTGCAGACGTTGCTGGAGCAGGGCGTACCGGCCGGTGAAGTGTCCATCGTGGGCAAGGACTTGCACAGCAAGACCGAGGTGCACGGGTTCGCAGCCGCGGGGGAGAGTGCGAAGGCCGGGGCGAAGGGCGGTGCGTGGGTGGGCGGCCTGTTCGGGGTGCTGTCGGGAGCGGCGTCGCTGTTCATCCCCGGGGTGGGGCCGCTGCTCATTCTCGGTCCGCTGGCCTCCGGTGTCGTGGGGGCTGTGGAGGGCGCTGCGGTCGGCGGCGGCATGGGGGCGGTGATGGGGCATTTCCTCGCCAGGAAGCATGTCCCCAGGTACAGCAGTCACCTGGAGGCCGGCTGCTACCTCGTCGTACGGCACCAGGGCGACGCTTCCGGTGCCAGGTTGCTCGAGGAAGAAGGCAGCGCGGTGGAGGTCCAGCATCACGAGGACCTGATGAATACCAGCCCCACTGCCTGATCACGCCGGACGGTGGCGGGCGGACCAGTGGCTGGGTCCGATCCCCCGCCGGGCTGAAGGGCGCCGCAGGGACGTGCCCGGTCCCGGCATAGGGCCGGACACCGGTGTAGCTGCTGCGCAGGTATACGCGCTACGAGAAGAGGAATCATGGCTGGCATGAACCGGTGCAGGCTTGCGCGCGGCGGGACCGGGCGGGCAGCGGGGTTGGCGGTGCTGCCGGCGAGTGTGCAGCGGGCCGTGGCGGCCGGGCGGCCCCGGGGAGGTTCGCTGGCGGATGTCGAGCATGTGGTGCTGCTGATGCAGGAGAACCGGTCGTTCGACCACTACTTCGGCACCCTCAGCGGCGTGCGCGGTCTTGGCGACCCCGACGCTGTGAAGCTGCCGGACGGGCACAGTGTCTTCTTCCAGCCGGACAAGGAGAACCCGCGAGGCTACCTGCTGCCCTTCCGCCTCGATACGCGCAGAACGAACGCACAGGCCATTCCCTCCACCAGTCACGCCTGGGAGGTGCAGCACCAGGCCTGGAACCACGGGAAGATGGACCAGTGGATGCCCGCGCACCGTGCGGCCGACGGGGCCAACGCCCCCTACGTCATGGGCTATCACACGCGCGAGGACATCCCGTTCCAGTTCGCGCTGGCCGAGACGTTCACGGTCTGCGACAACTACTTCTGCTCGGTGCTCGGGCCGACCTGGCCCAACCGGCTGTACTGGATGTCCGGCACCATCGACCCCGGCGCCACCCGGGGCGGCCCGGTCACCAGCAACGACTACCCGCCGACCTTCTACCAGTGGACCACCTACGCCGAACGCCTCCAGGACGCCGGCTTCACCTGGCAGGTCTACCAGGGCCAGGACAACGGCTCCCTGAGCGTCCTCAACGGCTTCAAACAGTTCCGCGAAGCACAGCCGGAAAGCCAGCTGTACGAACGGGGCATGCGCCGCCTGCCGGACGGAGCCTTCGAGGACGACGCCCGCAACGACCGGCTGCCCGCCGTATCGTGGATCATTCCCTCCACCGCCACGTCCGAACACCCCGATGCCCTGCCGGCCGCGGGAGCGGACTTCGTGGCCCAGAAAATCGACGCCATCGCCTCCAACCCCGCCGTCTGGCGCAAAACCGTGGTCATTCTCAACTACGACGAGAACGACGGCCTCTTCGACCACGTCCCCCCGCCCGTCCCCGAAGACGGCACGCCGGACGAGTTCGTGGGAAGCCTGCCGATCGGCGGCGGATTCCGCGTACCCTGCCTGATCATCTCCCCCTGGACAGTGGGCGGTTGGGTCGCAGGCGAAGCCTTCGACCACACCTCCTGCCTGCGCTTCCTCGAACGCTGGACAGCAGCACACGGCACGGAAGTGACCGAGCCCAACATCAGCGCCTGGCGCCGAAACACCTTCGGAGACCTCACCTCCGCCTTCGGCTTCCACCACCCTGTCCGCAGGCCGCCGGACCTGCCTGCCGGCACCAGAGAACAACTCGCCCAAGCCGCATCGGAAGTCTCGGTCCTTCCCGCGCCGACGTTCCCCACCACCCGTCAGGCACTGCCGGTCCAGGAAGAGGGAACACGCAGACACCGCTGACCCCTGCCGTGCAGCCGCGAGCGGTACCGGCGGGCCCCGCGCCGCCTGCTCCTGTGGCGGGGGCGTCTCGCCGGAAAAGCTATGGCCCCGGGCACACGCCCGGGGCCACAGTCACCTGCCTGAACCGTCCCGCAATAGCTCACGCCACCCAGCGGTGGCCGTTCCAGTGCTCCCAGCGGTGGCCGACCTGGCGCTCCCAGTAGCGGTGCGAGGTGTTCCAGCGGGCCTTGACGCCGCCCGACTCACGCCAGTAGTACCCGCCTTCGTGGCGGTCGTGCTTCTTGTCCACGGCCCGGCCCCAGGGCTCGCTGGTCATCTTCGCGGCAAGAGTGTGGTGAGCGGATGCCGCGGCGTAGGCCGTGCCGCCTGCCCCTACGGCAACACCGGACAGCAGGGCGGCTGAAGCGGCAAGCGCGGCGAACCGCCGGACCAGTACACGGGCCATGGGCCTCTCCTTCAATGTGAACACCTGTCGGGCCCGGCCGGGACAGCACTCAGGGTGGACCACCCGAAATCCCGGCCGGAGGCCCCAGTCTCGGGCCCGCGAGTGCACCAGGGATAGAAGATTTCCACATAACCACCCGAATGCGCCCGGCTGCCCTCCCTGTTGACGGCCGACGCTCCCGCCCCCTCTTCTCTTCCGAGGTACGGGCTGAACGCCGTGGCGCCAACCGCTGGCTACCGAAAGGCGCATTCGGGCTCGGCCGTCGCCTTGTCGCACCGGCCGCCCGTCATCGCCAGGGCATTGCGAGCGCGGGATAATTTTTCCGGCCATCGCTCACCCTGTCGATTAAAAGGTGGCGATTACCTCCGCATGGAAAGCCTTTGCGGACGTCGGGCACGCGACATACGCTTTTCGGCCACGGAGGACACGCAGGCTTGATCACGTAGGGTTCAGTTCGTTCGTACGCTGTCGCTCCCGGCCTTCTTTTGTATTCGTCCGCGGGCAGCTTCTGGCCGGGACGCGCACGCTCACCGCGCCACGCGAACGGCCGGGACCCGGTGGCGCCCCTGTGCGTGGCGGCCTGCCGACACCTCAACCTGGCTGCTAAGCAACGGTGTTGAGGCCAAAGCAGGCACTCCTGCCGCCCATTCGGCCAACGTCTGGAACCACCGGAATCGATCGACATGCACATGTCGCATCTGGGGTGTCTTGTTATGGGCTGCCGGAGGAGCTGCGGCCAGCCGTAATTTCTTCTCGTCCCACCGGCTCGGACGCAGAAGGGAGGTGCAACATGCGAGAGGCTGTTTACGAGGTTCCGGCGCTGACCAAGGTCGGTTCCTTCTCCCAGCTGACGCGCGGCGGCTGGGGCCGTCGGCGTGACAACAGGCGCCACGGACACCGGCGCTAAGACCCTTAGGGATGTGATGACCGGTCACCCTGGGTCTTGCCGCGGCGAAGCGTGGTTTGTGGCCCTACCAGACCATGATGCCACCTTCGCCGTGGCTTTGCCACCGCATGACCGCATTCCAAGGCGAATTGACCACCCGTCAGGACGGCCTTGGCTGTTGGGCGAGTGGCGTGAACAGGACATTGTCCTTGCTGAAGCCGGTTTGCTGCGCGTTGCTTTGATCGGCTGTTGTCCGGTGGATGAGGGGCAGCTGGCCCGGGCCCTGGAAGAGGAGGGGGGCCTCTTGGGGGTGAGCGAGTGGGCCATGCGATGGCCCGGCAGCTTCCACATCGTGGCCGCCGAAGGGCGCGCCCTTCGGGTGCAGGGCACGGTGTCCGGGCTGCGGCGCGTCTTCCACACACGGACCGGGCACGTGAGCGTGGCCGCCTCCCGGGCCGATGTACTGGCCGACATGGCCGACGCCACCGTGGACCAAGGGCGCCTGGCCGCACGGATGTTGCTGCCGGGCGTGCCGCATCCGCTGCACGCGATGCCCGTGTGGAGCGGGGTCGAGGCCGTTGCCGAAGACTGCTGCCTCAGCGTCGTGGGGGACCAGAGGGCGCGGACGGTGCGCTGGTGGCATCCCCCCGCCCCGGTGCTCTCGCTGGCGGACGGCGCTCCGGTGCTGCGTGAGGCGCTGTCCGCTGCGGTCGCCGTGCGTACCCGTGGCGGGGGTGTGGTCAGCTGCGACCTGTCCGGCGGGCTGGACTCGACTCCGGTGTGCTTCCTGGCTGCGCGAGGGCCTTCACAGCTGGTGGCGTTCACCTTCGGCTCCGATGATCCGCGTGATGACGATCCCTACTGGACACGTCTCGCGCTGGAGGCCCTGCCGGGGGTGGAACAGCTGAGCGTGCCGGACGACGATGCCTCGCTCCCCTTCGCCGGGATCAACGATGCCGGGGTACCGATGGACGAGCCGTTCCTGTGGCTGGAGGACCGCTCCTCCTACCTGGAGCCGGCCCGACGGCTTGCCGGCCGCTCCCGCGTTCACCTGACCGGCCACGGTGGAGATGAGGTACTGGAGTGCCCGCCGGCCTACCTGCACGATGTGGCCCTGCGGCGGCCCCGGATCGCCTGGGACCACCTGACCGGCTACCGCGCACTGCACCGATGGCAACTCGCGGGCTCCCTGCGGGCATTGCTCCGACGCGGCTCTTTCCCTTCCTGGATGGAGGGGCAGATGCGCGGCATCACCGACGGGCGGCAGCATGGGGGCGTCGAGGATCTGGAGTGGGGAATGTCCTTCGCCCTGCCCCCGTGGGCCACCTCGCACGCGGCTGAAGCAGTGCGTTCGCTGGGCCGCGGCGCCCGGCCGCTGAGCGCACACCGGGGACGTCACCACGCGCTGGATGTCATCCGCCAGAGCGGCCGGGATACCCGGTTGCTCGCCTGGCTCACGGCCGGGGCGGGTCTGCCGATGGCGGCGCCGCTGCTGGACAACCAGGTCGTCCAGGCATGTCTGTCCGTGCAACCGCACGAACGGAGCACCCCATGGAGGTTCAAGCCGCTGATGGCCCGGGCCATGGACACCATCGTCCCCACCGCCATTCTGCAGCGCCGGACCAAGGGCGGAGGCGATGCGGACGACCTGGAGTACGCCGGGCTGCGCCAACACCGCGCCGAGCTCCTGGCCCTCACCGAGGATTCCCGGCTCGCCGTGCTCGGTCTGGTCGACCCCACGGCATGGCGCCAGGCGTGCGCGGGCTCGCCGCCCCCGCACCTGTCGCCCACGGCCCTGGCTCACACCGCCGCGTGTGAACGCTGGCTCCGCGACCGCGAAGCACACCCGACTCCATGGAAGAGCGAGAACGTCGAAAGGACCGACCCATGACCACCACCAGACTCGCCGCGCACGTCCGGCTGACCGAGACAGAAGACGGCTCGGTCCTGCTGGACGAACGGCGCGGGGACTACTGGCACCTCAACTCCACCGGCACGGCCATCCTCCGCACGCTCCTGGCGGGCGGAACCGAGCAGTCCGCGGCACGGATGCTCAGCGATCGGTACCCTGTGAGCACGGACCAGGCCGCCCATGACGTCCGCGCACTGGCCGAAGGGCTGCGGGCCAACGGATTCCTGGCACAGCCGTGACGTCGACGTCGGCCTCCGATACGTCCGGGGATGCTTCGCTCGCCGGACACGCCAGGTCACTCGAACGCGACAGGGGAGACCGGCCGCTCTCACAACGGATCACCGCCCGGACCGCGGTCGCCGTGGCACGGACACTGGCCGTGCTCCCGCCAAAGCAGCTGGTCCCGGTACTGCAACTGCTCTGCCGCAAGGCCGGGCCGGCGACCTACGAACAGGCCCGCACAGCGCGCCGGGCGGTAGTCGGGGTCAGCACTCTGTGCGCGGGAGAAGGGTGCCTGCCGCGGTCACTGGCCACCGCACTGCTGTGCCGCCTGCGCGGAACCTGGCCCGTGTGGTGTACAGGGGTCCGCACCATGCCCTTCTCCGCCCACGCCTGGGTCGAGGCCGACGGCCGCCCCGTCGAGGAACCCTTCAACCAGGACTACTACCGCCCGATGCTACGCGTGCCCCCACCCGATACCGCCGACGCCGGAACCACGACCACAATGCCCTGAGCACACCGAAAGATGGCTCCACGTTGGTTCAGCAGCCCCTCGACATTGGCCATGTGGCCCCCAGGCGGTCGCAGAGCGTGCGGTGACGTTCCCAGTGGCCCCACCACCAGGTACGCGGTCACGAGGCGGGGCCACCACAAGCCGTCATCAAACACCTCTGCCGGCGCCAGTGATGTCCCATCTGGTGGAGCCGGTTGCCGGCGTCACAGCCACAGAAGGACAGACCAGCCCGTGATCACCCCTGCTCCGTCCCGCCCGGACAACTCCCGTACCCGGCCCGCCGCAAGCGACCCTGACAGCGAGGGCCCGCCGGAGCGCGTATCGGCCCTGCGGCTGCTGACCGACGGCCACCGGCGCAAACTCCTCGTCGCCTGCCTGCTGTCCCTGACCGCATCCGGACTCGGCCTGGCCCAGCCCCTCCTGGCACTCCACGCCATCGACACCACCCGCTCCAGCGGCAACCTCCTCCTCCCCATAACGCTCCTCGCCGTGGTGTTCATCGCCCAGGCCCTCACCGAAGGCCTCACGCACTACGTTCTGGAACGCACCGGCGAGAGCATCGTCCTCAGCCTGCGCCTGAAGATGATCTCCCGCCTGCTGCGGCTGCGCATGCGCGAACACGACAACCTGCGTACCGGCGACCTGGTGTCACGGGTCGGCACCGACACCATGCTGCTGCGTGACGTGGTGGCCTACGGTTCCGTCGACATCCTCTCCGCCACGGTCGTCGTCCTCGGCGGCGCCTCGGTGATGCTCTGGCTCGCCCCCTTCCTGTTCCTCCTGGTCTGCGCCGTGCTGGCCATCGCCAGCGGTGCCGCCGCCCTTGCCCTCGCCAGGGTCCGTGACGTCACCGAACTCGCCCAGCACAGCGTCGGCGAGATGTCCGCCGACCTCGAACGCGCCATGTCGGCCATCCGCACCGTCCGCGCCAGCCGGGCGACCGACCGCGAGAACGAGCGCATCGGCGACCGCGCCCGCGCCGCATTCACCGCCGGGGTCCGCGCAGCCAGACTCGACTCCCTCACCAGCCCCGCGGTCGAACTCGCCGCCAACGGCTCGTTCATCCTCGTCCTGATCGCCGGCGGCATCCAAGTCGCCCACGGCACCATCCCACTGGCCCACCTGATCGCATTCCTCCTCTACATCACCTACCTTGCCGTTCCGCTGTCAAGCCTCTTCCAGGCCGCCGGACTCGTCCAGAAAGGCCGCGCAGCCCTCACCCGCACCCGCGACGTCCTCGACCTTCCCGCCGAAGAAACACAAGCCCCGGCCGCCCGCCCCACCCGACCCGGCATCCCGGCCACGACAACCCTCCCGGCAGGTCACCAGGCAAAAGCCGACCCGCCTGCCCTGGAACTACGGGGGATCCACTTCGCCTACCGCGACCGCCACATCCTGCACGACGTCTCCTTCCACATCCCCCGCTGCTCCCGCACCGCGGTGGTCGGACCCTCCGGAGCAGGCAAATCCACACTCTTCGCCCTCATCGCCCGCTTCTACGACCCCGACGACGGCACCATCTGGATCAACGGCCGCAACGCCGCCGACCTCACCCGCAGCGAATGCCGCTCCCACATCGGGCTGGTCGAACAGGACAGCCCCATCCTGCACGGCACCCTGCGCGACAACCTCACCTACGCCGCCCCCGACGCCCGCGAGCACGAAATCCGCCGCGTCATCCGCCTGGCCAACCTCCGAGACCTCCTCCAACGCCTCCCCGAGGGCCTGGAGACCCCCGTCGGCGACCACGGCGTGCTTCTGTCCGGAGGAGAACGCCAACGCGTAGCCATCGCACGCGCACTACTGCCCCGCCCCACCCTGCTGCTCCTGGACGAGCCCACCGCCCACATGGACACCATCAACGAGGCCGGCCTTGCACAGACCGTCGAGCGCATCGCCACCCGGACCGCCCTGCTGACCATTGCCCACCGCATCTCCACCGTCCGCACCGCGGACCAGATCATCGTGCTCGACGGCGGACGCGTGGAAGCCGTGGGCACCCACGAACACCTCCGCACAGCCAGCCCGCTCTACCGGCGCCTGACGGGAACGGAAGACTAGACCACCACCGACCCACCTGACCGGCGACAGCGCATCACCGCGAGAGGGTCTATCATGATTTAGGTGTTTTTAGGCCTTTTGGCCTAGTGGTTTTTG
>NZ_JBKIWN010000053.1:0-19046 GCF_058146165.1 Streptomyces sp. AM25 | reverse complement strand
CGCTGCATAACTAAGTGGCATTGGTAATTACTGCCTCGGTCGGAGTGGAACACCGCGCCCTTGACGAGTTTCCGGTTGCGTGCCGCGTTGCGGATGGCACGGGATATGAGCGGGGTGCGGTAGTGGTCATCCATGGCGTAGCCGATGACTTCCTTCGTGCAGCAGTCGATGACGGTCGCCAGATACAGCCAGCCCTCTCCGGTGGATATGTAAGTGATGTCACCGACGAGTTTTTCCCCGGGTTTTTCGGCGGTGAAAACGCGGCCGACCAGGTCGGGCACCGCAGCCGCAGCGGCCTGCGTGAGACCGGTGCGCTTCGGGCGGGGCTGGCAGGGCCGCAAGCCCACTTCCCGCATGAGTCGGCGGACCAGCTCCGGGCCGGCGGCATGGCCCCAGCGGTGCAGCTGGGCGTGGACGCGCCGGTGTCCGTAAGTGCCGTCGGACAAGTCGAAAATCTTCCGGATGAGCAGTTTTAGTTCCTCGCGCCGCCTGGCCGTAGCTGATTCCGGGCGGCCGCGCCAGTCGTAGTAGCCGGATTTCGATACGCCGAGGTGATGACACATGAACCCGACGCTGTATGCGTACTCCGCCGTATCGAGTCGCATCTCGTCGATGAACTCGTACCTGCTCGCTACTGGGGATCCCTCGCGAAGTACGCTGCGGTGGACTCAACCGGTCAGCGCAACAGGGCCTCCAGCCTATCGGCTGGCGTCTCGAAGCCGAGGGTCTTCCGGGGTCGCGTGTTCAGCCTCAGTGCGATGTTGTCGAGGTCGCGTTGGGCCAGGTGTCCCACGCCAGTGCCCTTGGGCAGGTACTGACGCAGCAGGCGGTTGGTGTTCTCGTTCGTACCGCGCTGCCACGGGCTGCGGGGGTCGGCGAAGTACACGTCCAGGCCGGTGGCCGCGGTGACGTCCTTGTGTCCAGCCAGCTCCATCCCGCGGTCCCAGGTCAGGGTCTTCCTCAGCTCGGCGGGCAGCTCGAGCATCTTGGCCGACAGCCCCGCGGTGACGGTGGCCATGTCCCGCCCGCCGAGCTGGACGAGCACGGTGAAGCGGGCAGAGCGCTCGACGACCGTGGCGATCTGGGTCAGGCCACGGCCGAGCAGCAAGTCGCCCTCCCAATGTCCGGGAACCGCGCGGTCGTCGGCTTCGACGGGGCGCTCGCGGATGGACACTGCGTCCTTGATCTGTGAACGCCATTGACCAGTAACGGTGTTGTGGATGTTGCGCCGGGTCGGCCGGCCCGAGCGCAGGTGCTGCTGCAGGGTCTTGGCCAGCACTCCGCGGGTCTGGATGAACAGGGATTTGTAGATCGTCTCGTGGCTGATCCGCATCCCCGAGCCGGCGGCATGTGTCCTGGCCAGGAGTCCGGATACCTGCTCGGGCGACCAGTCCTCCGCGAGCTTGCCGGCCACGAAGTCACACAGGGGCTGATTGGTGGCCAGCAGGCACGGCTTGGGACGCCGGGCCCGGTCCCAGGCACGGTCCTCGGCGTCCACGGCCCGGTACCGCTTCGGACCCTTGTTGCGAGCGATCTCCCTGCTGATGGTCGAGGCGGCACGTCCCAGGGAGCGGGCAATTTCGCGGACTGAGTCGCCTCGCGCGAGACCACGCGAGATCAGCTCACGTTCAGAAAGCGTCAGCTGTCCCGACCGGCGCTGCCGGACCGGCGGCACGTATCCGCCGTTGGACTTGAGGATCGTGAAGATCGACCCCGGCGGCCTGCCCAGTGCCCGGGAAATCGCGCTGATCGACTCACCGGCCTTCCACCGGTCCCACAGTTCACGCTTCTGCGCGTCCGACATGCCCGGACGACCCAACCTCGCCATGCGCCACATCCTCTCTCACCTGGGATGTTGCGCTGACCGGTTGAGTCCACCACGGCCTTCAGGATCTCGTTCGCCCGCTTCAGTTCGGCGATCTCCTTCTTCAACGCCTTGAGCTGCACGGACTCCTCCGTCGTCGTCCCCGGCCGGGTGCCGGCGTCGATCTGGTCCTGCCGCACCCACTTGCGCAACGTCTCGGTGGACCCGATGCCGAGCTTGCCGGCGACCGCCTTCAACGCGGCGGACTCGTTCGGGTAGTCGCCGAGCACCTCGGCGACCATGCGCACCGCACGGCGGCGCAGCTCAAGCAGGTAGGAGGAAGGTCGTGCCATGACTCTGATCCTTACATGAAATCGAGTCTCCATTCGAACCGGGGCGATTCAACAGGTCTTCCACCCGGGAAGTGGACACCGTTTCGTGTGGTTATGCGGTGAGTGTCAGGGTAGCTGATTGCTCGTAGGCGATGGGGCTGAGCTGCCCGTTTGCAGAGTGACGGCGTCGGGTGTTGAAGCGGGCGAGCCAGCGGAAGACGCGGCGTCGGCAGGCCGTGGGGCCGTCGAAGCGGCGCCGGCCCTGGAGTGTCTCGCGTTTGAGGGCTGCGTGGAAGGACTCGCAGGCCGCGTTGTCCGCGCTGGTGCCGACAGCGCCCATGGACTGCGTGACGCCCAACTCGGCGCACAGACCGGCGAATTGCCGGGATCCGTATTGAGCCCCGTGATCACTGTGGAAGATCGCTCCGGTGAGGCTGCCGCGGGTGGCGGCGGTCATCTTCAGCGCGTCGGCGACGAGTTCGGTGCGCATATGGCCGGCGACCGACCAGCCCGCCACCCGGCGTGAGAAGCAGTCGATGACGGTGTCGAGATAGAGGTGCTCGCCGTCGCCGACGGGCAGATACGTTATGTCGCCCATGTACTTCCGGTTCGGTGCGTCAGCGGTGAAGTCCCTCTTGAACAGGTCCGGCACCGGCGTCTGCGACGGCTCCGGGATGGCGGTGCGGACCCGTTTGCGCAGGCGGAAGCCGGTGATGCGGAACTTGCGCATGACACGGGCGGCCCTCTTCTCGTTGATCCTCATGCCGTGGGTGTCGCGGAGCTCGGCGGTGACGCGCGGGGCGCCGTATGTGCCGTCCGACTCCGCGTGCACGGCCCGGATCCTCACCGCCAGGGCCCGGTCGTCCCGCTCGCGCTCGGCGCGGGCCTCACGCGAAGAGCGCCACTTATAGCAGCTGGAGCGGACAACGTCCAGCACCTGGCAGAGCCGCTTGACCTCGAAGGTCTCGCGATGGTCCTCGATGAACTGGAAGCGGCTCGTCACCAGCTCATCTCGGAGGCGAAAAACTTCGTCGCCTTCCGCAGGATGTCGCGTTCGGTGGCGAGCGTCACGTTCTCCTTGCGCACCCTCTTCAGCTCCGCGCGCAGGGCCGCTATCTCGGCCTCCAGCTCTTCCTCCCGGCTCGGCTCGCTCACCGCGGTCGGCTCCTTGATCGTGCCCGTGGTCGTGCTTTTCCCGCCGCGGCGGGCCCGCTCGGCCCGCACCCAGTCCCGCAGCGCGCCCCGGCTCACACCGAGGTCCTTCACCACCCCGGCCAGAGTGAGACCCGGATCGGACCGGTACAGCGCGACCGCGTCCGCCTTGAACCCCGGCAAGTAGAACTTCATCACCATAAGGGACATCTCCTCCCCGACCCCAGGTCAGCGGCCGGATCGAGGTGCCCACTCCTCAGGGGGAAGCGCCCATCGCCACCTGCTCGGTACCGACCATCCCCCCGGCATGGATCGAGCAGACCAAACCCGGATCCGTCATCCACACCGACATCGCCCTCGGCATCGAAGGCGGCCTTGTCCGCCTCACCCTCGACGAGGACACCCGCGCACACGGACGGTTCACCGACACCACCGGCCGGTTCATGGCCGCACGCAACGAAGCCCGTACCTACCCCCACCACCAGAAGACGCCCGCCGCCCCCGAGACAGGTGCACGCCCGCCCCCCGTCACGGGGCGCGACATCCAGGCGAACTACCCCTTCCGCCTGCTGCTGGCGTTCCACCTCCCCGAGACCAGGCTCGTCTACCACCTCGACGACGCCGACACCACGTCCTTCCAGCTCCAGCACAGCGACGGCTCATGGGCCCGCACACCCCTCACCGGCAGCGACACCGGGACCATGACGTACGGCGGCACCGCCGGCCTGTGGCACCAAGTCGAGGACACCTGGCAGTGGTGGAACAAGGCAGGCCGCCCCGCACAGAACCAGTTCGGATACATCCGCGAACCCGACGGGCGCACGTCCGCATGGCACATCCCTGACGGCCGTCGGTGGGAGCTCGCCCCGGCCGTGTAGGCCCCCACGAGCCGATGTGACACTGCTGCCCCGGATAACACCCTCTCCTGGGCAGCCACCGGGGGCAGCAGGTCGCAGAACGCCGACTACGCGACCGCCTGCTCGTTCGGCCCGAGGCACCGGTGCAAGTCGTAGCGCATGGCCCGGTACTGCCGGCCGTGGCGCAGCAGCCGAATCGGGTAGACCCCGCGCCGGGCCATGTCGTAGCCGCGAGAGCGGCCGATCCTGAGTGCACGGTTGGCGACTTCGAGCGGGAACGCCACGGGCAGGCCGATCAGCTCCTCATGCGTCATCTCCTGGGCAGCACTTGCCATTTCCACCCTTCTTGGCCTGCTTTGGCATCTTCCGACCAGGAGACGGAGGGCGGCCGAGCGGCCAGTCGTGTCGGCTGTCCCTGTCGTGCGGCGAGCAGGGGCGGGGACCCGAGGGTATTCGCGCAGGTCACAGCATGCGACAGGGGGCCGCGCGACGGGGCACGCGACAAGCTGCACGACAGCATTCCGGTAGCCATGTACGAGGGGACCAGACGGCCGGAGGATGCGCGGACGCCCCAGAGCTTGACAAGCGTACGCCAGGATGGGCGGGGTTCGGGGCCCACACGCCAGTTGCCCGACTATGGAAACGGTGACGACACGACCAGGCAGTGTCAGGCAGTCATTCGCCTTCGCTGAGAGCGTCGGTGCCCTTGATGAACCTTGCGGGGTTGGCCTTCTTCGCGATCACCTCGGCGAACCATTCCATGGTCTGTACGCCTTCCTCCTTGCAGTACCCCGGGTTCGGGGCGAGGCGGAAACCGCCGGGGACGGGAGTCCCGTCCTCCTTGCGCGGCACCACCGCGCGGGCTGTCGGCCAGGCCGAGGGGTACACGACGCAGTCGGCCAGGACCGCGAGAGGGACGGCCCCGGTGGTGACCCATGTTTTGACGATCTTCCGGTGCTGGCCGATCCGCGAGTTGCTGATCACGGCGGCCCTGATGTCCGGGCGCCACGTCGGCCGCTTGAGTGCCGGCCACGGCGCGTTGCGGCCCGCCCGCTTGCCCTTCGGCCTCTCGCGCAGCTTCCCAATCCCGCCCTTCGCCGTGGCCTTGATCGCAGTCAGGACCGCGTATGCCTCGGGGTCACGGGTCTTGAGGGCCGGCATCGCGGCGGCGAACTCCTCCTCTGTCATCTCCGGAGTGACTCCGAGATCCGCGAGAGTGGCCATGTAGGCATCGCGTAGCCGGTCGTGCCACAGGTCGAGGTACCCGCCGCTCTCCGGGCGCAGCCATGCCGCGAGGGGCCGTACCTCGACTCCGAGCTCGGCCGCGTACGCCAGGGTCGGCGTCGCGTACCAGGCCGGGCCGGCCGGCGGTCGTCCGTCCGGGGTGAACGGCGACGGGAGCCGCGGGTCCAACTCGACCCACTCTTTGGTGCGCAGGTCTTTGGTGCGCAGTATCGCCCCGGAGAAATCGCACAGCCATGTCCCGGGGACCTTCTTGTCAAACGCCGGACCGTCGGTGTAGACCGCCGGGCCGAGCCCCACGGTCAGGCGGTTGCTTGCTGCGAGGAATGCCATGTTGATGTCGAGGCCCACGACGTACGGGAGCGCGGCCTCTTCCGGGGTCAGCTCCGTGCGGTGCCAGACGAGGGCCTCCTCGACGAGTACATGGGCGGGGCTCTGTGACTCTTCGCGGGTCCGCTCGGCGGCGAGCGGGTGCTCGTTGGGCATTTCCGGAGGAGCGGGGTCGACCGGCTCCGTCAGCGATCCCTCGACAGGCACCCGTCGCATCTGGCCTGTGCCGCGCTGGAACTGTTTGCGAGTCGGCGGCCGGACAGCGGTCATCAGAGCCAGGCTCGTCCCTGCCGTCGAGCTCGTCGGTGTGATCACGCGCTCGGCATAGACCCCGAGCGCGTACGCGAGGGCCGACGGGTCGGCCGCGATGTCGTCCATCGCGCCCCACCGGTTGATACGCACGTCGAACGCCCCCCACGGGATGACGCCGACATGTACCTCCTGGCGGTCTTTGAACAACATCGACCAGGGGGAGAGGCCAGCACGGCTCAAGGCCCAGCCCATCTCGGTCAGGGCCTTGATCGCCGGGTGGTCATCGGCCACCCGCAGCCGCACGCGGTCGTCGAGCCGGTCGGGCAGGCCGAGGAACGTCACCGCGGACTCGGTCAGGACCAGCAGCGCCCCGGCATCCTCCCCGGCCTTGCTCAGCTTGTCCGCACCGAGACCGAACGACAGCGCCCAGTCGGCGGCCGTCGCCAGATCGCAGACGCCGCCCGGGAGGTCGACACGCCGGACGTTCGGGAGGTGCGCGACAAGCGCGCCGCCGTCCGCGTCGAGGACGGCAAGGGGGGCGGTGTACGAGGCGTCGGACATGGTCATCACCGGAACTCAATCTCGATGTAGTCGATATCCCCGAACTCGATGTCCAGACGCTCGGTCTGCGTCCCAGGGATGCGGAAATACTCCTCGGCGAGTCCCTCGCCGATCAGCTCCTGGAGCCGGTCCTCGTCCTCGTTGCGCAGGGCCTCGAAGATGTCGCCGACCAGGTGCTCGGGGATGTCCTCGGTCAACAGCCGGTACCGCGCGTCATCCGTCGACTTGTCGGCGGCCGTGAACCCGAACTGTGCGCGGGTGTGGACGTAGATCCCCCGCGTCTCTGCCTCCTTCTGCGCCTTGGCCCGGATGCGCGGCTGGTGGTCCTTGCGGACCTCCTTCTCGAGGCGCTCCAAGGTCTCCGGCTTGCTGTTCTCGATCTTGCGGTCTCCCTTGGCGAGGCGCTGCACCTGACGGCGGGAGAGCCCGAGGCGCTCGGCGACCTTGCCCGTGTCCCCCTTCTCCTTGCGCATCAGGGCGTTGAACCGCCCGCGCACGGTCTTGGGGATGTCCCGCGTCTGAACCTTTGGCCTCAGTGCCTCAACGATCTTCTTCATGGCGGTGACTCCCCTCATGCCGTACGGGTGTGGTCGGTGTCGAGACAGTGCGCGGGTCGTGCTCGGTACCCGCGTTGAGGCAGACCCCACCGCCGCACAGGATGCCCGACCCCCGCAGAAGGGGCGTCCGCACCACGTCACGGCACACGACGCACTGCGCGACGCGCGGCCCGGGCTGCCCGGTGAAAGCCTCCTGCGCCGGGATCGGATACTGCTTACCACGAACCCTGGGACAGCAGCGTGTGCAGGCAGCCGGACCGGGAGTTGCACGCGTTCGGTCCGCCGTGTGTTCCAAGACCTTGAGGGTCTGCTCGTCCGGCCACCCGGCCCGCAGCACGAACCCGACCGCGATCTGCGCCCGCTCCCGCTCGTCGAGCGAGGCGCCGGCGAACCACCGGACCTGCTCGACGATCAGCCGCGCCCGCTCCGGAACGGTCGCCCGCTCCGCCTCGGTCGACGCCCGCGCAAGGAATCCGGACATGAGCCGGTATCGCGATGCCTCGCGGCCCCTGAACCTGCCTGACGTCCCGTCACCAACGCGGACTGACGAGGGCTTGAACTCCAAGAGGTCGCAGTCGGGCAGGTGCGGTCGCTGCCGTTCGACGGATCGCACCGACACCCCAGCCGCGGCGGCGAGTTCCTTGGCGTCCGGGGCCCCGCCCTCCCACCCCCAACCCACCAGAGCCGCAAGGCACCTGGCGCATGCCGGGTCCGGTACAGCCACTGTGCGGGCCCGGTCCTCCGCTCCCGGAAGTACCGGCTGTGCGGCGCCGACGATGCCCGGCAAGGGGATGCGCCGGTCGACGTCGATCCGGGAGGAGGCGAAGAGGTGGGCCAACTCGGTCTGCGTCTGTCCGCACGCACGTATCAAGGCGGCCACGGTGACGCGTAGCACCTCGCCGCCATTCAAAGCCATATGGCCTTTCCTCACTTGCCATGACCGGGCTCATAGCGACAGGCACGAGAATGCGGCCGGGTCCGCCACGCTGATCACACACCCTTACACAGTCGCAGGGTCACTGCAAGTCTCACTTGCAGTGACCCTGTCGGCGTGTCATCCTCGGCTCATGAGCACTCCCACCCCCGAGACCCCCGGCCCCGCACCGACCCTCGCCGAGCTCCGCACGGCCGCCGAAGAGTCCGCCGCCAAGGCCGAGACGGACAAGAAGGCCCTCGTCGATGCCGCCGTTGCCGCGGCCATGTCGTCCAGTCGGTACGGACACCTCAGCAGGGTCGCCCGCGACGCCGGCCTCGATCGGCAGGTACTCCGGGACGTCATCAACAGCCAGCACCCCGAATGGCTCGCCAAAGCCGCTGCAGAGCGCGAGGCCGCCAAGGCGAAGGACACCGCAAAGGGCAAGGGGCGCAAGGGGCAGGCCGCCGCCTGACCCGCCCAGACACCCTGCCCGCCTCACCCACCAACTCACCGCAGAAGCACGGGACATGAGCGCCACACCGGCAGAGATGCCCGAACCACACCACACCCACCCGCACAGCGGGCCCCACAACGTGACCCATCCCCGCGCGGCCCTCACCGCGGCCGGTGCTGCAGACGGCGAGGAATACGAGGCGGAGCCCGGCAAGATGAGCCTCGACGACCCCGATGCCCCCGTCCACGCCTGGCGGCACCGCCTCGCCACGCGCACGAACCCAGTGACCCTCGCCGCCGCTGAGAGCACCGCCCCCAGCACCCGCCGCCGGGCGCCCGCCGAAATCCTCGGCAACTCCCCGGAGAGCGGCCGGTGACCAGCTCCGCCCCCTTCGGCGACGCCGACCCTCGGTGCCTGAGAAGCTCGACGCCGTTGCGCAGCATCTCATTTTCTTCTCGTAGGCGGTCCGCTTCTCTGACCGGGCACTTCTTGTCAGCCGGATTTTGAAAGTGCCAGGGCCTCAGTTTCCTGACACGCCTCGCACATCTCCATCTCATATTCAACGGGAGCTGTCTGGCACGCGACGCATACAAGGAAGGCGCATCGGATGCAGGTGAACGCGGCGCTATCCGCCAGGTCCAGGAACAGCCCAGGGTTAGCCGCTTTGTGTGCTCTTCCTCTTGAGACGCAACCGCCAGTGCAGCGAACTTCTGCCTCAGTCTCAGGCGTGACGACGGCACAGCGCGGAAAGCGTGAGCCAGGGACGTGGAGTTGTGTGCACCCGCATGGCAGGGCCTGCTGGTCTCGGTTCATGTTTGCTCCTGAGCATGTACGGTCTCGAACAGCGCTGAGGCGCCTCAAAGTTTCCGGACGGGTGTCCAACGAACTCGGAGGGTTATTCACGGTCCCGGTTTTCTTGATCAGCAAGACGGCCCTGCTCGGAGTCTGAGGTTTGCGACAACGTCAGATCTCTACCGGGGCAGGGCCGTTGAGCTGGAACGTTACAACCGGGCTGGATGATGAGCAACTGGCGGGCCTGGTTGCCCGTGTTCACGAGGAGCTGTGCGCGGACGCGTCGGGGCTGTGGCCGGAGCGGATGTGGGTTCTGGGGCTGTACCGGTCGGTGGTCCTTGTGCTGTCCCTGCTGCGGCAGAACCCGGTCCAGGCGGTGGTCAGCCGGTCATCAAGCTCACCGGCATCGGCCTCGGCCTGCCGGATCCAGCCCCGCAGAGCCTCAGGATGCACCCCGAGGTCGACCGCCAGCCGCTTGATCTGCGGCCGCGGCTCCGTGGTGCGATACATCCGCACCGCACGCTCACGCAACTCCAGCGGATACTTCCAAGACCACGGAGTTATGGCTGGTCCGCGGCTGTCAACGGGGTTGGGGACAGGGGCTGATGGAGGTCGGGGGTGGTCCACTCGGGTTCGAGGGCGTAGAGGCCTCGCCCGGTGCGGCGGAGGATTCCTTCGCGGACCCAGCGTCCCAGTTCCGCGCGTAGTCCTTGGGCGTCTTCCAGTCCGATACCGCGGGCGATTTCACATGCGCGCCAGGTGCGGAGGGGACCGGTGCGCAGGAGTTGCAGTGTGCGGTCACGGCGCCCGTCGGAGCTGGAGCCGGCGGACGGGTGCACGGTGACGTTGATGCTGGTGATCCTGGAGGCGCCCAGGACTTGTGCCTGGTCGGGCGGGGCGGCGTAGCGGGAGATGGGGCACTTGACGCGGCGCGGGGTGATGCGGGCCCGGCGGGGTGGGAGGAGATCGTGCAGCAGAGCCGGTGTGATGCGTCCCGGTCCGGTGTCGGGCAGTACGTCGGCGGCGGCGATGAGCTGGTCTCTGGCGGTTCCCAGGGCGATGGTGAAGGAGGCGCGGTCCGGGTCCGTGCCGGGGTGTGTCCCGACGGCCTCGGACATCGCCTGGCGGAGTGCCTGGTAGACGGTCAGGTGAGCCCAGAGCTCCTGCTGGATCCCGGTCGCGTCCTGGGAGCGCAGTACCAGGCCGCGCTGCAGGGTGTGGCGGAGCGAGTAGAACGCCGACTCGATCTCCCATCGTTCGTGGTAGAGCTCCACCAGCTCGGCGGCGGGGTGGCGACGGTGGCCGGTCAGCGTGGTGGCCAGCCGGTAGTGACCTTCCAGGCGCAGTCCTTTGGCGGTCGTCACCGCAATGTGCGCGTCGGTGATCCTCAGCCGGGTCCCGTTGATCCTGGTCAGGAACGACCCGTCCGGCAGTAGTGCCCAGCGGGCGGGTGTCCGGGTTCCTTTGAGGCGTACCAGCAGCTGTGCTCCGGTGGCCGCGGCCTTCGCGAGGAAGTCGTCGGAGTCGAAGCCCCGGTCGTTGAGCAGCAGCATGGTGTCGTCCGGCAGCGGGAGCAGCTGCTCTGCGTACGCGGTCTCCTTCTCGGGGGTCGGTCCGAAGACCGCGCCGAGCAGGGCCCGGGTCCCGGTTTCGCACAGCACCATGATCTTCAGCATCGGAAAGCCGTCCGTGCCGTAACGGTGCTTGTGTTTGCCCAGCCAGGCACAGACTCGCGGCCGGTCAGGGGCCTTGGTGGAGCTGCACCCGTCGAAGGCGACCGTGCGCCAGCACCTGTAGCGCACCCCGGGTGTGACCGGCTGTGCCACGGGACCGGCCAGTGTCTCGAACAGCAGCCGCAGCGGGGCGACACCCAGCCGCCGGCGCACCTCTCGCAGAGCCTTCTCCGGCGGACGCGGTGGAAGGAGCCGACGTAGCCCGGCGGTGAGCTTGTCCCACACACGCACGTACCCCAGCTGCGGGAAGAGGGCCAGTGCCAGGACGAAGTACACGCCCGCCCTCGAAGGCAGCAGCCGCAGTCTCCGCTGGGTGCCGCCGGTACGTTCCAGCACGTCATCGACCAGTTCGAAGGGCAACTGCCGGGTCAGCTCGCCCAGATGACCCGGGGCGAAGACGCCGTCGGCGACGGTGATGGACGACGTGAGCGTGACGGTGGAAGACTGAACGGGCAACGGGGCTCCTTCAAGCGGGAAGACCTTGGTCGGCTTCCTCGCTCTACCAGGAGCCCCGTTCCCGTGCCCGGTACTTCTCCCGACTTCCCTGCCCCCGTTGACAGCCGCGGACCAGCCATAACTCCGTGGTCTTGGGATACTTCCTGGGTGCAGCCATGGTCACTGGTCCTCTCATGAGTCCCATCTGACCCCCTGTCAACCTCCACCGCATCTCGGGGGAAGCTCAGGCCGAATCGTTCCTCGGAACTCTGAAGAACGAACGTGTATCACGCGTAACGTACTTGACCCGGCCGTGGGTTACCGCCCTCCAGCCGAGGTCCACGCCGAGCATCAGAAGCTGCGGATCGCCGCGTGAAATAGACCATCAGACGAGTGTCCGGAAAACACGAGGCCCCTCAGTCATCGATGAGCTGGAGGCCGCGGGCTGAGCTACGGTGCGCCGTCGTGCCGGTGCGCAGGGCCGTCACCACTACATCGCGCACGAGGTCCCCCCGGCCGCTGCGGGACGCGCGCGTCCCGCAGCATGCCGGTGCGGCTGATGGCGTTGCGGACAGCCCGCCGCCGGAGGGCTCCGCGGGGACGGGGAGTACCGGTGTTGGTGACGGATCGGGTGCCGGTACTGGTGACGGATCGCTCGCGACTAGGGAAGACCACGGGACTGTCCGACCTGATGACGAGCGCGCGCTGTTCTTCTCCGCCGTAGGCGAAGCTGAGGTGGGTGAAGCTGTGGAAGACCCGGCTTCCGCTGCCGGGCCCGCCGGGGATGAGGGCGGTCTCGCGCTGCGCGCGGGCAGCAAGAACACCCCCTCCCCCTCCGACAGCACCACGCGCCCGGACCGCCCGGAAGGCGGCGCCTACACGGGCCCGCAGCTCACTTTTTTCCCCCGGATCCACGCTGTGCTGGAGCCGGTCGCCTGGCTCGTCCAGCGGGTCGACAACGCTGGGTACTGCGGCAGATCGGTCGGGAGGTCGGCCGCCAGCTGCGGGAGGGCATGGACGCCGACCGGCTGCAGCACCGGCTGACCTACCGCCTCGCCGGCGTCATGGTCTCCGACATCCGCGATCCGGGCCGCTGGATCCTCGGCGCGGCATTGCCGCGATGGGGGTGCGGGAACCACGACTGCGAGTCCGGGGCGCGGTGGTCCACCGGCGAGCCCTGCGAGGTGTGCCAGGAAGCCGCCGCCAAGCGGGCCGAACGTCAGCGCCAGCAGCGCCTCGCCCAGGGACTGTGCCCGGAGCACGGCGTACCCGTGGGCGACGAGGAGCCCTGCATCGAGTGCCCCCCGTTACCGTTTTCGTGGCTTCGCAATGGGGCCTCCGGCCTTCGGGTCCGGCATGACTTCCCCCCCCCTTGTTGTTCATGATCCGGGGGGTGGTGTCACCGGGCCCGGAGGCATCGACGGACCGCTGATGAGGGGCTTGAGCACCGGCTTCATCCAAGGCCGGAAGAGCTCTCCGTAACGTGGATGTGGCAGCTCGGTGCCCTGGCAAGGCCGGACGAAAGCGTGATGGAGGGGCCTGCACGTGATCGACACCGGCGACATCGACGTCTTCCTCGGCCTGGACGTCGGCAAGGGCGAACACCACGCCACCGCCGTCACCCCGGCCGGCAAGAAAGCGTTCGACAAGCGCCTGCCCAACACCGGGCCCAAGCTCCGCGAACTGTTCGCGAAACTCCAGGCCAAGCACGGAACAGTGCTGGTCGTGGTCGACCAGCCGGCCTCGATCGGCGCCCTGACGCTCGCAGTCGCACGGGACATGGGCTGCCCCGTCGCCTACCTGCCCGGATTAACGATGCGGCGAATTGCCGACCTCTACCCGGGCGAGGCCAAGACCGACGCGAGGGACGCGTTCATCATCGCCGACGCCGCCCGCGCGATGCCCCACACACTGCGGGCGATCGACGGCGAGGACGAGACAATCGCCGAACTGGAGATGATCGTCGGCTTCGACGACGACCTGGCTGGCGAGGCCACCAGGGTCGCCAACCGGCTGCACGGTCTGCTGACACAGATCCATCCGTCGCTGGAACGCGTATTGGGGCCGCGGTTGCAGCACCCGGCCGTCCTCACGCTGCTGGAACGGTTCGGATCACCCGCCCAGATCCGCAAAGCAGGACGTCGGCGGCTGGTCACCCTGCTGCGGCCGAAGGCGCCAAGGATGGCCGAACGGCTGGTCGAGGAAATCTTCGACGCGCTGGACGAGCAGACCGTCACCGTCCCGGGCACCGAGGCGGCCGCCCTGATCGTCCCGAGCCTCGCCGCATCCCTGGCGGCGGTGCTCGACCAGCGAAAACTGCTGGCCGGACGGATCGAGGAACTCCTGGAGGCCCACCCTCTTTCCAAGGTTGACCTCGATGCCGGGAGTCGGAGTCAGGACCGGAGCCAGGATCCTGATCGAGGTCGGCGACGGCAACACTTTCCCGACCGCCGGCCATCTCGCCGCCTATGCGGGTCTCGCTCCGGCGACCCGGAGCTCGGGCTCCTCGATCCGCGGCGAACAGCCCTCCAGGAGAGGAAACAAGCAGCTCAAACGCGCCTTCTTCCTCTCCGCATTCGCCGCCCTGGGCGACCCGGCATCCCGGGCCTACTACGACAAGAAAATCACCCAGGGCAAGCACCACACCCAGGCCCTGCTCTGCCTCGCCCGACGCCGGGCCGACGTCCTTTTCGCGATGCTCCGCGACGGAACCTTCTACGAACCGCAGCCGACGGCCGCAGTCACCTGACCTGCGGGTCTGCGACGAGAACGACTCGATCAGCCTCGACGTCGAAACCGAGCACCGGATGGCCATAGTCACCCTCCGGATCCATCAGCACCGGCTTGCCCAACCGCCGCCCGATCTCCCGGAGGAAGCCGCAGAACACATCAAGTCGCTCCTGGCCCTGCAACTCCCGCAGGTCAACGTCGAAGTCGACTTCATCCTCGGCATGGAACCGGAAGATCGCCAACACATCGGCAGTCGGCCAGACCCGCAGGTCCGGGCACTCGGCATCCGCCGGACGGGACAGCACGTCCTCCGCCCGGGGCACCGGAAGCACCGCCTCGCCTTCGGAGTACTGGCACTTCCAGCCCTTCTCCGCGACAAGATCGAGGACCGCCTGCCAGTCCTCCACCGAGGTGTTCGGAACACGCACGTCCGGCAACGAACCCATCAAGTCTGGGTCGAAGAAACAGCTCACGTCATCCCACAACAGATCGGCCACGGCGCCATGCTGCCCGGCTCACCGACCTGACGCACCCCCGTTTCCCTTGACCAGAGACATAGGGGCACCCCCCGGTGTGGCGGGTTCGTCCGAGGCCGCCGACGTCGTGGTCCCGCGAGTCGTACGAGGCGCCGCGGACGGTGTGCCGTGCCTGCGCCAGCGGGCTCCTCGAGGCGGGCGTGGTGAGTGGCGACGGGCTCTGCGCGGCGTGCCGTGGGACCGCACCGGGTCAGCCGGACATACGGGTCCAGGCGGCCGAAGAGCTCCGGTGCGCGGGGTGGGGCGGTGAGTCGTGCGACCGGCGCGCGCTGCCCACCCGCTTCGTGTGCCTGCGGCACCACGCCGCCGCACTGGCCGCGAGCGCGGCGTCGTGAGCGCCCACGCGAACCGCGTGGCGGCGCACCGGGCCGAGACCCCAGTGGGACGTGGTGCGGTCGGTCCGCACCGAGCTGATGCGGCGCCCACCAGGCCCGACCTTCGAACACGCACCACATGTTCGAAGGTGCGCACCCCTGGCGCACCTTCACATATATGGCTACCAGCTCTTGCTATGCACACTCCGTCAGGCACCAGCCAGTCGTGGGTTCCTGTCGATCCGTCGGCTGCACGGCCGGGCCAGGTGCTGGTGCGGGGCGCCGGAGGGCGTGAGCGCACCGCCGTGGAGACTGCGCCGACAGGAGTTCGGCACCCATGAGCCAAGGGAGATTCGCTGTGCGGCTGGACCGCTTCGCCATCGACGACGGGCACCACGCCCCTCGGCTGGTCATCGACGAGGACGCGTCCAGCACTGCGGGGGCCGCTCGCTTCCGGGCCACCTGTTCATGCGGACGGATGCCCCGTCATGTTCCCGGCAGCCGGGAACAGGCCCTCGCCGCGCACCTGGCTCATGTCGACACCCGGCTCGGACCTTCGCGAGGGCCGGCATGGCTGCCACTCGGGGCCAGACTGGCCCTGCTGTTCGTGGCGTGCCTCGCGCTCTTCGCGGCCGGGCTGCTGGGGGCGATGGTCCTGGCGGAGCACCTGCGCCTGACCGGCGCAGGTGCCCTCGGCCTCCGGGCCGGCGGGGTGCTCGCCGGGTTCTTTGCCACCGGGTGCCTGATGGTCGCGGTCCGCCGGTACATCGCTCCGACCCGCAGCTGAAGGAGCAACATCAAGGGGGCCGACAGCCCAAGCGGACTGTCAGCCCCTCGTCTCCAACCTGGACACCCGCCGAGGTGATCTCACCGCTGTCCGGGCAGGGGGTGATTCCTCCCTCCCCCGAGGCGGCTCCGTCGTCGCATTGCCGTAGTCTCCTACGCCGCCGAGGTCGGCGAGGACGATGGGACAGGTGCAGCGGCGAGGTCATGAGCGCCCAGGGCGAGGGGAGTGTTCTTTCAGGTGAGATCGAGAGCGACGCGCATCGCGGCGGAGATCCGGTCCATCGTCTCCCCATCGATGGTGCCGAGGAACTCCCCGGCCTGGAGCCGCTTGTCGGTCAGGGCGGTCAGATCGACGGCGACGGCGGCGCCGCGCACCGGGTGGGTCACGGGGATGGTGACGACGGTGTCCGGGGCGCCCAGCGTCTCGTCGATCATCATGCACACGGCGGTGCCGGGCAGGGCATCCAGGGCGGCGTCCGACTCGACGATGACCACCGCCCGGCTCTTAGTGGCCAGCTGAACACGCCAGACCTGGCCGCGGGCGAGAGGCGTCACGCGACGTCCTCACCGAAGATGTCGGCGAGCTCCTCCACGTCGCCTTCGGCGCGCTCCCCGCGCCAGGCCCGCAGCGCGGGGGCCGCCTCGCGCAGCTGCTGCGCACGCAGCACCTGCTCGACGTAGGCCGACAGGTTGCCGCCGGAGGCTTCGCGGGCGTGGGCGAGGAGATCGGCCGGCAGGCTGACCGAGGTACGCGTACGAGTGCTCATACGAAGCAGCATAACGACGTATGACGACATGGTGCGCACCTTTCCTACAAGCCGAGAGCGACCTCACCCGAGCGCCCACGCGATGGCGAGCCCGGCGCCTGCGCATGACGCCATCGCCGGCCGGACGAGGTGCGCTGCGCACCTTCGGCCACCGCACCGCACGCCGTCCGGGTCACCCCTCCCGTACTCGCGTGCGTGCGCCTGCCCAGGCCTCCCGCGGTGCGGTGCGCCCCTCGACAGAACCCGTCCGCACCGCACGACGCACGACCGCACTGATGAGGTGCGGGCCGCACCGGGGATCTCCGGTGTGTCGCAGCGCGGGCGCGCCGAGCCCGTGATCCGCGCGTGCGGTGTTCCGCTTGATGGTCACGGCCGGGTCCTGCGGGGCGAGGCCGACGCCATGCCGACCGCTGTCCGCGGCGAGCCGCCCTTCCGGCGCAGATGCCGAGAAAGCCGTCAGACGTGTCACGCAGCGTGTCCGCCTCGACTGGGTCGGCACTGTGGCAGCGGTCGTGTCTGTCGAGCGGTCACGCCTGGACCCGGCCGCCGCCGGGAGCTCGCGCAGGGACGGGCAGACCCGGGCTGCTGGGCATATCTCCTGGACAACGCTCGCTAGCAGCAACCCAGCACCCCTTGACACACCCCGCTAGTGATCAATCGGCTACACCCTGTGCTCGTCTTGAGGGGTGGAATTCGGAGGGGAATCGGCACGGAGGAGGGGCAGAAGTGCCGGAAGGGGTGACTACCCTCCGCAGCGCCTGCCTACGGTCCTTCCCGCCCTCATGCCCCCACCGCGGCGCCACCCGCCCTCTGATGCCTCCCCGCCGACGAGAGGGCTCGGCAAGGGTGTGGGCGTAGCGGGGCAGCGTCCTCCGCTTGGCCGCTGTGCCCGCTCGCTGGCCGGCAGCGCACGGCAGACCGGACGGTCCACACCGGCCTCTTTGGTGCGGTGTGCGTCCTTCGCCGCCGCTCTCCGGCGGCGAAGGACGGTGCGCACCACGGCTCCGCACGACCGCGCCGGTGCGGTGCGGTGCGCGCCCGGGGCCGCGCACGCCGTCGGCGCACCGGTGCGCTCGGTGCGCCTCGAGGCCGCACCGAGCGCACCGCACCGCAGGGCGTGGTGCGGAACCGCGGTGCCGGCCGACAGGTTCGGCCACCCTGCATCCCTGTCGTGCTGCTACCGCTCCACCGGCTGCTAAGCGGTCTTGGTGAAGTCCGCTGCTGATCCCCGGATGCGGGCTCGTTGGCGGGTCAGCGCCTGGTCGACGGCGGCGCCGATGGCTTCGATGCTGGTGTGGGCGCGGTGGGGGTAGTCCTCGTACTTGGCCGAGCGCCAGATGCGTTCGATGTCGTTGAGTTCGGGGCTGCGGGGCGGAAGGTAGAACAGCTCCACCCCGATCTTCGCCAGTTGCCCGCGGCGGCCCTTGAACTTCTTGTCCACGTGGGCGGAGGCGTTGTCCAGTACCACGGTGCACGGCCTCGGCCGCTGCCAGACGGGCAGTGAAGGGCCGATACCGTCCGCGGCCAGCGTCAGGGCGCCTGCCCCGCCGGGCAGGCCGGCCAGTTCCGAGCAGACGAACTCCAGCAGCACGGCCGCTCCGATTTTGCCGGGGGTGTGTTCCCACAGCAGGTCAGGCGCGGTGCCCACGACCAGGGCGCCCAGCGCGTTGACCCGCCGGTCACGGGTGTCCTCGCGCGGCACCACCGCGCGCTGCCCGATGCGCGACCACGTGTAGCCGGTGGGCATGGTGGGGGCGAAGCCCGACTCGTCCAGGAAGATCAGATCGCGCGTGCCCGCGTGGGCCTCCATCCGTAAGTCCGCAAGTCCTCCAGCTTTGCCCGCGCGGCCTGCTGGAGGACGGGATCGGCCTTGTGCCGAAGGCTGTCGCGGGTGCGCTTCCAGCGGAAACCCTCCCGGCGCAGCAACTCGGTCAGCCACGCCGCCGAGAGGCGCACGCCCCGCTCCGTCTCCAGCCAGGCGCACAGTTCCGGGGAGCTCCAGGTCACCCCTGCCTCGGCTGAGGCATCCAACAGCACGCCCAGCGCCTTGAGGTCCTCGTCGGTGACCTGGGCGGGCCGTCCCGGACGTGGGGCATCGGCCAGGGCCCCGAAGGCGCCGCCGTTGCACCGGTGCACCGCCTCGCGGACCGTGACCGGGTTGCATTCCAGCAGGTCGGCGACCTGTGGCACGGTCAGGCCCCGGCCCAGCAGGCGGATGCACTCCAACCGCCGCCGCTCGTTACGCGACAGGTCACGCCCGGCCAGCCGCCGCCGCACCTCGCCCTGCTGCTCGGGCGCCAACTCCACTGTCAGGATCTTCGGCATCACCACCACTCCCGCCAAAGTACCTACCCCCACATGGAGTTGACTTCACCGAGACCGCTTAGCCGAGGGGCTGGCGGTGCTCCGCCAGCGAGAGATGTCAAGGCGTCACCCGTGGGCTAGGGCGTGTATCGAATGTGCTGGTCACAGCCACTCGTTGATGGCTGCGATGGT
>NZ_JBKIWN010000052.1:0-19848 GCF_058146165.1 Streptomyces sp. AM25 | reverse complement strand
CGGGAACCTCCAGTCGGACGGTCATCGAGTACGAGACGCTAGGCGCCGTTGCCATCGGGGTGGTACTTCCTTCTTCTGCTGTGAGCGGTGGGGGGAGAGCGGTGGGGGGGTGCCTCTATGTCCTTGGTCAAGCGAGGCGTGGGGTTCGTGGTTCGTAGAAGGTGCCGTCGCGGAGCATCGCGAAGAGCACGCTGATGCGGTGCCGGGCGAGGCGGAGGAGGGCCTGTGTGTGGGTCTTTCCCCGGGCTCTGCACTGGTCGTAGTAGGTGCGGGAGGCGGGATCGTGCAGGGCGGCGAACGCGGAGAGGAACATCGCGCGTTTGAGCTGCCGGTTTCCGCCTCTGGGTGCGTGTTCGCCGTGGATCGAGGTCCCCGACGACCTCGTGGCCGGGGCGAGGCCGGCGTAGGAGGCGAGATGGGCGGCGCTGGGGAAGCTGGTGCCGTCGCCGACGGTGACCAGCAGAACAGCGGCGGTCCTGACCGCGACCCCGGGCATCGAGGTCAGGACCTGGGAAAGAGGGTGAGCCTCCAGCAGGGCCCCGATCTGGGCTTCCAGGGCCCGGCGTTGTTCGTGGACGGCAGCGAGGGACCGGGCCAGGGACGGGATCACGGTGTCGAGGGTGCCGGTGCCCGGGACCACGACGGTCTGCTCGTCGAGCGCGTCGAAGACCTCGTCGATCAGCCGCTGGGCCATGCGTGGTGCCCTGGGCCGGACCAGCTCGACGAGCCTGCGGCGTCCGGCTTTCCGCAGAGCCTGCGGGGAGCCGTGGCGTTCGAGCAGCCAGGTGACGGCCTGGTGGTCGAGGCGGGGGCCGAGGACGCGTTCCAGGGACGGGTGGAACTGGGTGAGCAGGCCGCGGATGCGGTTGCTGGTGCGGGTGGCCTCGGCGGCGAGGTCCTGGTCGAACCCGACGAGGACGGTGAGTTCGGCGGTGATCTCGTCGGTGAGTTCGAGCGAGCGCAGGGTGTGCGGCATGGTGCGGGCGGCGTCCGCGATGACCGCGGCGTCCTTCGCGTCGGTCTTCGCCTCGCCCGGGTAGAGGTCGGCGATGCGACGCATCGCCAGTCCGGGCAGGTAGGCGACTTTGCAGCCGGCATCCCGGGCCACGGTCAGGGGCAGGGCGCCGATGGAGGCGGGCTGGTCCACGACGACGAGCACGGTGCCGAACTTTGCGGCCAGCTTGTCGAATACGACCCTCAGCTTCGGCTCGCTGTTGGGCAGCGGTTTGTCGAGAACCTTCTTGCCGGCCGGCGTCAGCCCATGACCGTGATGAGCGGTCTTCCCGACGTCCAGGCCGAGGAACACGCCCACGTCTTCGGTGTCGAACATCGCACCCTTCCAGGAGAGTTGACCATGCCGGCCTCGGCGTCGGTGTCGTACGCGCGCATCCACGTTATGCAGACCTGCCGCCCGCGAACTGCCCGGCATTGCGCCGGACCGGGCGGTGGCCGGACCTCTGATCAGCGTCTCCGACGGCACCTCCCGGGCCCGGTGACACCACCCCCCAGGTCATCCGTTCGACAGGGGGCAACAGTCATGCCGGGCCCGGAGGCCAGCAGCCCTCTTGCAGGACCGCGAAGAAGATAACGGGGAATCAGACCGCAGCGGTCCGTGCGTGCGGGCGGGCCAGGTTGTCCGGGTGGAGGATCTCCTGGAGCTGCTCCGGCGTGAGCAGGCCCTTGGCCAGGACCAGGTCGTACACCGAGGCGCCGGTGGTCAGCGCCTCCTGGGCGACCGCGGTGGCCTGTTCGTAGCCGATGTGCGGGTTGAGCGCGGTGGCCAGACCGATGGACTGCCCGACGAGCCGCGCCAGGTGCTCGCGGTTGGCGGTGATGCCGTTCACGCAGCGCTCGGCGAGGGTCAGGCAGCCGGCCTGCAGGTGCGTCAGGCTCTTGAGCAGGCTGTGCGCGATGACCGGCTCGAAGGCGTTGAGCTGGAGCTGCCCGGACTCGGCGGCCATGGTGACGGTCATGTCGTTGCCGACGACCTCGAAGGCGATCTGGTTGACGACCTCGGGGATCACCGGGTTGACCTTGCCCGGCATGATGCTCGAACCGGCCTGCACGGGCGGCAGGTTGATCTCGGCGAGGCCGGCGCGCGGGCCGCAGGAGAGCAGGCGCAGGTCGTTGCAGGTCTTGGAGAGCTTGACGGCGATCCGCTTGAGCACGCCGGAGAGCTGGACGAACGCGCCCATGTCCTGGGTGGCCTCGACGAGGTCGCCGGCGACGGAGAGCGGGATGCCGGAGAGGGCGCTCAGGTGCTCGCAGGCCGTCGCGGCGTACTGCGGGTGGGCGTTGAGGCCGGTGCCGATGGCGGTGCCGCCGAGGTTGATCTCGCTCAGCAGCGCGCAGGCCTCGGCGAGCCGCGCCCGGTCCTCGGCCAGCATCACGGCGTAGGCCGCGAATTCCTGACCGAGCGTCATGGGCACCGCGTCCTGGAGCTGCGTGCGGCCCATCTTCACCACGTCCGAGAACTCCGCGGCCTTGGCCGCGAAGGCCTCGTGCAGCACCTCCATGGCCTCCAGCAGGCGGGCGGCGGCGAGCTGCAGGGAGAGGCGGACGGCGGTCGGGTAGACGTCGTTGGTGCTCTGCCCGGCGTTGACGTCCTCCAGCGGGTGGAGGTGGCGGTACTCGCCCTTGCCGTGACCGAGGAGCTCCAACGCCCGGTTGGCGACGACCTCGTTGGCGTTCATGTTGGTGGAGGTGCCGGCGCCGCCCTGGATGACGTCCACCACGAACTGGTCGTGGAGGCGGCCGGCGCGGATCTCCTCGCAGGCCTGCACGATGGCGTCCGCCTTGCGCTCGTCGAGCAGCCCGAGGTCGCGGTTGGCCTGTGCGGCGGCCTGCTTGACGGAGGCCAGGGCGACGACGAGGTCGGGGTAGGCGGAGATCGGGGTGCCGGTGATGGGGAAGTTCTCCACGGCGCGCAGCGTGTGCACGCCGTAGTACGCGGCCGCGGGGACGTCCCGGTCGCCGAGGAGGTCGTGCTCGGAGCGTGTCTGCGGGTGGTCGTGGGGGGAGGCGGGGGCCGGCATGGGGGTCCGTTCGGCAGGTGTGGTGGGGGGAGAGGAAGGACGTCAGGCGGCTGCGACCGGCACGGCGGCCGTGGGGGCGGCGAGCGCGTGGCGCAGCACGTCGGCGCGGGCGGCCGGGTCGGTGGTGGCGAGGGCCGCGGAGAGCACGGCGATGCGTGCCTGGCCGGCGCGCAGGGTGCCGGTCAGGACGGCTCCGGCGGCCACGAGGTCCACGGCTCCGCCGTGGGTGTAGATCTCCGCGACCGGTCCGGTGGACACGCGCGTGGTCAGGGCCACCAGGACGCCGCGGGAGACGGCGGCCTCGACGGCGGCGCAGATCTCGGGGGTGGCGTTGCCGGCACCCGTCGCGACCAGGACGATGCCCTGGGCGCCCGCCCCGACGGCGGCGTTGAAGAGCAGCGGGTCCCCGTCGCAGTGGTGCATGACGGCATCGACCCGGGGCAGCGGTCCGTCGGCCGCGGGCAGGGGGAGCGGTGCCGGGCGCTCGGGGCGCCGGTGGATCTGGATGCCGTCGGCCGTCACGTCGGCGACCCGGCTGCCGGAGGGGTCGGCGAAGGCGTCGGCGGCCAGCGTCTGCACCTTGACCGTGCCGCGCGCGGCGTGCACCTGCCCGTCGAAGACCACCAGGACGCCGAGGTCGCGCACCGTGGCCGCGGTCAGCAGCGCGTCGTGGAGGTTGCGCGGCCCGTCGCCGCCCTCCGCTTCCAGCGGGAGCTGGGCGCCGGTGAAGACCACCGGGCGGGGGTCGTCGTGGTGGAGGTCGAGGAAGAAGGCGGACTCCTCGAGGGTGTCCGTGCCGTGGGTGACGACGATGCCGTCCACGGCGGGGTCGGCCAGCACCTCGCGCACGGTGCGCAGCAGGGCGAGCTGGTGCCCGGTGGTGATCCGGGCGCTGTTGACGCTCATCAGGTCGACGACCCGGACGCTCACGCCCTCGGGCACGGCGGCGGTGGCCAGGACGTCCCCGCCCGCCGCGTCGGCGGCGAACCCGGATCCCTGCCAGCGGCTGGCGATCGTCCCGCCGGTGCTGATGACGACGACCTGTCCCACGTGTGCTCGCTCCTCTTGCCGCTTACCGGGTGATGCCTCGTACGCCAGTTCGCAGACGTCGGGCCGGGAGCAACCTTAGAACGAATCGCACGCAATCGGATTGCCAGTTCAGGCGCGGTCTCCGAGGAGCCGTGGTGGATAATTGCGCCATGGACGGGATCGACAGAAATATCTTGCGCGAGCTCCAGAGCGACGGCCGGCTGACCATCCAGGACCTCGCCCAGCGGGTCGGCCTCACCTCCTCGCCCTGCCTGCGCCGCGTCCGCCAGCTCGAACAGGACGGCGTGATCGAGGGCTACCGCGCGGTCATCAACCCCGAAGCCGTCGGGCGCAGCTTCGAGGTCCTCGTCTCCGTCGAGGTCAAGCGCGACCGGGAGGCGGTCGAGGCCTTCGAGGCGGCGCTCCAGGACATCCCCGACGTCGTCGAGGCCTACCGCCTCTTCGGCAGCCCCGGCTGCCTGCTGCGCATCGCCGTCGCCGACCTCACCGCCTACGAGCGGCTGTGGATCGAGCGCCTCACCACGCTCTCCGGCGTCACCGAGGTGAACTCGCAGATCATCATGAAACGGATCAAGGAGCCGCGCGGGCTGCCGGTCGACCGCTGAGCCCTCAGGCGCCGCCGCCCCGGGTGATGGCCAGGAGCGCCATGTCGTCGCCGATGCGGCCGCCGGTGTGGTGGCCGACATCGGCGAGCAGAGCGTCGAGCAGCTCGTCCGGACCGGAGAAGACGCGCCCGGCCAGGGCCGCGACGGGATCGTAGAACGCCCCCGCATGGTTCTTCGCCTCGGTCAGACCGTCGGTGTACAGCAGGAGGGTCGCCCCCGCAGGGAAGCGCACCGTGTCGGTCGGCGCGGCCCCGGCGGGCCGCAGCCCCGCCAGGCACAGGGGGAGGGCCGGCTCGGACGGCTCCGCGCTGTGCACCTCGCCGTTCCGCAGCAGCAGCGGCGCCGGATGGCCGCGGTTGACCAGCCGCAGCTCGTCTCCCGTGTGCGCGATCTCGGCGAGAACGCCCGTGACGAACCCCTCGGTCCGCTCCAGCCCCTCCCGGCGCTCCGCCTCCCGCACCAGCCCCCGCTCCAGCCGCTCCGCGATCCCGGCGAGCGCGGGCTCCTCCTCGGCGGCCTCCCGGAACACCCCCAGCGCCACGTCCACCGCCTTGACCGCCTCCATGCCCTTGCCCCGCACGTCGCCCACCAGGCAGCGCACGCCGTACGGGGTGTCCTGCACGCCGTACAGATCGCCCCCGATCTGCGCCTCCCGGACGGCCGACTGGTAGCGCACGGCGATCCTCAGGGACCGGATGACGGCCGGCGGGTGCGGCAGCACGGCGCGCTGCACGGCGAGGGCGACCTCGCGCGCCGACTGCAGCCGCATGTCCCGGTAGTGCATGAGCCGGTTGACGACGAGGGCGAAGGCCGAGACGGTCGCCACGGCCGCCAGCTCGCTCCGCCCGCCCGAGTCCGCCGCTATGCCGAAGTGGGTGAGCACCGCGAAGTCGGCGACGCACGCGCCGATTCCCGCCAGGATCGTCGCGCGCAGCGACAACAGGGCTGCGGCCGTCATGGGTGCGGCCGTGTAGAAGGCCTCCGCGCTGAAGCGCGGGGGAGTGTTGAGGTCGAGGACGACGCCGCCGACGAGCAGCACGAGGGGCACGATCTGCAGGTGGCGCAGGAACCAGCGCTGCACGCCGGTGAGCCCTGCACCCGGTGCCTTCACGTGCCCGCTCCCGATCCTCGGTGCCGAACCCCACGCACGCTCCAGGATCCCCGGATCCGATCATGGCTGCCAGCCGTGGGACGGCCGTACGGGTACGCCCCGCCCGCCGCACCTCACCTGCCCCAGATCCTCCGGTACGCCGTGCGGTACCCCGGCGGGTCCCAGGTCGTGGCGCCGCCGGTGTTGCCCGCGGTGGCGATGTGAACGGGGGTGACGTATCCGCTGGCCGGGCGGCCGGAGAAGGCGCGGTTGAGCTCGTCGACGATCTGCCACCCCTGCGCGGAGAGCGGCTCGGGGACGGTGGCCGCCTGGAACTGCCGGTTGTTGATCCGCTCGAAGGCGGACGGATCGCCGTCGCCCGCCCCGATGTTGAAGGGGGCTCCCGATCCCTTCCTGCGCTCGGCGCGCAGGGCCGGGGCGGCGTCGGCGAAGTAGACGTCGTTGACGGCGACGGAGTGGGTCCAGGTGGTCCGGAAGCGTGCGAGGAGTCCGGAGACCGCCTGGGGGGTGCGGCTGCTGGTGTCCGGGAGCGGGATGTTCTCCTGCGCGAGGAGCCGCACGTCGCTGCAGGCGGCCAGTTCCTTGCGGATCAGCTCGGACTTGTGGTGGGCGAAGGGGATCGAGGCGTCGGTGAAGACGACGACCCCGGCGGTGCCGTGGGAGTGGGCGACGATCCAGTCCGCGCTGATCGTGGCGACGTCGTCGACCTTGGTGGTGATGTTGGTGAAGAGCGCGGGGTCCTTGCTCGGCCCGGGGGAGTCGACCGCGTGCCAGCCGACGAGCGGGACGTGTCCGGCCCCGGCCTGCGCGACCTGCTGGGAGGTCGGCCGGGGGTCGAAGCCGCCGACGACGATGCCCGACGGCCGCAGGGTGACGGCCTGGCTGAAGGCCTGCTGGAGGCCGACGGGGGTGCCCTGGCCGTCGATCACGCGGACGGTCCAGCCGATGGCCCGTGCCGCTTCCTGTACGCCCTTGGCGGTGCCGGCGACGCCGGGATTGGTCATGGTCTGGGCGACGTAGACGATCGTCTTGCCGGGCACGGCCGTCGGGCCGCTCGTGGGCCCGTTCCACCGGACGGTGCCCGACTCGGCCTGCCGGACGGCTGCTTGGGCCTTTGCGAGGGCGGCCGGGCAGCCGGTCTTCGTCGGGGCCGCGGGGGTGCTCGGCGTACGGGACGACGAACCGCGCTCGCAGCCGGTGAGGAGCACGGTCGCAACCGCCCCTGCGGCCACGGCCGTCAGGGCGGATCTCACGGAGCGGCTCCGGGCGGATCGGGCAACGGCCGTTCGGGCCCGGCCCGTCGCCGCTGCAGCTGCCGGCGGGCGGCGTAGCCGGCCAGGCCGACGGCGATGAGCAGCGTGCTGCCGTTGAACAGCGGAGTGACCCAGAACTGGGCGCCGAGCTGGCCGATTCCGGCGAGACCGACGGCGAGGACGGTGACGGCGACGAGCGTGCCCGGGGCGTTGGCCCGTCCGGGCCGGATCGCGGTGGACCCGAGCAGGGCGCCGACGAAGGCGGGCAGCAGGTAGTCCATGCCGACGCTCGGGTTGCCGATCCGCTGCTGGGCGGCGAGCAGCACGCCGGCGATGCCGACGACCAGGCCCGATCCGGTGAACGCGCAGACGACGTAGCGCCGGGAGGGGATGCCGACCAGGTCGGCGGCGCGGCGGTTGGAACCGATGACGTACAAGTACCGGCCGAGGGACAGCCGTTCCAGGAGCGCCCACAGCACGCCGGTGAGGGCGAGGACGTAGAAGGCGGGGACGGGCAGGCCGAGGAACCGGGAGTCGTACAGATCGGTGAAGGCGGCGGGCAGGCCGTGCGGGCCGGGGACGATACGGGCCCCGTCGGTGATCCAGCCGGTGAAGGCGTACATGACGCTGCCGGTGCCGAGGGTGGCGATGAAGGAGTCGATCCTCGCGCATTCGACGACGAGGCCGTTGACGGCGCCGGCCGCCGCCCCGCCGAGCAGCACCACGAGGCAGGCCAGGGGCCACAACCATCCTTCGGTGACGACGAGTTGCATCGTCACGACGTGCGCCAGGCCGAGGCCGTAGCCGATGGACAGGTCGAACCTGCCGGTGGCGATGGGGAGCGTCGCGCCGAGCGCGAGGAAGGCGGGGACGGAGTTGTTGGACAGGATGGCGGAGATGTTGTCGAGCGTGGGAAAGGTGTCCGGCAGGGCGAGGGAGAAGGCGAGGAAGAGCAGGGCGGTGAGGGCCGCCAGGCCGTAGGCGCCGACGAGGTGGCCGAAGCGGCGGCCCAGCGGGGAACGGGGCGGGCGCAGAGGGGTCATTCCGGCATCCCGGTCAGGGGTGTCATGGCGGAGGCTGCGCGGGTGAGCGCGGCGGCGGTGAGGGCGGTGCCGCTCAGCTCGGCCGTCACGCTGCCGCGGACGAACACCAGGGCCCGGTGGCACACGGTGGCCACCTCCTCGAAGTCGCCGGAGACGAGCAGCACGGCGAGGCCGCGGTCGAGCGCGTCCTGCAGCAGGCGGTAGAGCGCCGCCTTGGCGCCGACGTCCACTCCGGCGGTCGGCTCCTCCAGGATCAGCAGACGCCGGCCGGTCCGGAGCCACCGGCCGATCATGACCTTCTGCTGGTTGCCCCCGGACAGGGCGGCGATCGGCGCCTCGGTGTCGCGGGGGTGCACCGCGAACTGCTCGATCAGGGCGGTGGCGCGGGCCCGTTCGCGCCCGGGGCCGATCCAGTGCGCGCCCGGCGGACCGCCCGCTCCGGGGTTGGCCAGGAGGTTCTCCCGTACGGTCAGCCCGTCGGCGCAGCCCTCGTCCTGCCGGTTGCTGCTGACGAAGCCGGTGCCGGCGGCGACCGCGGCCGCGACCGTGCCCGGCCGGTACGGCCGTCCCGCGAGCAGGGCCCGGCCGCCGAGGAGCGGCCGGCAGCCGGCGAGGGCGCGGCCGAGGGCGGTGTGCCCGGCGCCGGTGAGGCCCACCAGGCCCAGGATCTCGCCGGCGTGCAGCCGCAGGCCGACCGGGCCGGTGTCCTCGGTCCGTACGCCGTCGAGGCTCAGCACGGGCGGTCCCGGGGCGGGGGCGGTGATGCGGTGGGGGGCCGGTTCGTGGCCCACGATGTCGTGCACCAGGCGGGCGGCGGGGTAGCCGGCGAGCGGGCCGTGGCGGACGAGGCGGCCGTCGCGCAGGACCGCGAAGGTGTCGGCCACCCGGTGCACCTCGTCGATGCGGTGGGTGACGAAGACGACGGCGTGGCCGTGGTCGCGCAGGGTGTGCAGGACGTCGAAGAGGCGGGCGCAGTCCGCGGCCGGGAGGCTGGCGGTCGGCTCGTCCAGGACGATCAGTTCGGCCTCGGTGCACAGGGCGCGGGCGATGGCGACCAGGGAGCGTTCGGCCCGGGTCAGCTCGGCGACCGGGGTGGCCGGGTCCAGGTGGGCGGCAACGGTGCCCAGGGCCCTCGCGCACTGCCGGCGGGTCCGCCGCCAGGAGACGAATCCGGCGCGGCGCGGGTAGCCGGCGCCCAGTGCGATGTTCTCGGCGACCGTCATCCACTCCACCAGCCCCAGATCCTGGTGGATGAAGGACATGGTGCGCGCGGCCGCCTCGGTGCCGAGCGGGTGCCCGGCGACGGTCACCTCGCCGGCGTCCGCGTGGTGGACGCCCGCGAGCACCTTGATGAGGGTGGACTTTCCGGCCCCGTTGGGGCCGAGCAGGGCCAGGATGCTCGCGGCGCGGATGTCGAGGTCGACCGCGTCCAGGGCGAGGGTGCCGCCGAACCGCTTGCCGAGGCCGCGGATGCGGACGAGAGGCTCCGAACTCCGCATGTCCGTCATGCCGGTCATGCTAAGGCTCCTCCCGGCCACGCGCCGGACGGGCCGTCAGATCGCCGGGATGTCGTCGAAGTCGATCTCGGCGGCCCCGGGCCCGCCCGCGGACATCTCCAGCGGGCACTCGGCCCAGATGACCTTGCCACCGGCGGTGTAGCGGGTGCCCCAGGCCTGCGAGAGCTGCGCGACGAGGAACAGGCCGCGGCCGCCCTCGTCGGTGGTGGCGGCGTGCCGCAGGTGCGGGGCGGTGCTGCTGCCGTCGGCGACCTCGCAGATGAGGGTGTGGTCGTAGAGCAGCCGCACCTGGATGGGGCCGGTGCCGTAGCGGACGGCGTTGGTGACCAGCTCGCTGAGCAGCAGCTCGATGGAGAAGCCGATCTCCTCCAGCCCCCAGTCGGCCAGCCGCCCGGTGACGGCGGCGCGGACGGACGAGACCAGCGCCGGGTCGGCGGGCAGGTCCCAGGTGGCGATGCGGTGCGGGTCCAGGGCGTGGGTACGGGCCACGAGCAGGGCGATGTCGTCGGACGGATGCTCGGGCACCACCGCCTCCACGACCGCCTGGCAGGTCTCCTCCGGCGGGCGCCCGGGACGGGCCAGGGCCTGGCGCAGCTCCTCCATGGCCGCGTCGAAGTCGCGGTCGCGGTCCTCGACGAGGCCGTCGGTGTAGAGCACCAGCTGACTGCCCTCGGGGAGGGCGAACCCGGCGGTCTCGAAGGGCAGACCGCCCAGCCCCAACGGCGGTCCGGCCGGCAGGTCGGGGAAGACGACCGAACCGTCGGGCCGGACCAGGGCGGGCGGACAGTGCCCGGCCCGGGCCATGGTGCACTCCTGCGACGTCGGGTCGTAGATGACGTACAGACAGGTCGCACCGATGATCCCGGTGATGCCCGAGAAGGGGTCGTCGCCGCACTCCTCCCGGTCGAGGCGGCCCACGAGGTTGTCGAGGTGGGTGAGGACCTCGTCCGGGGGCAGGTCCAGCTCGGCGAAGTTGCGCGCGGCGGTGCGCAGCCGGCCCATGGTGGCCGCGGCGTGCAGCCCGTGGCCGACGACGTCCCCGACCACGAGGGCGACGCGGGTGCCGGAGAGGGGGATGACGTCGAACCAGTCGCCGCCCACCCCGGACTCGGCGGGCATGTAGCGGTGCGCCACCTCGACGGCGTTCTGCTCGGGGAACCCCTGCGGCAGCAGACTGTGCTGCAGGGCCAGCACCATGCTGTGCTCGCGGGTGTAGCGGCGCGCGTTGTCGATGCAGATGGCGGCGCGCGTGGCGAGTTCCTGCGCGAGCGAACGGTCGTCGTCGCCGAAGGGGGAGGGATCGCGCGAGCGGTAGAAGCTCGCGATGCCCAGGACGTTGCCGCGGGCCAGGAGCGGGACGACGATCAGGGAGTGGACGTTGTGGGCCAGGATGCGCTGGGCGTTCACACGGTTCTGGGAGATCCAGCCCAGGGCGGTGCGCAGGTCGGGCTCCAGGACGGTCCGCCCGCCGGCCAGGCAGCGCAGCTGCGGGGTGGTCGGCTGGAGGCGGACGAGCTCGCCCACGGGATAGAAGGGGCAGTCGTCCCGGATGCCGTGGACCACCGTCCGGTGCAGGTCCTTGGCGGGGTCGGCCGGCTCGTCGCCGCGCAGGACGGCCTCCGGAAGGTCGATCGTGACGTAGTCGGCCAGCCGCGGCACCGCCATCTCGGCCAGTTCCTGGGCGGTCCGGGTCACGTCCAGGGTGGTGCCGATGCGGGTGCTGGCCTCCGACAGCAGCTCCAGGCGGCGCCGGGCCGCCACGGCGAACCGCCCCACCCCGGGCTCGCCCAGCATCACCAGCCCGCCGGCCGCCTGCCCGGGCGCGGCGGGCGGGACGGGCCGGCGGCCGGGCAGCGGGACGGCGGCGTCGGTCAGGGCCTGCTGCGTCACGAAGCCGGGCGGCATGGCGGACTCGGCGGTGACGGCGAGACGCTGGTGCTCCGCGGCGAGCACCGCCTCGACGGCCACGCCCTCCACCCCGGAGGAACTGGTCACCGGCCGGCTCACCAGAGTGATCCGCCGCCCGCTGGGCAGCGGCACCTCGACGGCGGCCCGCTGCGCCGAGGAGATCAGCTCGGTCGCCTTCTCCTCCAGGACCAGCCGGTCACGCCAGTCCAGCCCGCCGGTGACGAGCCCGCCCGGCCGCCGCTCGTCGGCCGGTACGCGGCCGTTGACGTCGAAGTACGCCTGCAGCAGGGCGCGTTCGCGCGCCGAGCTCTGTTCCAGCAGCCGCCGTTCGATGGCCTCGGCCGCCCTGCTGATCACGACGTCCAGCGCCACGTCCGCGTCGGAGCGCGGGTAGCCGAAGCACAGCACCCCCTCGATGCGCCCGCTGAGCGGGTCCCGGATGGGTATCGCCGAACAGGCGTTGGACTGTGAGCGTTCGGCGAAGTGCTCGGCGCCGTAGACGTTGATCAGCCGCCGCTCGGCGAGCGCCAGTCCGATGCCGTTGGTCCCGCCGTACTTCTCCGCGAACACGAAACCCGGGACGCTCTGGATCGGATCCAGACGGGCGGCCAACGACGGGTCGCCGAACCGGCGTTGGAGCACCGCGCCGCGCGCGTCGGCCAGGGACACGTTCATCTTCGTGCCCGCGAACCGTGCCTGCAGCCGGTCCAGCACGGGCCCGGCCGCGAGGGCGAGACGGCCGTCCAGGTCGATGTCCTGGGTGTAGGGAAGCTCGCAGCCGTCCGGCGAGAGCCCCAGGGACCGGCTGCGCTCCCAGGAATTGAGGATCAGGTTCCGTACGCCCTTCCCGGCCGTCCCGCCGAGAAGGAACTGCTCACGGGCGAGTGCGGGGCCGCCGTCGTCTGTCACGAGCCCCATCCGGATCACTTCCCTCATCCGCACGTGCCGCCATGGCCGCCCGTGCGTCGGAGCAGTTGCAGTGACGTTCCATTTTAGAACTTTGTCCATATGGCGGCATCGGTCGCCCACAGGCCACCGCCCGGCACCGTCGGTGACCGGCCCGGCCCCGGACCCGACCCCGGCCTCCGCCTCACAGCACCGCGACCGGGCCGACGGGCGACCCCGTTGCGCCGGGGATGTTCAGCGGGGCCACGACCAGCAGGAACGCGTAACGCCCCGCCTCGGCGCAGGCCGCGGAGAGCGCCTCCAGATCGAGGTTGTCCAGCAGCGGGACGCCCATCGCGGCGAGGGCGAGGGCGTGCACCGGGGAGTGCACGCCCTCGACCGGCGAAGGCCGTACGTCGCTGTCGCCGTCGCTGCCGAGCAGCGCGACGCCCCGCCCGGCCAGCAGGGGCACCGCGCCCACGTGGAAGCCCGCGCACGCCTCGCCGGGATCCCAGGCCCCCAGCTCCCGGCGCCGGCGGAACCGGCCGACCCGCAGCAGCACCGCGTCGCCCTCGCCGGCCGTCACGCCCAGCGCCTCCTCCGCCGCGACGACGTCCGCGGCGTGCACGGCCTGGCCGGGCTCCAGCCACGCCGTTCCCAGGACGGCCGGCAGATCGAGCAGCACACCTCTGGTCACCAGGGGCCCGAGCCCCGCGACGTCCCCGAAGCGGGCACCCCCGGCACCGACGAGCTCCCGCGCCGCGCCGCCCCCGTACAGCTGCCCGCGATAGGCGATGTGGGCGGGCGCGTCCAGATGACTGACGGCCTTGCCGTGGTAGTCGACGCCGATGAAGTCCTTGTGGGCGGAGGGCTCGGGAGCCTCGACGTCACCGAGGTCGGACATGAAGTGCAGGGCGGGCCTGGCGTTGTCCGGCCCCGGCACGGTGTCCCACGGCCGTCCCAGCGCCACGACGGCCCCGGACCGCACCAGCGCCACGGCCGCACGGACGTGCCCGGCGGTCACCCGGTTCCAGGCCCCCCGGCCCGCGTCCGCCCAGCGGCCCCACGTCCGGACCTCGTCGAAGAGCACGTCGAACTCCCGGCCGGAGACGGGCGGTCCGTTGCGGGGGCCGTCCGGCGGGGGAGCCGGGGCGACGGCGGGGCGCTTGCTCACTCGGCCAGTGTGGCCTCGACCGGCCGGTCCCGGCATCCGGGGAAGGGACGTCACTCCCCGTTGGTCTGGACAAAACGCCTGGTGATGGTGTGAGTTGGTGATCGACAAGCCGACGGCACCACGGAAGGGAATCACACGTGATCAAGAGATTATGCGGCCTCGCCCTGGCCCTGGCGCTCACCGCGGCCGCAGGCGCGGGCACCGCGCAGGCCGACGCGCGCACCGGCCGGGACGATCCCGGCAAGCGCGTCTACAACGGCATGCAGATCGCCTTCGGCCCCCAGGCGCCCGACCTCTTCTGCACCCTCGGCGCCGTCGGCACCGACGACCACCAGCGCAAGACGGCCATCACGGCGGGCCACTGCCTGAGGCCGGACAAGAAGTACTCGGACCGCGAGATCCCGGAGAACGTCGCCCCCGTCTACCATCGGCAGGACATCGGCTACGGCCCGATCGGCTACGTCCGCTACTTCAAGGACCCCGAGGGCTCGCAGACCGGACACGTCACCAAGGACTACATGGTCATCGAGCTGCTCCCGCAGGTGACGCTCTCCTCCCAGGGCCCGTACCTGAAGCAGACCGGCGAGGTGAAGTACCCCCAGGGGCCGGTCAGTCCGAACGCCCTCAAGCCCGCGCTCGACAACGAGCGCCTGCTCACGACCGGCAACAACGAGATCATCACCTCGGGCCAGACGGGCGTCTGGTACGGCACCGTCATGAGCAACGACAAGGGCATCTACCGGGCGCCGGCGTACAACCAGAAGGGCGACTCGGGCGGCCCGGTCATCTGGCACGTCCCGGGCACCGACCTCCCCTCCAAGGCCAACAACTTCCAGGCCGCGGGCCCCTGGGCCGGCATCACCAAGGGAATCACCCTCCAGCTGCCGCCCTTCAACTACACCAGCTCGGCGAACATCCTCGCCGACCTGCGCGCCCGCGAAGCCGCCGATCCCGCGCACAACATCTTCGGCGCGGGCTTCGAGGTGACTTCCAACCCGTGACGGCCAACCCGTGACGGGCGACCGGCCAGGCTCGCGCCGGAACTCCCCGATACTGCGGAAGAGTTCCGGAACCGCCGGGATCCGCCTGCCCGGACCCCGGCGGCCGTGTACGTACCCGGACGTCAGCCGCAGTTGCCCGCCGGCCGGGGGCGGGTGACGAGGTCGGTGTAGCCCGTGGTGGCGTCGATCCACACCACCTGCCTGCCGCCCGCCGCGGCGGGCGAGAGCTGCTCACCGCGGTTGCAGGAGACCCGGCTCCGGCGCGAACCGTCCGGCGAGAACTGCCACAGCCTGTCCGGCGATCCGGGTGTCCGCGCGGCGACGGTCACCGCGTCGTCGGAAGCCGTCAGACTCTCGGCCCGCAGCGCGTCCTTGCCCGTTCCGGGGCTGATGTCGACGGCACCCGTGCCGTCGAGGTTCGCGCGGCGCAGCGTGGCCGTACCGGTCTGCCAGTCGGTCGGCACCAGCCAGTACACGTACGTGCTGTTGACGGCGGTCCAGGTGACGTCCGGCGGTGTGCCGGGCTGCTGCATCACCGTCCGCTTGCCGGTCGCGGTGTCCAGGACCTCGGCGTCGTTCCGCCAGCCCTGGGGACTGCGGTGCCAATGGGCGAAGGCGATCCGGCCGTTGCTCAGGGACGGATACCCCGTGCCGGAGAAGCGGCTCCACGGGATCGGGGGCACGGTGACCGGGTCGGAACCGTCCATCCGCACGTACACCACGCGCGGTGCGACGCGGTGCCCGTGGGCCTCGAACGTCACGAGCTTCCCCTCGACGTGCAGCGAGGAGACGTGGTACCCGCTGTACAGCTTCCTGATCGGGCCGCCGGCCAGCGGCCGCGCCAGCACGTCGGCGATCCTGCCCCGGTACGCCTGCCACACCACGGTCCTGCCGTCGGTGACCGGATCGACGTGGTAGCGCCCGTCGTTGGGGCTCATCAGCTTCGGCGCACCGGTCCCGTCCAGGCGGCCGGCCCAGACCGAGTACGGCTCGGAGCCGTCGTCGTTGGACCGGGACGCGGCCCACCAGCCGCCGCCCGCTCCCACCGAGGTGCGGTCGCTGCTCGTGTTGACCTTGCCGGCCAGGAGGTCGGAGTCCACGCCCATGGCCAGTTCCCAGCCGGGCACGATGCCGTGGGCGTCGAAGGCCCGCTCGACGGACCTCAGGTCGCCGTCCGACGCCTTGAGGTCCCTGGCCGCGGCGACGACCGCGTTGCGGCCCTCGGTGAAGCCGTCCAGCGGGGTCAGGTATTCCGTCAGCGCCCTGTAGACGATCCTGTCGGCGAGCGTGCGGTCCAGATCCTTGCGGATGTCCCACAATGCGCCCGAGAAAATGGTGGAGTTGGCGTGGACGCCGCCGTTGTCGTGGGCGATCGACATGCCGAGGAAGGACTTGGACGTGGTCCTTCCGTCGTTCATGTCGCGGGTGGCGCATTCGCGCGGGGATTTGGTCCGGCACAGCGCCTCGCCCAGGAGACCCGCGTCGGGGTCGTCCATCGCGATGCCGTACGTGTCGGTCTTGACGGCTCCGCCGAAGTAGTCGGCGAGCGCCTCGTTGAGTGCGCCGGACTGGCCTGCGTAGACCAGATTCGCGCTGTTCTCGACGACGCCGTGCGTCATCTCGTGGCCGACGACGTCCAGAGCGGCGGAGAACGGCCGGTATTCCTTGTCGCCGTTTCCGTACACCATCTTCGTGCCGTCCCAGAAGGCGTTGACATACGGCACGTACTTGCCGACGCCCACCAGGGAATTGATGGCCATGCCGCGGCCGTCGAGGCTGTTCCGGCCGTGCACGGACTTGTAGTAGTCGTAGACCTTGCCCGCGCCCCAGTGCGCGTCCACGGCACCGGCCTCGGTCGCCTCCCGGTCGAAGGCGGGGGTCGGCGAACCGAACTCCTTGATGCCGTTGGGCCAGGTGCCGGACACCTCCCAGACGCTCAGCCCCCGCGCGTCCCACGTCGAGATCAGATTCTTGTCGCTGCCGGCCTCGGCCCGGGTGCGGTCGCGCATCACGTACTGCTTCCGCGCCTCGTCCCGTTCCACCTGCAGGTCGACCGTCCTGCCGTCGAACTTGACGCCCGACCCCTTCGCCCCGGCGTCCTGCGCCGCGGCGGAGCGGTGCTCCCGGTCCGCCGAACTCCCGGGCCCGCTCGCCTCCTTGGGGGCCGCGAACGTCTTGATCCCGCTGTACTGGAGAACCGGGTAACCGGACTGCGCCTCGACGTACACCTCGTGCAGGACCGGAGCCCCGGTGGCCGGGTCGGTGCCCCGCACGGTGACGTGCTGGGTGAGCACGCCCTCGCCCTTGGGGAGGACGACCGGTCCGCGCGCGGTGCCGGTCAGCGGCGCGGCGGGCTCGCCGTCCCGGCCGGGCCGCGTCGGGCCCAGCTGCTCCTGGACCGCGTCGACCGCCCGGTCGACCGCCACCTCTGCGTCGATCCCGGACTCGGTCGCGACCTTCAGGCCGGTGAAGTACCTGCCCGAGGTGCCGGTGACGACCCGCTTGCCGTCCTTGCGCTCCATGCGGACGACGTACTGCCCGCCGAGGACGTCCACCCCGCGGTACTTCTGCTGCAGCCGCACGATCTCCGAGCGGCCGGATGCGGTCGTCTGCACGGGCTTCAGGTCGCGGTCCGGGTGAGCAATGCGGTAGCGGCTCTGCCGGTCCGCCAGGTGCGCGCGGGCCGCGTCGGCGGCGCTCCCGGTCGCCTTCACCGGCTCGCGGATGCCGGTCACCAGCGCGGGTGTCGTCGTGTGCTGCCCCGGGATCACCTCTCCCGGGCCGGACGCCGGCGTTGTCGCCGCCCGGGCGGGCCCGGCGGAGACGACGAGTGCGGCGGCGCCGATCAGCGCCGCCGCACCGGATAAGCCGCCGCGTGGTCCGGAACTTCTGGATGCTCTCCGTCTTGCCGCACGTGCGCTCGGTCTACGCACGGTACCCCCTCTGCGAGATGCCGGGCGGGACATGCCCGACAGCCGGAATATTTCCGGGCAGAGTCATGCAAGCGGCGATGCGTCCGCTCATCAATGGGGGAGACGAAAGTGCGTGGGCCGGTTTCGGACGTGTGGGGCGGAGCGACGCGTCAGCCGGCCGTCCGCGCCACGTGCCGCCGCCGGCAGAGCCGGGCCCAGGCGCCGGCGAGGAGCACCCCGGCGCCGGACACGGCCGCGGGCCAGAGGACCGTCCGGCGGCCACCGGGTGCCGCTGCCCAGCACCAGTTGGAGTTCAGCTGTTTCTGCATCGAGATGTCGATGCGGCGCGGCGACGCGTGGGCGTCGCCGGCGCCGGTCGGGCTCGTCCTGTGAGTTCCCCCGTGCGGCGTCAGGCCGGCAGCACGGCCTCGATGGCGGCGGTCACCTCGGGCGCGTCGGGCTCGGTGCGGGGGCCGAAGCGGGCGGTGACGGCGCCGTCGGGGCCGACGAGGAACTTCTCGAAGTTCCAGCGGATGTCCCCGCTGTGCCCCTCGGCATCCGGCGTGTCCACGAGCCCGGCGTACAGCGTGTGCCGGTGCTCGCCGTTGACATCGGTCTTCTCCGTCATCGGGAAGGTGATCCCGTAGGTGGCCGAGCAGAAGGCGGCGATCTCCTCGGCGCTGCCCGGCTCCTGGCCCATGAACTGGTTGCACGGGACGCCCAGGACGCTGAACCCGCGGGCGGCGTAGCGCTCGTGGAGCTTCTCCAGCGAGGCGTACTGAGGGGTCAGCCCGCACCGCGAGGCCACGTTGACGACCAGGACGGCCTTGCCGCGGTACTGGGCCAGGTCTGCCGGGCCGCCCTGGAGGGCGTCGATCTCGATGTCGTAGAGGGACATGTTCGCTCCTTGCCGATGTTCGTCGGTCGTACGGGCCCAGTGTGCCTGCCGATGCGAGTGCGTCGGCCGCCGGGCCCCGCGGAGTGTTGACCGTTTGTTGAAGTCCCGTCCCTAGCTTCCTCACTCGCGACCCAGGAAAACCGAGAAAGAGGACGGGCGTCATGAAGAGACAACTGAAGAAGTCACACCTGTGGGCCACCCTGGCGCTGGCCGCGGCAGCCGTCACCGCCGTGCCGGCGACGGCGCAGGCGGCGGACTCGACGGGCCCGGTCACCGGGATCGGCGGCAAGTGCCTCGACGTCCGCGGCGGCAGGACGGACAACGGCACCCCCGTGCAGCTCTACGGGTGCAACGGCACCGACTCCCAGAAGTGGACCTATTCGTACGAGCCCGGCCGGGCCGGCTCGCCGCTCGTCGCATTCGGCAAGTGCCTGGACGTCGCCTCCGGCGGCACCGCCGACCGCACGCCCGTCCAGCTGTGGGACTGCAACGGCTCCGGCGCCCAGACGTGGGTCCGTATGGAGGGCGGTGTTCTGCTCAACCCCCAGTCCGACAAGTGCCTGGACGTGCCCGCCGGCAGCACGGCCGACGGCACCCAGCTGCAGATCCACTCCTGCAACTACTCGCAGGCCCAGATATGGAACTTCCCCACCGGGAGCGCCGCGAGCGGCCGTCCGTCGGTCGACGAGCTCAGGAAGCAGGTGCTGCAGCTGGTCAACGACTACCGTGCGCAGAACGGCAAGGCGGCGCTCACCTACGACTCCGCCCTGGAGCACACCGCGCAGGACGAGGCCGACGAGGAGGCCCGCCGTCAGCAGCAGGGTCACTGGACCTTCGACAACGGCATCTGGGACCGGCTCAAGAGCTACGGCTACTCCCACCAGATCCGCAGCTTCGCCGAGAACGCCGCCGGCGCCCACGGCTTCTGGACGGACGCGCAGTCCGTCGTGAAGGCGTGGATCGACGAGCCGAAGCACCGCGAGTACATGCTGGGCGACTTCGCGTACACGGGCGTCGGGCTCACGATCGATGCGAACGGCACCTACTGGTGGGCGCAGGACTTCGCCGGCTGACCCGGCAGCCGGGGCTGACGGCAGGGGTGGGTCCTCGCCGTCAGCCCCCGTTCGGCGCCGCGCAGTCCTCGGCCGGAGGCCGGCCCGCCGGCCAGGCGAGCCCGTCGAAGGCGATGCTCCTGGTGCGCGGGTCCAGTTCGACGATGGCGACCCCCTTGTCGTAGGGGTTGCCGTAGTTGTCCAGGCAGATCCAGCCGCTGGCCCCCTCCACCTTCCCGCTCCTGCCGTGCATCCGGTACCAGGCCTCGGCGACGTCCTGCAGGCTGGGCAGCGGGTTGTCCTTGCCGGTGTTCCTGCGGATGCCGGAGACCGCGGTCCACACCGAGTCGTGGATCATCATCGTCCGGGAGTCGTGCCAGGGCGATTGCAAAGTTCGTTGATCG
>NZ_JBKIWN010000051.1:0-20384 GCF_058146165.1 Streptomyces sp. AM25 | reverse complement strand
GGATACAACAGAGCGCCGCACGGCGCACCCCCTTCGACGAACCATCTAGTTCCCGTCCAGACCTTCTTGATTTCCTTCAGTGCCGTGTGGCAGCTTCGCCTCGGCCGGAAACCGTGAGATGACTTCAGGAAGGTTGGGTTCCCCGGCGATTCGTAGATCGCTTCGAGGACCATCCTGATGGCTTCCTGTACCACCTTCTCGACGGGTGACGCGATCCCCAGCGGCCTCTTCTTAGCGTTGGCCTTTGGGATGTCCACCCTTCTCGCAGGTGAGAATCGGAAGCTCTCGTCACGCATGGCTTCGATGATCGACTCGATGGTTCCTGTTGAGAAGCCGTCGAGGGTAGACCCGTCGATGCCGGGCGTCATGTTCCCAGGCTTACTTTTCAACCTTTCGTAGGCCGCTAGGTATAATTCCTTACGGAACAGCAAGCGGTAGAGGTCGCTGTTAACCCACTCCGGGTCTTCATTGAGACGTGCGATTACGTCCAGTCGTTGGAGGTCTATCCCGGCCATCCGGCCGAACCTCTTCCTTCTTGACGTTCCATTACCTGCCGCCCTTCCCCTTCACCACTGGTTAGGTAGCCGTATCCCTGAGGGCCGGGTACTACGGCGGCTCCGTCTCCTTAGCCGTTACCGGCCTTAGGAGATCCCCAAGTTGTACTGACAGGGCGTGTGTCCACCCTTAGGCCCCCATTCCGTGCTTTCACCCGCGCTCCTGCGGTTGTCCCAAGGAAGTAGCTTCGCCCCGTTGGTAAAGCTCACGAGACGATCCTTGGCCCCTGGTGTCAGATGGCAACCTGGGGGGATGGCGCTGTTCCGACTGCACTTGGGTTTAGGCAGTATGGCCTTGGCCATAGGCGGCCTGGCGCACCCTGCATCTCGCCTCAGCCATCTTTGGCTCACAGGGCTGGCCCGGCATGCTCTTGTCCCTCCGGGGTTTCCCCCTCGGGTAAGCCGGTCGCCTTCACTACATCGCTACTAGTAGGACTCCCCTCGGAGTACCCCTATCCGCACCACATGGGCGCAATTCACCTGCGCAACAATCTTCACGCAGACGACACTAGGAGAGACGTTCAGGAGAGGACAAGTTGCCGTCCAGACACAGCGCAGAGAACTCCGCCGCTGCGCGGCTCCGGCGCAAGGAGCCCATTCCTCCTGGGGCTGAAGCCCCAGGCTTCCTTGGCAGAAATTAGGTGAAGTCAGACGCTCATGGTCAGCCGAGAGAGGGCACCCCTGCGGCATCCGCTCCAGTTCGGCGTCGCAGGGGCGGGCGGAGTGTCCCGGAGAACCCGGTGCGGGACGACACTCCGCATCCAGCAGAGGGCGCGGCCAGCCACCCGACGCGGGGATGAAAGCGGCCATCCAGCCCTTGCTCCCACCTCCATACTCCACTCAGCCAGACCGCTCAACCATGGCCCAACAGGCCCTGGACGAGCGGCGAACGGCCCTAAATCGCCCTTCGGCGGTGCGTCCGTGGACTTCGGATACGTGTACGACACCTGTCGCGCGGTCCCACCCGCCCCTGCACCCCCAAGGGGGTGCCTGATGGTGGGCCAGGTGCCGGGACTCGCCAGTACGGTCCGCTCGGCGCGCCGGGGGCCCTGGTCGCCGCGTTCGTGACCGGAAAGGACCTCGTGACGAGGCCGCCGCCCGCGCATCCGTGAGGGAGGCGGCCGGCGACTGACCCACCGGCACGGGTGGAAGTCGACATGCCAGGGCCGTCACCGGGAAGCCGATCCTCATGGCAGACAGCACGCGGCACAACACACTCAAAGAGCAGGTAGCCATCACTCATGAACGAGCCCGCGAACTTCAACGGACAGCAAGGGAAGTGATCAAGGAGAACCATCGGCTCCTCGACGAAAGCTTCCGGCTCAGGCGCCAACTCCGTTGGGCCCTCGCGCAGCGCTGAACCCCCGGCACCTTGCCGGCGGACGCAGGCGGCCGTTCGCCGCGCAGGGCCTGGCGGACGTGGTCGGCGTCGAAGGCGTCCTCCCTCCGGGCGACGATGAGGGTGGCGACGCTGTTGCCCGCCAGGTTGGTGGGGCCCGGCACTCGGCCAGGAACTCGCGGCGGCGCTGGAGAAGACCTTGTACCCACTGAAGGAGTTGAGCGTGTGGACCCCACGAAACTGCCCCTGATCGACGCCGATGAACTGGCGCGCCGCCTGCCCATGCCCCGGGCGATCGAGGCATTGGACCGGGCCTTGCGCGCCGGGCTGGACCCCGAAGCGGATGTCGCGCGCACCGTGCTCGACACCCAGGCGGGCCAGCTCCTGCTGTTGCCCGCCACGTCGTCCTCGTATGTCGGGGTGAAGCTCGCCGCGATCGCGCCCGACAACCCCGCCCGCGGCCTGCCGCGTATCGTCGCCTCCTACCTCCTCATGGACGCGGCCACGCTCTGCCCGACAGCCCTGATCGACGGCTCCGCCCTGACCTTGCTGCGGACACCCGCCGTATCCGCTGTGGCCGTGGACCACTTGGCGCCCGCGGACGCCGAACGGCTCGTCGTCTTCGGGGCCGGAGCGCAGGCGTGGGGCCACGTGGAGGCGATCAGAGCCGTACGCCCCATCTCCTCGGTCGGCGTCGTCGCGCGCCGCCCGGAGCGGGCGGCCGAACTGGTCGAGCGGTGCCGGACGGTGGGCCTGCCCGCGGAGGCCGTCCCACCGCAGGCTGTGGCGACCGCCGACGTGATCGCCTGCTGTACGACGGCACGCACGCCGCTGTTCCCCGCTTCGGCGGTCGCGGACCACGCGGTCGTCGTGGCGATGGGATCGCACGAACCGACGGCCCGCGAGGTGGACAGCGCCCTCGTCGCCCGCGCCACCGTCATCGTCGAGGCGCGTACCGCGGCGCTGCGCGAGGCGGGCGACCTCCTGATCCCCTTGCGCGCGGGCGATGTCGATACCAGGGTGATCGCGGGCAACCTGGCCGAACTCGTGCGCGGGGCGGTGGACGTCGCCCCCCGGCGGCCGAAGCTGTTCAAGGGCACGGGCATGGCGTGGCAGGACCTGGTGGTGGCAGCCGCTGCCGTCGACGGGGAGTTGGGCGTTGGCCTCGGCGGATGATGCCTGTGCGGGCCCCGAAGGCGATGACGCGGTCGCGGCCGGGAAGTGAAGCGCGGCCTGGGCGGTAGGGCTCAGGCCGCGCCGAAGTCACCGAGGGCCGGGCCTCAGCAGGCGGCCTGGTAGTGGGGCGCGGCACAGGCGCCTCTCGCGGCGCAGCACTGGTCGGTTCTGCCGCTCCAGGTGAAGGTCGCGCCGTTGGGCTTGTCGGCCCCGCGTGAGATCGCGTACACCTTCATGCCGGTCACCGAGCCCGCGTCCGCTGGAACAGCAGGCTGACTCGGCGACTTCACCCCCAGGTTGGATAGAACTTTTTGTCTTCAGGGCACTTCCGTGCCGCCTTCAAAGGAGTCGTTGATCCTTCTTGTGGTCTCGGACAGTGGTTCCAGGCCGTGTTCGGCCCTTCGTCGGTCGACTCCGTCCGGGTCGCGGATGGGACACGGCTCGTACAAGCCGTCGGGTGCCGGCCGGTGCTGGGTGCCGAAGCACTGCTCGCCCTTGTCGACGTGGACGGCGATACGGTCCTCCAGATACGCCAGGTGACTCGGTTCGGCGTCGCCCTCCGCCACCGCCTGGGCCAGCAACCCGATCCACGCACGCTGGAGGTGTGGTTGCCGGTCGGCGTGCTGAGCCAGCAGCCACGCGGCGTCGGCGCCGTCCTCGCCGCACAGCGCGCGGCCCGGCCAGCCGACCCGGTCGATGACCTGACGCAGCCACGCGGTGTTGCCCTCGTCGATCTCGGCCCACCGGGCCGCCGTCTCCTCGTTGAACGTACGGGGCAGTTTGTTGCGAAAGTCCTGATCGATTTCGCGGCGGCGCAGCAACTCCCGGCGCAGCGCATCGTCGTATGCGGGGCGCGGGTGCTGCACCGTCACGGTGGTGGGGACGGTGCCGAACAGGGCACTGCCGAGGATCCGGGTGTCCACGGGCACGTCCAGAGCCGCCAGCTCGTGGGCGCTGACCCACCGGAACGAGCGCTCCCGAGGACCTGTGGGCCCGTACGGGCGGTCGACCACGGCGACGTGGATGCTGTCGACGTGCAAGTGCCGCTCCGGGCGGCGACCGTCGGGGCCTGCGGGCATGGCCACGGTCCACCACGCCGTCCGGTCCACGGCGACGCCGGTCGATCGAGCCGGAGCATGCGGGTAGCCGGGCGGCAGGCTCTGTCCGGCCGGCGGCAGGAAGCGGGGACGGTAGCCGGTCTCCTCGACGGTCGCGCGCAGCGCCGCCTGATGCGTGCTCTCTCCGTCCTCGAGGTGCCCGCCGCAGACCAGCCAACCACCGTGGCGCGGGTGAGCGATCACCCCGAGTCGCCACAGGGAACCGAACCGTGCGAGCAGGTACACGCTGGCTGTCTCGTGGGACACGTCCATCGCGGCAGCGTCCCACCCCCGCCCCGGGCCGTACAGGCCGCCCGATATCGGACTTGATCGTCTAACTCCGCAGGACGTCCTTGACGAACACGATCCCGTCGCTGTCCGCCAAGTGGGCCGGGTCGAGCGGGGCGTAGCCGAACCAGGGCGATACGCGGAGAGTGGGTGGCGTGCTGCCCAGGGCGGTGGCCAGCCGCGGGGCATCGATGACGTAGTGGTTCTCCGGGAGTGCGTACAGGAGTCCTTCGAGGGTGTCCGGCGGCGGGGTGTCCACTCCCTGATGCGGGATCGTGCCGAGCGCCGTGGACACGAAGGCGTACTGCTCGCCGAGTTGGGCGCTCACCAGCGCACCGGCGCTCCACCACTCCACCGGCCCCTGCCACATCTGCATCGTGCTCTTCTCCCGCTGGAGGTGGGAGTTGTGAGCGTGGACGACGGCCGGGCCGCGTTCGGCGAGGGCGAGGAGGTTGTGGGCCATCATCAGATCCCGCAGCGCGCACAGCCGTGTCATGCGGGTCGGTGAGGTGTCGGCCATCCCGTGGTGGTAGCGCAGCAGGCCGGTGGCGGTGCGCCCGTACAGGCGCGCCCGGTCCCAGTCGTCCCGCGAGGTGGTCGCGAGCAAGTGCGGCGTCTGCGCGTCGAGCAGCGCCACCAGGTCGTCGGCGAGCAGCCGCAGTTCCCGGGCCTCGGCCGACTGCCCCACGGAGTGGGCCGGGTCCCTCATCGCGGCGGGATCGGTCCACCGGTCGTCGTCGCCGAGCAGGTGGTCGAGCGTCTTCGCGGTGCAGGGGAGCAGGTCCGCGTCCACCCGGGCAGCGAGGTAGCCGTGGAGTGCGGTGAGGGCCTGCCGGGGGCTCGCGGCGTGAGTGATCTCCAACGGGCCGTCGAAACCGGCGAAGCGGAGCCGCTCGGACGCGGGCCGGCCGTCGTTGACGGCGCGGACGTTGTAGGCGCGCATCCAGCGCACGAGCTCGCGGTTGGCCGCGGAGGCGCCCCAGCCGTGGCTGATTCCGTGCTCCATGACTTCGTCGAGGGTGCCCGTTCCCGAGGTGACGTAGTCGTCCACGACCAGGCCCGTCATGCAGTCGCTCTCGATGGCGATCGTCCGGTAGCCCTCCTGCTCGGCGAGCTGCCGGACGAGCTCGTTGCGCAGGTCGAGCAGAGCGTCCTCGCCGTGGGTGGGCTCGCCCAGGGCGAGCAGCCGGGGCCGGGCCGGGAGCAGCCTCATGATGGCGGCAGCGTCGACGGCATGGGCGGCGTCCTTGATGTCAGTAGCCATGCCTTCAACGGTATCGTTGAACCTTCGGTGGAAACTTTTCCGCGATACCGTCGAGTGCATGGGGCGAAACTTTCAAAGTGGTGAGCGGCTCAGGCCGGTTGATCTGGCGCGCGGGCACGGTCTGTCCACGCAGGCGGTCAGGAACTACGAGGAGGCCGGCATCCTCCCGGCTGCCGGACGCACGCCCCACGGCTACCGCACCCACACCTCGCTGCACGCGGGCGCCCTGCGCGCGTTTCTCGCCCTGGTGCCCGGCCACGGCCATCAGACGGCGGCGTCGATCATGCGGGCCGTGAACCAGGGCGCGGTCGACGAGGCGTTCCGCCTCATCGACGAGAGCCACACCCAACTCCTCGACGACCGGCGCACCCTCCAGGCCGTGGAGAGCGCCCTCCGCGACCTGGAGCCCGTCACCGCGCCCGAGCCCGGCGGCACGTTCATCGGGCCGCTGGCAGGGAAGCTCGGCATCCGGCCCGCGACGCTGCGCAAATGGGAGCGTGCCGGGCTGGTGCGCCCGCGCCGCGACCCGCGGACCGGGTATCGCGTCTACGACGATGCCGACGTGCGGGATGCCCGGCTGGCCCACCAACTCAGGCGGGGCGGCTACCTGCTGGAGCAGATCGCCCCGCTGGTCGCCCAGGTGCGGGCGGCCGGCGGGCTGGAGACGCTGGAGGCCGCACTGCGTGACTGGCACGGCCGGCTGTCCGCCCGCGGGCGGGCGATGCTGACCGGGGCCGCAGAGCTGGAGGCGTACCTCCGTGCGGATGGTGGAGTCAACCATGGTGCGGACACGCGGACTTGATCGCCACCTGACGGAGGCCCTTTCCGGATTCTCCGGGCCCTCGCCCCACGGGCGGTCTACTGTACGGGCACGCAGCGCTGCCCAAGCAGTCGCACAAGGAGGAATCCCGTGTCATCGCCCTGTGACCCCGAGCATGCTCCCGCCGGCGATGTGGGCGCAGCGCTCATGATGATCGATTCCCGGCTCAAAGCCGTCTACGACGGCAAGATCGAGACGGACCCCGAACAGAAGGCGCTGGTCGACCAGTTCGCCGCGTCCCTGGGCCCCCGGGGAGCCAATGACGTGCTGGACGGCGCCTGCACGCTCATCTTCATGTTCATGCAGTGGCTGCGGCTGGCCTACGAGGACGAGGACAAGGACGTCATCGCGTACGTGGTGTCCGACCTCGTGGCCACGATGCGCATGATGCCGAAGAGCGTCCGCCCCGAGGCCATCCCCATGATGGCCGGCCTGGTCGTCGCCGCGGGCACCGGCTTGAGCCCTAACTTGTGGCGCAGGCAGTACGGGTACTGGACCGGGGACGAGATGACGCCCCTGGAAGTCACCGCTTTCCTGCTTGCAGAACACATCAACCGCCTCACCCGTGACCCCGACTTCGCCACCCGCGTGATTGCCGACGCTCTGTCCGAGTCGTACGAGGACTGACGCGGCCGCATTTTCCGCGACGACGCCGGGGGATCTCCTCGGGGTTGTCGAAGTCCTCAGCCTGCGCGACGACGAGCGTGATGCCGGGCGGCACGGCGAAGACGGGTATCAGGCGTGGTCGGCGTCCCTGGGGAGAATGTAGAGGTCATTGCGCAGGGCGCTGCCGGGCGTGCGGTGGTGTTTGTGCGCGCTTCTGCCATGCCAGACCGTGCCTTTGGCTGAAACCGTTGCCTTCATCAACGTGATTCACGCACTGCTTCCCGAGTCGAGCGGACCTCGCCGCGGCGGTCGGTCACCCCTTGACGGGCGCCTTCTCGCGCAGCAGGTCGAGGAAGGCCCGCATCCAGGCGGGGTGGTCCGGCCAGGCCCGGGCGGAGACGAGGTTGCCGTCGACGACGGCCTCGGCGTCCACGAACGTGCCGCCCGCCAGCTGGACTTCGGGTGCGCAGGCGGGGTAGGCGGCGCTGCGCCGTCCGGTGAGCACGCCCGCCGCGGCCAGGATGAGCGCGCCGTGACAGATCTGCGCGACGGGCTTGTCCGCCTCGAAGAAGTGCCGCACGATCCGCTGGACATCGGCGTCCAGCCGCACGTACTCGGGCGCCCGCCCGCCGGGAACCACCAGGGCCGCGTACGCGCTCGGATCCACGTCGGCGAACGCGACGTCGGACGGCCAGCAGTGCCCCGGCTTCTCGGTGTAGGTGTCGAACCCTTCGGTGAAGTCGTGCACCACGAACTGGAGTTTCTTCACCGACGGGGCAGCGATGTCGACGTCGTAGCCCTCCTCCTGCAACCGCTGATAGGGGTGGAGGACTTCCAGGTCCTCCGCGGCGTCACCGGTGACGATCAACACCTTGGGCATGCGAAGCTCCTTCGCTGAGTCGGTGAGAGCGGGGTAACCGCACGCCTATCCTTACCCCCAGCTCCGCACCGGCTACCGGCATATCAGCCTTGCCCGTTCTGTATGCGGCGGGCGTGGGCGCGCAGCAGGTAGCGCCGGCAGGGCGGAGCGGGCGGCGCAGGCCGGCTCGGCGGAACTGCCCGGGGCTGGCCCCTGGGAGGCCGTCGGCCTGATCCGTCCCGACGGCGGCACTCTGGCCGCGACCGCCGCCCCCGCCCAGCGCGGACCCGAAGGCCGCCGGGCTTGGGGAACATCGGTACGGCGGTTGGCGGCTGAGAAGGATCATGGTCGGCCGGCACACCGGTTCCCAACTCTGCTGGGAGCCGGGGAGCTTGGCAGGGAAAGGCGCACGGACGACCGGAAGCGGCCGGGCTACAGGGGCAGGTGGTACTCCACGGCCCGCCGCCCGGTCGGGGCGAAACCCGCGCCGGACAGCGCCGAGTTGAGATGGCTGTCGTCCGGGGCTGCGTAGGCGAGGACCTCACGCGTCCCCGGCTGCTCGACACGCACCTTCTCCACCACGGCGTTCACGAGCTCGGCGAGGCCGGCGGCGGTGCCCTCCTCCTCGCGGTCGTGCGCCAGGATCGCCGCGGCGCCGTCGAACTCCACCTCGAACAGGGCGTCTTCACGCGTCAGCCGGAAGGCGGCGGCTCTCTCGGGAGCGGGGCCGACGTGGTCCAGTTCCAGCCGCCACCAGCGGTGGACCTCGTCTCCCTCGACAGCGCCGAGCTCCTTCAGGGCCGGCCCGTCCGCCTCCTCCGCCTCCGTGACCCACCGCAGGGCCGTCCCGCCGGCCTCCCGCGCGAGCGCCGCGGCCTCCCGCATCAGCGGCACCAGGGCGTCGCCGGACGCCTCCGGCAGCGCGACGATCCGGAGGGCGGGGTCCTCGGCGCCCAGGTCGAGCAGGGTGACCGATCCGGCGAGTGCTTGAGTGTCCGTGTCATGCCCCAGGACGACCGCGAGGATACGCTCGTCGCCCGCGTCCCGGACGATCTCGGTGGAAATAGCCATGAACCGATCCTCTCATCACGGCCGACGACCGGGACCCGGCGGCCCCCGGATCCCGGGGAGGCCACCGGGCCCCCGACTGTCCGCATACGGCCGTCAGCACATCGCGAACGGCGCGTCCGTCGGCACGATCTCGCGGCCGAGCTCCCGGGCGCTGACCGCCCCGGACCTGACCCCGGGCCCGTGGGCGTTCCGGGCGTCCGGCTCGGGCGCGCCGTCGTCCGCAGGTGCCCGGCCGGGCACCTGCGGCGGCACCTGCAGGACCTGTACGAGCTGGCCGACCGGTGCGCCGCACGCGGCCACGACGCGGCCCGGTGCCGACCCAGTCCGCCCCTCGCGCCCCAGGGCGGATCGCGGTGCCACACGCCCGGCGTGGTGCGCCGGCCTTCGGCGGCCGCTCGGCACACACCGTTCTCACCAGCGGTTTTCCTGGATCGCGAGTCGGAGATCCGCCGTGTCCGGTACCCGATCCGTTCGCGAATCTCCTGCCGCACCAACACGCGCACAGCGCCGAATCCCGGTTCCCGCCGGCTGTTCCCAGACCGCTGAGGCGGCCGCCATCCTCGCCGCCCGCCGCGTGGTCCCTGTCCACTGCCTCAGCCGGGGCCACTTCACCGAGGGCCGCGCCCATCTGGTCGACGCCTTCACGGCGGCTGGGCTGCCGGACCACCTGGAGACCGGGTCGGTTTGAGCCGTCGGTACGACGCGGAGGGTTCCTCGTGGGACAGCGCCCTCCGCGTCATGTCCCCGGCTCGGCTCAGCACGCGGGCGGTGTGCTGCCTCCGACAGCGACCCGGAGGTCTGCGCCCTGGCCGTCGACGGAGCAGACCTTCACGGCCGTATTGCCGATCTCGTCCACCAGCGTCCTGCCGGCGGTCAGGGTCGCGTCCTTGGTGGTCGACGTGCCGGGGGTTGCGTCGATGAGCGTGTTCTTGACCGTGCCGCTGCTGTTCACGATGCGCACCACGACACCGTTCACCATGGGGTCGGAAGCGGTGTAGTCGTCGTAGGGCGGAGCGGGACGGCGGAACTCCAGCGACAGGTAGGTGCCGTTGCCACGGGGGATCCTGTACTCCTGGACCCCGTTCTTTCCGAGCACGCCCAGTCCGTACTTCCCGCTGCTCTTGATACGGACGACTTCGTCGGCGGAGAGCCATCCGGAGAACTGCCGGTAACTGACGGGGTAGAGGTGCATGCCGCCCCCGCCCATGGTGTCCGTCGGGTCGTCCGGCCCGTTCGTCTTGCAGCTGCCGTTCACCCGCGTCACATCGCCCTGCACAGGGCATCCCTTGAGCGTGTCGGAGTGCTGGTACCCGAGGTTGTGGCCGAACTCATGGGTCCACATCCATGTCTTCTGCCCCACGCCGTTGGAGATGATCCAGTTGCCGGGCATGGCGGCCAGGCCCTCCCAAGTGCAGGCCGAGGTCCGGGAGATGTCGACGAAGAGGTAGTCGTAGGAGTCCGGGTTGACACCCTGCTTCCTGGCGGCGTCCCTGGCGGCATTACGGATCGCCGTGGAGTCGCATGTGGACGGACGCGGGCCCAGGTCGATGTTCTGGAGCATGTCGCCCGAGAGGTCGAGCTTTCCTCGCGACACCTCCTTCAGGTATGAGCGGAGGGACGGAGCGCCGTCGCCGAGAGTCGCCTGCCGGATGGGATTGGGGTCGACGGCGGCCGTGCCGGTCCAGTGGGTGGCCATGACGAGAGCCTTCTTCTTCCCCACGACAGGACGGGTCGGCCAGATGTCGAGGGAGCTGGAACTCCACTGGCGCATGGCGGCGTTGTCGGCGGGGGTTCCTGGGGCGGTACAGGCACCGGTCTGTACGTTGGCGTTGTCACTGAAAGTGCGCAGGCAGTTCCCCTGCCCGGCATCCGCCTTGTACTTGTTCTCCAGCCGGGAATAGCCGTTGCCTGCGTCGACGACCCGCCACTGGCGCATGGAGGTGTAATCGGATGCGCCGCCCTGGGCGTTGCAGTCGCCGATCTGTGCGTTGGCGTTGCTGCTGAACGTACGCAAGCACTTCGCCTGCCCCGCGTCCCCCTTGTACTTGTTCTCCAGGCGGAAGTAGCCGCCGCCTGTGTCGACGACCTTCCATTGCCGCATGGAGATGTCGTCGGATGCGCCGCCTTGGGCGTTGCAGTCGCCGATCTGTACGTTGGCGTTGCCGTTGAACGTACGCAGACACTTGGCCTGCCCCGTGTCTCCCTTGTGCTTGTTCTCGATGAGGGAGAACCCGTCCGATCGCTCCGTTGCCGATCGCTTGTCGGAAGAGGCCGCGGTCGCCGACTGATGCGCGAACACGGGCAGCAGGGCCAGGGCTGAGGTCAGCAGGACCGCTGTCCTGACCGACCTGGTTCGTATGGAACGTAGCTTCATATCTCCTCGCGAATGTTGATGTTTTTCGGAAATCCCCGGCGGTGATCGCTGCGGTGCGGCGTTCAGATCCGCACGCCGTGGCCGTGAAGGAACACGGGGTCCGCGGTGTCGTTCGGTACGTCGGGCCGCGCGGCCTCGACCGCGGCCATGGAGCGGGGGAGCTCGAAGGGGAGCAGACCCTCCGCCTGCGCGCGGCCGAAGGCGACATCGAGCAGGGCCTCGTCGCTCGCTCCGTAGTCCGCGATCAATGCCGCTGCGCGCTCGGCGATCTCCGGTATGACGGCGGGCCGTTCGAGGTTGATGCAGACCAGTGTCGGCACCGTGTCCAGGAGCACGAGCACGGGTGCGAGCTCCTCCTCGGTGAAGGCGAGCGTGCCGGAGTGGAAGAAGGACTCGAAGCGGTTCGGACGGTGCTCGTACGGCGTACGGAGCCGGATGATCGCGAGGTCCGCCGCCGCCGGGTCGGTGACCACGGAGCTGTACACGGCCGCGGCCTCGGCGTCGAGGTTCTCGACGTACACCTTGGGCCGCCCGGTGACCGGCAGCAACGATGCATTGTCGGCCAGGACGGTGAGCGAGCGGCGCTGGGCCGCCGCCCCGGCAGCGGTGAACCCGCCCGCGCCCACGACCTCTTCGGCCAGGTCCGGGTCGACGCGGCGGTTGTCGAAGAGGCCGAGCACGAACTTTTCGCGCAGCAGGCGGCGTACCGATGCGTCGATGCGGGACTCCGCGATGCGGTCCGAGCGGACGAGTTCGACGATGACCTCGGGGCAGTGCTCCCCGCCGAATTGGTCCGCGCCGGCTGCGAGGGACTTCTCCGCGCGCTCGGCGACGGTGAGGTGTTCGCAGCCCCAGGCGCGTGCGGAGTGCATCTCGCCGAAGATGGGAGCGTCGTTGAGCAGGCCCCAGTCGGTGCAGATGATGCCCGTGAAACCCAGCTGCTCGCGGAGCAGACCGGTGAGGACGCCCTTGTTGAAGCCGAACCCGACCTCTTCCCAGTCGGTGCCGACCGGCCGGCCGTAGTAGGGCATCATCTGCGAACACCCGGCCACGATGGCCGCCTTGAACGGCTCCAGGTGCACATCGCGCAGGCCGCCGGGGTAGACCTGGTCCTTGCCGTGCGGGAAGTGCGGGTCCTCGCCGTCCTTCTGCGGGCCGCCGCCGGGGAAGTGCTTGACCATGGCGGCGACCGACTCCGGCCCGAGCTCGTCGCCCTGCAGCCCCTTGACGTACGCCGCCGCCAGCTCGCCCGCCAGCCGCGCGTCGGAGCCGAAGGTGCCGGACTGGCGGGACCAGCGGGGCTCGGTCGCCAGGTCGATCTGCGGATGCAGTGCCACGCGGAAGCCGACGGCCAGGTACTCGTGGCGGACGGTGTCCGCGAACCGGTGCACCAGCTCCGGGTCCCCGATCGCGGCCAGCCCCAGCGGTTCCGGCCAGGCAGAGAAGGCGCCGGCGTTGAAGGAGGCGCCGACGTTGTCGGTGAAGGAGTGCCGCGGGTCGGTGGAGAGGGTGACCGGGATTCCGAGCCGGGTGGAGGCCGCCAGCTCCTGCACGGCGTTGTGCCACAGGGCCATCTCGCGGGGGCCGTACTGGCCGAGGAGGTTGAAGTGGGTGAGCTGCCTGTCCTTGATCAGCTCGGTGGTTCCAGCGGTCACCGTGGAGCCGTCGGGCTCCTGGACGGGGGATCCGTCGGGGTTCATCGTCAGCATGTCCTGGAACATCTGGCCCGCCTTCTCCTCCAGGGTCATCCGGGAGAGCAGGTCGTCGACGCGCCGGTCGACGGGGAGCGAGGCGTCCTGGTACGGGGGGACGGTCATGGGGCCGGTACTCCTTGCTACTTGCTGCGCTATTTGCTGCGTGCTACTTGACGGAGCGGATCAGCTGGACGAGCGCCGCTCCGGCCGCGGCCGCGATGCCGCCGAAGAGGAAGAGCGCTCCGTAGTTGCCGCCGCCCGGGCCGATGGCGAGCAGCAGCGGGGCGATTATCGGGACGAGGGACTGCGGCAGGGCGTTGGCGATGTTCAGCACGCCCATGTCCTTCGCGCTGGTCTCCGGGTCGGGCAGGACGGCCGCGGCGAGCGCCACGTCGACGGCGAGGTAGAGGCCCTGCCCGAAGCCGAAGACACCCACGGCGGCCAGGAACGCTCCGAAGGACGAGGCAGTGGCGATCCCGGTGAGCCCGACGGCGATGACGAAGGCCGAGGCGAACACGAAGGGCTTGCGGCGGCCCGTGCCGTCCGAGAGGGAGCCGCCGAGCAGCGATCCTGCGACCACACCGGCGACGGTCACGAGCGTGGTGAGGAACATCCTGCCCGGCACGTCGCCCTCGGCGACGCCGATCCGGTCCATCAGGAAGTACACCTGGTAGCTGGTGACACAGGAGATGCCGACGAAGACCAGGAAGCGGCTGGCGAAGTTCCAGGCGTAGTCGGGGTGTTGGACCGGGTTCACCCAGAAGCTGCGCAGGAACTCCCGGACGCTGTACGGCGCGAAGCTGCCGGGCCGGGCCGGACGGTCCTTCATCACCAGGGCGAGGGTGCATGCGCCGGCGACACCGAGGAGGGCCGGGACGACGAAGGCCGCGGCGATGTTGCCGTTGAAGACCTGGGCCAGGAACGTTCCGCAGACCATCGATACCGACAGCATCATGCCCACGAGCCCGGAGACCCGGCCGCGCTGGTGGTCGGGGATCAGGTCGGGGATGCAGGCGGTGATCATGCAGAGCGAGGCGTTGCACCCGGCCTGCGCGATCGCCCAGCCGACGAGCAGCAGCGGCACGCTGTCCGCGAGGGCGACGACCGTGAGGCCTGCGCCGGCGACGAGGGCACCGCCGACGAGCCAGGGGCGCCGGCGACCGAAGCGGCTGGTGGTGCGGTCGGAGAGGGCGCCGAACAGCGGGTTGCCGATCAGCGCCAGCAGCGCGCCGACGGACAGCACCGTGCCGAGGGCCGCCCCGCGCTCCGCCTCCGGCACGATCTGGGCCACCCGCAGGGCCAGGGTCACCACGAGCGGGGTGAAGACCGCCGTGCAGACGCCGAGCTGGGCTGTGGCCAGGGCGAGGATCAGCTTGACCGGTGCGTCGGCGGGAGCCTGGTCGGCGGGGGCTGCCTCGGGGGCGGTGACGGCCGGCGTCTCGCGCAAGCAGGAATGGGGGTGGGCATGGCGGATGGCGGCCATGGCGGCTCCAAGGGGGGACGGGACGGCTTCTCTGCCGTGCCTGCGACCTCAGGCTATTGAGGATCATGAAGGCCATTGCGTGACGAATGTTGTTAGCCGGTCGCCAAATGGAGGCTGTGGTGTTGCGTCATGGGGGTGCATTTCTGCGCTTGCGCAGCGGGTTCACCTTTGGCGCCACGGAGGTCACCTTTTGCCTGGCCGGAGGCGCACGGGCGGGATCTAGCTTCGGTGGTGCGCCGGAGGATTTCTCCGGTGCATCGCATCCACTTCTGTCTGTCGAGGACGTGAATGAACACCAAGCGAGTCATGGTGGGCGCGGCTGTCGTTGCCGCCACCGTCGGATCCCTTTTTGCCGGTGCGTCGAGCGCTTTCGCGCACGGTTTCGTCAGCCCGTCTCCGTCTCCCGGGGGCGCTTCCTGCCAGTCGGCGAACAGCACGCCCGGCGGTGACCTCAGGGCGCGCCAGGACGTCGCGCTGAACGTTCAGAACGGGTTTGTAGGCGAATCCGCCATCAAGGATAAGCACTCCTTCGAAGGCCTGAAGACCGCATTCGACAGCGGAAAGCTTGACGGCAAGATTGCCACGGCAGGGCATTCCTTCGGCGGAACCCGGCTGAACGAGCAGACGTCGACGATGTGGGCGAAGCAGGATTTCCAGAAGGGCCAGACCGTCACGGCCGGCTGGTGCATCACTGCCCCGCACAGGACGACGGACTACCAGTACTACATCACCAAGAATGACTGGGACCCGAACAAGCCGCTGACGCGCGACTCCTTCGAGAAGGAGCCGCTGACGACGGTCGCGGGTAACCACCAGGTGCCCGTACCGGGCCTGCACAAGATCCCGCTGCCGGCCGACCACACCGGATACCACGTCATCCTGGCCAAGTGGACCATCGGCGACACCGAGAACGCCTTCTACAACGTCATCGACGTCAACATCAAGGGCGACAACGGCAGCATCGGGCAGAAGCCGTCCGCTCCGAGCGGCCTGCACGACATGGGCGTCACAGCACAGCACGTCGACCTGATGTGGGCCCCGGCCCCCAGCCAGGACAAGGTGACCGGTTACGAGGTCTGGCGCAACGACCAGAAGATTGCCGACGTCAAGGACGGCCTGGACTACCCGGTGTTCAAGGACACTTCGGTGTCCCCCGACACGAAGTACACCTACAAGATCCGTGCCGTGAACGCGGCGGGTGCGTCCGCCTTCTCCAACACCCACACGGTGACGACGCCCAAGCCGTCGGCCTCGACGCCCGTGGTGTCGCAGGCGTGGCTGGTGAAGAAGGACAACGGGGAGACGCTGGCCTCTGTGAAGGGCACCGGCGAGCCCGGCGCGCAGGTGTTCATCAAGGCCAAGGACGGGACCTGGAGCGACCGCCAGATCCAGGTCGGCCAGAACGGCGAGTTCTCCTTCCGCACCGGCTACTTCGAGAAGGACGGTGTGACCGTCCAGCTCCGCAAGGACGGCAAGGAGCACACCTCGGCGAAGGTGGCCCTGCAGGCCGCCCCGGCCGAGATCACCTCTCCCGCGGCCGGCTCCAAGGTCGACCCCACCTTCACCGTGACCGGTAAGGGCGAGGTCGGTGCCGAGATCACCGTGAAGGCCGGCAACACCGAGACCAAGGTCACGGTCAAGGCCGACCGGACCTGGACGGCGACCCTGGCGAACGTGGTCGCCGGGAACCAGCAGATCAACGCCGTCCAGACCATCGACGGCATCAAGTCCACCGCGACCACCCGCACCGTCACCGTCACCGGCTCGGACACCTCCCTGCCCGAGTGGGACGCCCGTGCTGCCTACACCAAGGGTGATCGCGTCACGCACGACGGCGCCACCTACGAGTGCGTGCAGTCCTACCAGGGTGTCGGTGACCCGGGCTGGATCACCGCTCTCTCCCTGTGGAAGCCCGTGAAGGCCTGACCTCACACGGCACCCCCGCCGGGCCCCGGCCCGTCCTCCTGGCCGTCAGGGGGACGGGCCCGGGGCCCGCGACATGAACCCGTAATTCAACGGCTGAACAGGTGTATTCGACGTGTGTGGTATGCGGAGACGGGGCCGCCGATTCTCAAGGGCTCTGGAGTCCTGCTCCGGGAAGCGGAACGCAATAACCGGGCTGCGGCTCGCTGTCGGCATCATCTTTCTGTGGTTCGGAATCCCCAAGTTCTTTGCCGGTGGCAGTCCGGCGGAGTCCCTGGCGGTCAGGACCGTCCATGAGCTGACCCTCGGAGCCGTGGACGGTGGCAGCGCGCGCGTGCTCGTCGCGTCGGTCGAAGTCGCCATAGCGCTCGTCCTGTTGTCGGGAAAGGCGGACCGACTGGCCGCCCTCCTGATGACCGGGCATCTCGCGGGGGCCTGTGCGCCGCTGGTCCTCTTTCCGGACGAGACCTGGCGGTCGTTCGGGGTCGGGACCATCGAGGGCCAGTACATGATCAAGAACGTTGTCCTGGTCGCGGCTGCCGTGGTGATCGCAGCCCACTCGGGGGAGCGGAGGCGGGCCCTGCCGACGACCCGGGCCTGACGCCCGATCTTGCAACCGGCCATGCCACTTCGCAGGCTGCGGCCTGCACGCCGCCCACGCACACCTTCTCCCCTGCCCCCGTTCACGGCCGCATACGGCCACGGTTCCCTGCTTGGAGAAACCCATGTTGCGCCTGCCCCGGGCTCTGCGCCGCCACTCATCCCCGCTCACCGCCGCTGCACTGCTGTGCACCGCGCTTGCTCTCGGCGCGCCGGGCGCCAACGCCGCCACCTCGACCCCGGTGCCCGACATCGGCGCGCAGGCAGCCGAGTTGGCCCGCGCCAACCTCGACACCGGCGCCTGCGGCACCAACAGCAACGGCGGCACCGGCTACGGATCCAGCTGCACCGGCAACGCCGGACAACCGGAGCCCTGGTGCGCCGACTTCGCCGCCTGGATCTGGGCCCGCGCCGGCGCCACCACCCTGGACCTGACTCCCGCAGCCGGCAGCTTCGCCGTCCACGGCCCGCTGCAGACCGTCCCGCACGTGGGCGACGCCGTGGTGTTCAACTACGACGGCTACGGCAGCGCCCGCCACGTTGCACTGGTCACCGAAGTCCACCCGGACGGCACCATCACCACGATCGGCGGTAACGAGGAAGGTGAGACTGGGAATTGGTCCGCCACCTCACGTGTCCACCAGACCGGCCCTTACAACGCAGCCGTCGGCAGCGACGCCACTGGACAGACTGTCAGCGGCTACGTCTCCCCCTTCTAAATGATGTCCCGTAAGGCCTGGTGAGGGCTGGCTGGAGTGTTTCCTGCGGGTGCTGGGTTATCCGGCGAGGGCCATGTTGTGCAGGCGGGCGATGCCGAGGATGGCCTGGTGGACGCCGTCTCCGTGCAGGCGGCAGTCGCGGAGGATCTTGTACGTCTTCATCCGGGAGAAGGCGTGCTCGACGCGGGCCCGGGCTTTTCGGTGAACGGAGTTGTCTGCTTCCTGTTCCGGTGTGAGGGGCCGGTTCTTACGCGGCCAGTGCGGGATGAGGGCGGCAGTGCCGCGGTAGCCGCCGTCGCCGAGGACCGGTGCGTTCTTCACAGCCTGGTCGACGCCGGACTCCTGGTAGGCGCGGGCATCGTGCCGGCTGCCGGGAAGCGGCCGTCCGGCCGCCACTACCAGCCGGGTGTTGGCGTCGATGACCACCTGATGGTTGGTGGAATAGCGGTAGTTCTTGCTGGATGAGGCGATGCTCCGGTCCCGCGTCGGGACCAGGTGAGGTCGGCCCGGGGCGCCCTGCCGATGTTTCCATCGGTGGGTTTCCCCGAGCCGCCTCCCGCACCCGCCGTGCGCGTTTCCACGCAACGGGCGCTCCACAAGTCCCGGTGGTTTACCAGGATTTCCTCATGCGGCACTCGGCCATGGCGAGGGGATCTTCGTTCCCCGGTAGGAGTAGTAGACGATCTTTACTGCTCCCGGGTTGAACAGGGTCACCTCGCTGGTGGTGGGCCACCATCCGTCGCGGGTGTTCTTGCGGCGGATTTCCTTCCAGTTGGTTCGCCGGTGTTTTCGGCGGAGCCAACCGAAGACCTGCTTCCAGGTGTAGGCCCGCAGGTAGCAGAAGGTCGCCTTCGATGAACCGTGCTTGAAGTAGGTGGTCCAGCCCCGCAGCACCTGGTTCAGCTGGTGCAGCAGGGCATCGAGCGGCAGGTTCACGTCCTGCCAGCACAGCTTCTTCACCTTGGCCATGATGGAGCGAAGCGCTTTCTTGGCCGGATAGAGGTAGACGAAGTGTTTGCTGGTGCCTCGCTTCCGGTGACGCCGGATGCGCCAGCCGAGAAAGTCGAGACCGTCCTCGATATGGGTGATCAGTGTCTTCTCCCGCGACAGGCGCAAGCCCATCGTGGAGAGTACGATCGCGATCTCCTCACGCAGGGCCTCGGTGTCAGCCCGGGTACCCGATACCGCCAGGCACCAGTCGTCCGCGTACCGGATCAACCGGTAGTTGGCCAGACCATTCCGGCGACGCTTGGCCTGCTGATACGGCTTCGCACGGGGCCCGCCCGGTGCCTGGGCGATGTACTCGTCCAGCACGGACAGGGCCACGTTGCTCAGCAGCGGCGAGAGGATCGACCCTTGCGGGGTGCCGGTGTCGGTCGCCCTCAGGGCCTTGTCCTCGCCGAGGATGCCCGCCTTGAGGAAGGCCTTCACCAAAACCAGCACACGTTTGTCGGGCCTTTCCCCAAGGCCGGGTAGTTAAGTTAGGGCCTGCCGGAAAATAACCCGTGGCTTCCGGCCTGTGGGCTCGTTGTTGTGGTATGGGCATACCGGAGGGGACTGAGGCGTCGCTGGCGGCGAAGTTTCAGGCGTTGCTGCCGCATCTGGATGAGCGTCAGCGGAGGTTGGTGCTGGGGGCTGAGGCCCGTTCGCTGGGCCATGGCGGTATCAGGGTCGTCGCCCGGGCGGCGGGGGTCCGGGAGGGGACCGTCTCGTGCGGGGTGGCGGAACTGGAGTCTGGCCAGGTGCCGTTGGGCCGTGTCCGCCGGGAGAGCGGTGGGCGCAAGCGTCTGGCGGATCTGGATCCGGGGCTGCGGCCTGCTCTGTTGGCGCTGGTCGAGCCGGACGAGCGCGGGGATCCGATGTCGCCGCTGCGGTGGACGACGAAGTCGACACGCAGGCTCGCCTCGGAGCTGACTCGGGCCGGGCACCGGGTCTCGGCGGACACGATTGCCGCCCTGCTGCGCGAGGAGGGCTTCAGCCTCCAGGGCAACGCCAAGACCGTCGAAGGCGCCCAGCACCCGGACCGGGACGGCCAGTTCCGCTACATCAACGACCAGGCCAGGCAGTTCCAGGCCGCCGGGGACCCGGTGATCAGCGTGGACACCAAAAAGAAGGAGTTGGTCGGCAACTGCAAGAACGCGGGCCGCGAGTGGCACCGCGCTGGTGATCCGGTCCGGGTGCAGACCCACGACTTCCCCGATGCCGAGATGGGCAAGGCGATACCGTACGGGATCTACGACCTTGCAGCGGATGCCGGCTGGGTCAGCGTCGGCACCGACCACGACACCGCCGCGTTCGCCGTCGCCTCGGTCCGCCGCTGGTGGATGCGGCCGGCCGCACCGTCTACCCGCACGCCCGCCGCCTGCTGGTCACCGCGGACGCGGGCGGTTCCAACGGCTACCGCACCCGTGCCTGGAAGTTCGAACTCGCGGCCCTGGCCGTGGAGACGGGCTTGGAGATCACCGTGTGTCACTTTCCTCCCGGTACGTCGAATAGGGTCGGGGACTGGCGCGGTGA
>NZ_JBKIWN010000050.1:0-22793 GCF_058146165.1 Streptomyces sp. AM25 | reverse complement strand
GAGGCCCACGAAAACCCCGAAAGTCGAGGTGCTCCCCGCATGCGAGTTGTCCGTACGGCTGTGCACCTTCGGCCTCAGAGAGTGCCTTCCGCAGGGGATGGTTCCCCACCAGGAACAGAATTCCCTCGGATGTCGGTGACGATCCGGTGGATCAGGGCGGACGGGTCGGGCTGGAAGAAGAAGTGCCCGCCGTCCAAGACGTGTGCGCGCACGAATCGGTTGCTGTGCGCCGCCCACGTGTCCATCAGGTGCGGCAGGGCGCCCTTGTCGGCGTCGCCCGAGAACACCGAGAGCGGCACGGGCAGCGGCGCGGTGGTGCGGGGCTGCCAGGTCTCGACGAGCTGCAGGTCGGCGCGCATGATGGGTTCGAAGTAGCCCCAGAGCCCGGGCTCCTCCAGGACCTCGCGCGGCGTGCCGCCCATCTCCAGGATGGCGGTGCGCAGTTCGGCGTCGGGCAGGTCGAAGCGGCGTCCTTCGCGACGCGGGTGGTGCTCGGGCGCCCTGGCGGCGGAGAGGCCCAGCCAGCACGGCAGCGGCAGGCCGTGGTCGCGGAGGGCGAGGGTCAGTTCGTAGGCGACGACGGCGCCCATGCTGTGGCCGAAGATCGCGTAGGGCCGGTCCGTCCGGGTCCGGACGTCCTCCAGGAAGATGCCGGCCAGTTCGTCCGCCGTACGGGCCGGCGTGCCCTGGCGGGTGCCGCGGCCGGGGGCCTCCAGCAGGCACAGCTCCCACTCGGGCGGCAGGTGGCCGGCCCAGGCGCGGTAGGGGACATGGGAGCCGCCCGCGTGGTGCAGGACGAAGAGGCGCAGGCGGGGGTCCGGGACGGGCCGGGGGCGGATGACGGCGTCGGTCGTACTCACTGATCAACTCTGCACGAGCCGTTCGAAGGGCGTCAAGGCGCGCAGGAGCGGGCGCCCCCGCTCACGGCGGGGCCGCCCGCCCGGACGGCGTCAGCGGTGGTGGTGGTGCCTCTTGTGGCCGCCCTTGTGGTGCGCGCCCGTCTCCGGCGTGCTCACCTCCGGCGCGGCGGCCTCGCTCGTCGTCACCTGTTGCGGGTCCGCCGGCTCGGCCGCCGCGAACTCCTTCACCCGGATCTTCTTGGCGGGGTCCTTCTTCACCGGGTCCTTCTTCACCGGGTCCTTCTTGGCCGGGTCCTTCTTCGCCGGGTCCTTCTTCGCCGGGTCCTTCTTCGCCGGACTCTTCTTGGCGTACCCCTTCTTGGCCGGGGTCTTCTTGGCGGTGTCCCGCTTGGCGGGGTCCGCCTTCTTCTGGCACTGGTGGATCACGTCGAGGTGCCGGGCGACGACCGGCCGCGCGTCGCGTGCCGCGTCGCGCGAGACCTGGTCCTGGCCGTTGGAGATCTCGTCGTCGAGGAGCGCCAGCGTCTGCATGTGCCCGACTTCCTCACCCGCCAGCCAGAGCTTGTCGTAGTCCTTGGTGCGGGCGTTGGCTCTGAGCGTCTTGAGCATCGACTGCTGCGCGGCCGGGATGTCGGTGGGCAGGGACACGTCCTGCCGGTACGCGATGTCACGGATGATCTTGTCGAGCTTCTCGTGATTCATCACCATCATCTTGCCCGCGTCCCGCGTACACCGGTACACGGCGTTCCTCACAGCGTCCTTGCTCGCCTGGATCTGGGCCACGTTGCCCTGGTGGAAGTTCCTCAGGAAGGCCTCGTCGCGTTGGCACTCCGTGGCCAGTGCCGTCCCCGTGGACGCCCCGGCCAGTACAAGGGCCGCAACCGCTGTGGTCACCCGGTGTGGCATGCGCATCTTTCGCTGCTCCCTATTCCTCGACGGGGCGTGCCGATCGACGCCCCACGCAGAGCAGATGCCTGCCCGGCCGCGCCCGGGGTCCGCCCGCCGCAGGCCTCCAGTCGCCCCAATGGAGCAGGCAGGAGGGGCGAAGTCCCGATGGCGGCGGCCGGGCACGTGGTGTTGGATGCCCGGCAGCCGGCCTCGGGGCGGGTCCGATGGGCCCGTGCTGACCCGTCGGACCCGCCCTAGACGCCGGCCGTCCGCCGGGCCGGCCGCAGGTAGCCCGCCCAGGTGACCGCGAGGCAGAGCAGGTAGAGGGCGAGGAACACCGCGTAGGCCGTCTCGCCCGTGCCGCTGTCCAGGAAGGCCTGGCGGAAGGCGACGTTGACGAGCACGCCGCCGAGGGCGCCGACCGCGCCCGCGATGCCCATCAGGGCGCTCGCGTGCCGGTGGGAGCGCTCCTCGGCGGCCCGCGTGTCCGTCCCCGCGGCGGCCCGGCGCACCTCGGCGCGGAAGATGCCGGGGATCATCTTGTACGTCGAGCCGTTGCCGGTGCCGCTGAGGACGAAGAGCAGCACGAAGCCCGTCAGGAACAGCGGCAGGGAGTGGCGCTGCGAGGCCGCCAGGACGAGCAGGGTGCCGGCGGCCATGGCGGCGAAGGTCCAGAAGGTGACCCGGGCCCCTCCCCACCGGTCCGCCAGCCAGCCGCCCACGGGCCGCGCGAGCGAGCCCAGCAGGGGCCCGAGGAAGGTCAGCGAGGCGGCCCGCACCGGGGTCGGGAAGGCCTCGGGGAACTGCACCAGCAGCACCTGCCCGAAGGCGAAGCCGAAGCCGATGAACGAGCCGAAGGTGCCGATGTAGAGGAGGGAGACCAGCCAGGTGTGCGGGTTGCGGCTCACTTCGCGCAGCGGGCGCCCGGCGGGCCGTACGTGGGCCAGGTCGTCCATGCGCAGGAGGGCCGCCACGGCCGCGGCCACGACGAGCGGGATGTAGAGGAGCGGGAGGATCCGGGGGTGGGCGGCGCCCGCGGTCGCCAGGACGGCGAGTCCGAGCAGCTGGACGGCGGGGACGCCGAGGTTGCCGCCGCCCGCGTTGATGCCCAGGACGCGGCCCTTGAGGCGCTGCGGGTAGAAGGAGTTGATGTTGGCCATGGAGGAGGCGAAGTTGCCTCCTCCGACCCCGGCGACGGCCGCGACGGCCAGGAGCGTGGTGTAGGAGACGCCGGGGCGCAGGACGCAGGCGGTCAGCACGGTGGGGACGAGCAGGGCGAGCGCGCTGACGACGGTCCAGGTGCGGCCGCCGAAGACGGCCACCGCGACGGTGTAGGGCAGCCGCAGCACCGAGCCCACCAGGGTCGGCACCGCGGTGAGGAGGAACTTGCCGGACGGGTCGATGCCGTACTCGGGCCCGAGGAAGAGGACGAGCACCGACCACAGGCTCCACACGGAGAAGCCGATGTGCTCGCAGAGCACCGAGTGCACCAGGTTGCGCCGGGCGGTGCGGGCTCCGGTGGCCTCCCAGAAGACCGGGTCCTCCGGCCGCCAGTCGGTGATGCGGTGCGGCCGCGCGGCGGGGGCGTCGGTGATGCGTACGGGCCAGACCGGCAGCGCGGCCGGGGCGGCGCCGGGGCCGTCCTCCTCGTCCAGGCAGACGCCCGAGCGCAGGTCGAAGGCCTGCTTGTACATGGGCGAGGCGACCACCGGCACGCCGGCCCGGCTGCCGAGGATGCCCCGGGAGATCACGTGGGCCCCGCTGAACGGGTCCTGGTTGCCCACCGCGTAGAGCTCGCCCGCGCGGTCGCGGAAGAGCGCCACCTGGTGGCCGTCGACGAGCACGGTCACCCCGCGCCCGGGCTGCAGCTCGTCGTAGCCGCACACGGGCCGCCAGCCGGCGCCCGCGTCGATCTCGACCGTCCGCGTGCTCATCGCGCCGCCACCTCCGTCGCCGTGGCGGGGCGGATCTGGCCGCGCTCGGGCGTGAAGCGGACCGTGGGGTCCGGTGTTCCCGGTGCGTTGGCGAACGACACGAAGCGGCGCAGCCGTTCGGGGTCGTCGAGGGTGGCCCGCCATTCGTCCGCGTAGGTCTCGACATGCCGGTCCATGAGGTCGTCGAGTTCGGCGCAGATGCCGAGGGCGTCGTCCATGACGACGGCCCGCAGGTGGTCCAGTCCGCCTTCCAGCCGTTCCAGCCAGGGGGCGGTGCGCTCCAGGCGGTCGGCGGTGCGGATGTAGAACATCAGGAACCGGTCGATGGTGCGCAGCAGCGTGGCGCGGTCGAGGTCGGCGGCGAGCAGGTCGGCGTGGCGCGGGGTGGTGCCGCCGTTGCCGCCGACGTAGAGGTTCCAGCCCTGGGCGGTGGCGATCACGCCGAAGTCCTTGCTCTGCGCCTCCGCGCATTCGCGGGCGCAGCCGGAGACCGCGGCCTTGAGTTTGTGCGGGGCCCGCAGGCCGCGGTAGCGCAGCTCCAGTTCGATGGCCAGGCCGACCGAGTCCTGCACGCCGTAGCGGCACCAGGTCTGCCCGACGCAGGACTTGACGGTGCGCAGGGCCTTTCCGTAGGCGTGGCCGGATTCGAAGCCGGCGTCCACCAGGCGGCGCCAGATCTGCGGGAGCTGGTCGACGGTGGCGCCGAACAGGTCGATCCGCTGCCCGCCGGTGATCTTGGTGTAGAGCCCGAAGTCGCGGGCGATCTCGCCGATCGTGATGAGCCCGGCGGCGGTGATCTCGCCGCCGGGGATGCGCGGCACCACCGAATAGGAGCCGTTGCGCTGGAGGTTGGCGAGGAAGTGGTCGTTGGTGTCCTGCAGTGCGGCCTGTTCGCCGTCCAGGACGTGGCCGTTGCCGAGGCCGGCGAGGATGGAGGCGACGACGGGCTTGCAGATGTCGCAGCCCTCGCCGCGGCCGTGCTCGTCGACCAGGCGCGAGAAGGTGGTGATGCCCTTGACCCGGATGATCTCGTACAGTTCGGCCCGCGTGCGGTCGAAGTGCTCGCACAGTCCGCGCGGCCGGGACGCCTGCGGGCCGAGCGCCTCGCCGACGATGCACTCCAGCGCCTTGGTGCAGGAGCCGCAGCCGGTGCCCGCCTTGGTGAGCCGCTTCACCGAGGGGACGTCCGTGCAGCCCTCGTCCGTGACGGCGCACCGCAGGGTGCCCTTGGTGACGTTGTGGCAGGAGCAGATGACCGCCTCGTCCGGCAGGGACGCCGGGCCCGCCGCGGCCGGGCCGGCGGATGCGGGCAGCACGAGCTGCTCCGGCGGGGTGGTGAGCGGATTGCCGGCCGCGGCGAGCGGGCGGAGCAGGTCGTAGGAGTCGGCGTCACCGACGAGGACGCCGCCGACGAGCCGGCCCTCCGGGTCGATGCACAGCTTCTTGTAGACGCCCTCGCGGCTGTTGGAGTAGAGCACTTCGAGGACGCCGTCGCCGGTGCCGTGCGGGTCGCCGAAGGCGGCGACCTCGACGCCGAGGAGCTTGAGCTTGGTGGCGGTGTCGGCCCCGGTGAAGCTGCCCCGGCCGCCGGTGAGTTCGGCGGCCGCGGCCTCGGCCATGGCGTAGCCGGGGGCGACGAGGCCGTACACGCGCCCGTCGGCGGCCCGGGCGCATTCGCCGATGGCGAGGACGTGCGGGTCGGCGGTGCGGCAGGCGGCGTCCACGACGATGCCGCCGCGTTCGCCGACGGGCAGTCCGCAGTCGCGGGCGAGCCGGTCGCGGGGGCGTACGCCTGCGGCGAAGACGACGAGTTGGGTGTCGAGGGACTCCCCGTCGGACAGCACCATCCGGCCGGCCGAGCCGTCGGCACCGGCTTCGACGGCCTTCGCCGCGGTGCCGGTGCGGACGGACACGCCCATGCCCTCGATCTCGCGGCGCAGTGCGGCGCCGCCGCCCTCGTCGACCTGGACGGCCATCAACCGGGGCGCGAATTCGACGACATGGGTGGTCAGGCCCATGGCCAGCATGGCCCCGGCCGCCTCCAGGCCGAGCAGTCCGCCGCCGACGACGACGCCCGTGGTGACCCCGGGGTGCTCGGCCCGGGCGCGGATGGCCTCCAGGTCCTCCAGGGTGCGGTAGGCGAAGCAGCCGGGGAGGTCGTGCCCGGGGACGGGCGGCACGAAGGGGGCGGAGCCGGTGGCCAGCACGAGGGTGTCGTAGGCGACGGTGCGCCCCGAGCGGGTGGTGACGGTGCGGCGGTCGCGGTCGACGGCGGTGGCGGGGTCGCCCAGGTGCAGCTCGATGCCGTGCGCGGCGGCGAAGTCCGCGGGCCACAGGGAGAGTTCCTCGGCCGTGGTGCCGGAGAACCACGAGGTGAGGTGCACGCGGTCGTAGGCGGGCCGGGGCTCCTCGGCGAGCACGGTGACGCGCTGTGCGAGCGGACCGCGGTCGGCGAGCGCCTGGAGGAAGCGCTGGCCGACCATGCCGTGGCCGACGAGCACGAGGTGGGGACGGGGGTCGTTCGGGTCCCTCATGCGGGGGCTCCTTCGGCGGAGAGGGCGGGCAGGGGGTGTCCGGTGGGCCGGTGCGGGCCCTGCGGTGTCTGGTCCTGGGGGCACCTCCTGGGGGCACCCCCTGGGGGCACCCCCAGCGGTAGCTGGGGGAGGTAGCCGGGGGAGGTAGCCGGGGGAGGTAGCCGGGGGAGGATCGCAAGGCGGAGCATCGCCCGCGTACTGGGCGTACTCGGGTGATGCGACAACGCGGCGAGGTGCCGTGCCTGGGGGTACCCCCAGCGGTAGCTGGGGGAGCGCCGCAGGGCCTGTGCCGGCCCACCGGACACCCCCTGCAGGTGCGGCGGTGAGCAGGTGGACGGGGTCGGGCAGGAGCGGCTGTCCGTGGCCGACGGCTTCGGCGATCTCGCCCACGGTGGCGAGGTCGCCGATGAGGGCGGCCCCGACGAGGCGGGAGTCGCGCAGGGTGAGGCCCTTGTAGGTGCCGCGGGTGGCGTCGGAGAGACGGACGGTGTCCGTGTCCGGTCCGGGGGACGCGGAGGCGCCGAAGGCGGCGACCTCCAGTGCCCCGGCGGTGAGCCGGAGCCGGTCGGGGGACCCGCGGTAACAGGCGCGAGCGCCGGACAGCCGGGCGGCGAGGACGTCGGCCTGCTCCCAGGCGGGTTCGGCGCGGCCGTGCACGGTGCCGCGGTGCTCGGCGCAGTCGCCGATCGCGTACACCCCGGGCACGGAGGCGGCCAGGGTGTCGTCGACGACGACGCCGGTGCGCACGGCGAGTCCGGCGGCGCGGGCCAGGCGGGTGCGGGGCCGGACTCCGCAGGCGAGCAGGACCGGGCCGTCGTCCGGCACGCCCGTGGTGTCCGCGTCGGTGCGGACCTCGACGCCCGCGGCTTCGAGGGTCCGGCGCACGATGGCGGCGGCCTGCGCGTCCACGTGCCGCTCCATCAGGTGCGGTTCCCGGTGGACGAGCCGCACCGCGCACCCGAGGGAGGCCAGGGCCTGGGCGGCGGCGACGCCGAGGACTCCCCCGCCGAGCACGACGGCCCGCCCCGCGGCCCGCACGTCCCGGACGATGCCGGCGCAGTCGGCCAGGGTGCGCAGCACATGGACGCCGGGCCGGAGTTCGTGGCCGCCGGGGGCGAACAGGCCGGGCACGGGCGGCAGTACAGGCCCGGCCCCGGTGGCCAGGACGAGGGTGTCGTAGGCGGCCGTCTCCCCGGTGGCGGTGCGCAGCGTGCGGGCGGCCGGGTCGAGTGCGACGACCTCGGTGCCCGTGCGGACGGCAGCCCCGCCGGCGGGCAGCGTGAGCGTGTCCGGCGCGTACCGGCCGGTGAGCACGCCGGCGAGCAGGGCACGGTTGTAGGGGGCGTGGGGCTCCTGCCCGTAGAGCGTGATCTCCATGTCCGGGTCCTGGAGGTGCAGTTGCTGGGCGAGACGGGCGGCGGCCATGCCGGCGCCGACGACGGCGATGCGGCGGGCGGTCACGAGGCCTTCTCCACGCGCACCGCGCACACCTTGAACTCCGGCATCCGCGACACCGGATCGAGCGCCGGGTTGGTCAGGGTGTTCGCGCGGCCCTCGCCGGGCCAGTGGAACGGCATGAACACGGTGTCGGCCCGGATCGCGGCCGTCAGCCGGGCCGGTGCCGTGACGCGGCCGCGCCGGCTGACGACGGCGAGCGGTTCGCCGTCGCTGACGCCGAGGCGTGCCGCGAGGCGGGGGTGCAGTTCGACGAACGGGCCGGGCGCGGCCTCGGCGAGGGCCGGGGTGCGGCGGGTCTGGGCGCCGCTCTGGTACTGGGCGAGCACCCGGCCCGTGGTGAGCCGGAGCGGGTAGTCGGCGTCGGGCTCCTCGGCGGCGGGCCGGTGCGAGACGTCGGCGAAGCGGGCCCGCCCGTCGGGGGTGGCGAAGCGGTCGAGGAACAGGCGGGGCGTCCCCGGGTGTGCGGGCTCGCTCGCGGGGCACGGCCAGAAGACGCCGTCCTCGGCCGCGATCCGGCCGTAGGTGATGCCGGAGTAGTCGGCCTGGCCGCCGGCGGAGGCCGCCCGGAGCTCCTCGAAGACCTCCTGCGGGGCGGCGGGGAAGCCCTTGGCCACGCCGAGCCGGTCGGCGAGTCCGTGCAGGATCTCCAGGTCGGTGCGGACCCCCGGCGGCGGGGCCAGGGCGGCCCGGCGCAGGATCACCCGGCCCTCCAGGTTCGTCATCGTCCCGTCCTCCTCGGCCCATTGGGCGGAGGGCAGGACGACGTCGGCGAGTCCGGCGGTCTCGGAGAGCACCACGTCGCCGACGACCAGGCAGTCCAGGGCGCGCAGGCGCTCGGTGACGTGCTGCGCGTGCGGGGCGGAGACGACGGGGTTGGATCCCATGAGCAGCAGGGCCCGGGCCCCGCCCGGGGTGCCGAGGGTGTCGAGGAGTTCGTAGGCGCTGCGCCCGGGGCCGGGCAGTGCGTCCGGGTCCACGCCCCACACGGCGGCGACGTGGGCGCGGGCCGCCGGGTCGGTGATGGAGCGGTAGCCGGGCAACTGGTCGGCCTTCTGGCCGTGTTCGCGGCCGCCCTGGCCGTTGCCCTGCCCGGTCAGGCAGCCGTATCCGGCGGCGGGGCGGCCGGCGCGGCCGGTGGCCAGGCAGAGGTTGATCCATGCGCCGACGGTGTCGACGCCCTTGCTGTGCTGTTCGCCGCCGCGGGCGGTGAGCACCATGCCGGTGCGGTCCGGTGTGCCGCAGAACAGCCCGACGGCGCGGCGCATCAGCGACACGGGCACGCCGGTGAGGTGTTCGACGCGCTCGGGCCAGTGCGCCATGGCCGCGGCGTGCGCCGCCTCGTACCCGGTGGTGCGGGCCGCCACGAACTCCTCGTCGACGAGCCCCTCGGCGACGACGAGGTGCAACAGGCCCAGGGCCAGCGCGAGATCGGTGCCGGGGACGGGCTGCAGGTGCAGGTCGGAGAGTTCGGCGGTACGGGTGCGGCGGGGGTCCACGGTGATCACCGTGCCGCCCGCCTCCTGCAGTTCGCGCAGGTAGCGCACCGCGGGCGGCATGGTCTCGGCCAGGTTGCTGCCGACGAGCACGACGCACCCCGCGCGCGGTATGTCCTCCAGCGGGAACGGCAGCCCCCGGTCGAGCCCGAAAGCGGCGCGCTGCGCGGCCGCCGCGGAGGACATGCAGAACCGCCCGTTGTAGTCGATGTTGGCGGTGCGCAGGGCGACGCGCGCGAACTTGCCCAGGAGGTAGGCCTTTTCGTTGGTCAGTCCGCCGCCGCCGAACACGCCCACCGCGTCGGGCCCGTACCGGCGCGCGGCGGCGGCGAGCCCCCCGGCCGCCCGGTCGAGCGCCTCCGTCCAGGAGGCTTCGCGCAGTTGCCCGGTGTCCGCGTCACGGACCAGCGGCGCGGTGAGGCGGGCGTGCGCGGCCAGGACGGCGGGGGCGCTGCGGCCCTTGCCGCACAGCGCGCCCCGGTTGACGGGGAAGCCGGGGCGCTCCTCGACCTCCACGGGAGAGGGCGCCCCCGCGGCCGGCCGCAGGCGCATGCCGCACTGGAGGGAGCAGTACGGGCAGTGCGTGTCGGTCGTCCACGACGGCGGAGTGGTCATGCAAAGAGCGTCACAGGCCCGTGTTCCGACGGCGAAACCCCGGTGTTACCTCGTTCGTACAGTTCACGCACCCGCACCGGGGGGCGGTGTGCGCGGCGCGACACATGCCCGTAGGAAAACGTCCTTCGAACTAACGCTCGCGTGACGCCGCCGCAACGAGGGGTTAACGCCGCTCCGCGACCCTCACGCCATGACCACCAGCACCACCCCGGGACCTCTGACGGGCTTCACCGTGGGTGTCACGGCGGACCGGCGCCGCGATGAACTCACGGCACTCCTGCACCGCCGCGGCGCCTCCGTCGTCACCGCACCCGCCCTGCGCATCGTGCCGCTCGCCGACGACCGGCTGCTGTACCGGGCCACCGAGGCCTGCCTGACGGGCGGCGGGCCGGACTTCGTCGTGGCCACGACGGGCGTGGGCTGGCGCGGCTGGATGAGCGCCGCCGAGGACTGGGGCCTGGGCACGGCCCTGACCGGGGCGTGCCGGGAGGCCGTCGTCGTCAGCCGGGGCCCGAAGGCGGCGGGCGCACTGCGCGCGTGCGGCCTGCGGGAGAGCTACGCCCCCGACTCCGAGGCCCTGGACGACGTCCTGGCCTGGCTGCTGCAGCACGATCTGCAGGGGCGGCGCGTCGTCGTGCAGGAACACGGCGCTCCGCTGGAGGAGTTCACCGCCGCACTGCACGCACGCGGCGCCTCGGTCGTCGCCGCACCCGTCTACCGGTGGGGCCCGCCCGAGGACCCCGAGGCCCTGCGCCGCCTCGCCGAACAGACCGCCCGCCGCGAGATCCACGCCCTGCCCTTCACCAGCGCCCCCGCCATCGAGGCGTTCCTCGCCGCGGCCGAACGCGCCGACGTGCTGGACGCGTTGCGCGGCGACGTGCTGCCGGTGTGCATCGGCTCGATCTGCGCCCGCCCGCTGCTCGCGGCGGGCGTGCCGTGCGTGTGGCCGGAGCGCGGCCGGCTGGGGGCGCTGGTGCGCACGCTCGTCCGCGAGCTGACCGCACGCTTCCGCCGCGAACTCGTCACCCCGGCGGGGAACCTGGTGCTGCAGGGCAGCGCGGTGCTCGCGGACGGTACGGCCCTGCAACTGCCCCCGCTGCCCGCCGCGGTGCTGCGCGCCCTGGCCGAACGCCCCGGCACCGTGCTCAGCCGCGCCGACCTGCTGCGCCGCGTGTGGACGGGCCCGCAGGCGCGCCCCCTGCCGGACGAGCACGCGGTCGAGGCGGCGGTGGCGCGGCTGCGCACGGCGCTCGGTCCGCACGGCGACCTGGTCCGTACCGTGACGAAACGCGGCTACCGGCTGGCGGTCGCGCCGTGACGCCGCTGCTGGTCGTGGTGCACGGCACGCAGGACCCGCAGGGCACGGCCACGACCGCCGAACTGCTGCGGCACGTCGCCCGGTTGCGCCCGGACGTGCCGGTCCGGTGGGCGTCCGTGGACACCGTGCAGGAGGCCCTGGCGGGCCTCGGCGGTGAGGTGGTGCTCGTCCCGCTGCTGCTGGGCGCGGGCTACCACGTCCGCACGGACATCCCACGGGCGGTCGCGGCGGTCCCGTGGGCCCGGGTCCGGGTGAGCCCGCCGCTGGGCCCGCACCCCCTGCTGGCGGTCGCCCTGGAGGACCGCCTGACGGAGGCGGGGGCGGCGTGCGGGGACGCCTCCGCCGTCGTCCTCGCCGCGGCGGGCTCGACGGACCCGGCGGCGAACGCGGCCGCACGCACCATGGCCCGGCTGCTCTCGGCCCGCCTGGGCCGTCCGGTGGCCGCGGCCTTCCTGCACGGAGGAGCCACCGCCGCCCCCTCCCCCGCAGCGGCGGTGGCCTCCTTCCGTACAGCGGGCCACGCCGATGTCGCCGTGGCCCGCTACCTCCTCGCCCCGGGCTGGTTCGCCCGCCGCGCGGGGGACGCCGGGGGCTGCGCGACGTCGGCGCCGCTGGGGGCGCACGAGGCCGTCGCGCAGCTGGTGTGGGAGCGGTACGACGCGCAGATGCGGACTCAGCCGGCCGCGGGCAGGGTACGGGCGAGCCGTTCCGGAGCCCTCAGCTCCTCGGCCCCTGCGGGCACCGGAACGGCCGCGAAGATCGCGTCCTGCTGGTCCTGAAGTTCCTTCGCGCGCTCGGGCGTCGTGCTCGGCAGGCGCTGCTCCTCGTAGAGCTTGTGGGTCGCCTCCTGCGCCCACTTGCTCTGCGGGGTGTGGAACTGGACCTCGAAGACGTGGCCCTCGATGGGGTCGCGCCAGGCCGAGTTGACGGCCTTGTACCCCTGCTTGCGCCCCCAGGTGTCGGACCACTTGACGCTGTCGTTGCCCCAGCCCGCCAGCACACTCGATGCGAGGGCGACGCCGTGCACGTACCGGCCGTCGGGCCACTGCAGGGTGTAGCGGACCGAGTCGTTGAGCTTGGCGAGGGCCTGGTCGGCGGTCTGGCCGGGGGTCTCCTTCAGGGAGGTGGCGACCTTGCGCTTGAGGGAGTCGGGCGACTTCAGGCGGTGGTCGAAGCCGACCACGGTGGCGTCGCTGATGCGGGCCGCGGCCTGGACCATGGGGCTGATGCCGCGCTCGGCCCGCCGGGCGTGGTCGAGGAAGGCGTCGACCTTGCGGTTGTCGTCCGCGTTCAGGGACAGGCCGTCGCCCTGCCAGCCCCCGTCGCCCTCCGCCGGGCGCAGGGGCGCGGCCTTGGCCGGCTTCTCGGCGGGGGCCGCCGCGGCGCCGGTGACCGGGCCGAGGCCCAGGGCGGCGGTGAGCAGGGCGGCTGTCGTGATCCGGTTGATCTGCATCCGGCAGATCCAACCGGAACGCCCCGTTACGGCGGGCCCGTACACGCTCCGTACACGTTCTTTGACTTGAACGCAGCGCTACGGGACGCAATACCGTCTGTCCGGAGAGACACTGTTCCGAGGAGACGGCATGGGCATACGCCACAGGACCCCGCAGTCGACGCGGCCGGCATCGCCGGGCCGGCATCCGCTGGTTCCCTCCCTGCTGGTCGAGGAGCGGGCCCGGCCCGCACGGATACGCGAGCGTCCCGGGGCCTGGCGGCTGGCCGTGGCCACGGTCTGCTTCGGGGCGTTCATGGGGCAGCTGGACGCGAGCATCGTGACGCTGACGTACGGCGCCCTGCGCAGCGAGTTCCGCATCTCGCTGGCCGCCGTCGAGTGGGTCTCGCTCGCCTATCTGCTGACGCTGGTGGCGCTGCTGGTGCCGGTGGGCAGGCTGGCCGATGCGCACGGTCGCAAGCTGTTCTACCTGTACGGCTTCGCAGTGTTCACCGTGGCCTCCGCCGCCTGCGGGCTGGCCGGTTCGCTCACGGCGCTCGTCGGCTTCCGGGTGGCGCAGGCCGCCGGGGCGGCCATGATGCAGGCCAACAGCGTGGCCCTGGTGACCACCAGCGCACCGCGCGAGAAGCTGCGCAGCGCGCTCGGCGTGCAGGCCGCGGCGCAGGCGCTCGGCCTGGCACTCGGCCCGACGGTGGGCGGTGCGCTGGTGAGTGCGTTCGGGTGGCGGTGGGTGTTCGCCGTCAACGTGCCGGTCGGCATCCTCTCGCTGATCGCGGGCCACTACCTGCTGCCGCGCACGCGCAGCCGCACCACGGCGGCCGGATTCGACTGGCCCGGCCTGGCGCTGCTGGCCACCGCGACCACGTGTCTGCTGCTGGGGGTGTCGGCCGCCTCGGGCCTGCCGTTCCCGTCCTGGGCCGTGGCCGCACTGTTCGCGGCGGCCGCCGCGGCGGGCTGGGGCTTCGCGGTGCGCCAACTCCGGGCCGCCAGGCCCCTGGTGGACCCCGCGCTGCTGCGGCAGCGGGAGATCGCGACGGGGCTGGCCGGGGCGCTGTGCAGCTACCTGGTGCTCTTCGGCCCGCTGGTGCTCGTCCCGGTCGTGCTGACCGCCCGGGGCGTCTCCGAGCTCACCGCGGGGCTGGTGCTCACGGCCCTGCCCGCCGGCTTCGCGCTCGGCGCCACCTGTGCGGACCGGGTCCTGCCGGCCACGACGACCGACCGGGGGCGGTGCCTGCTGGGCGGGGTGATCTGCGCAGGGACGCTGGTCGCGATGGCCGCCCTGCCGCCCACGGCCGCGGCGCTGGCCCCGCTGCTGATCGTGCTGGGGCTCGGGCTGGGGACGTTCACCCCCGCCAACAACGCGATCGTCATGGCGGCGATACCGGCCCGCTCGTCCGGAACCGGCGGCGGGCTGGTCAACATGGCTCGCGGACTGGGGACGGCCCTGGGCATCGCGCTGGTCACGCTCGCCCTCCACCTCGGCGGCAGCGAGGCGCCGGGCAACGCGGGGCCGCGCTGGGCCGTGGTGGCGCTGCTGCTGGTCTCCCTGCTCGCCCTCGCGGCCGCGTGGCTCGGTGCGCCGCGGCGACAGCGGCCGGAGGACGCCCCGAAGGGGCGCGGGGAACTGCGCGACCAGCCACGACGCACCCGCGGATGACGTACCGGACTTCCAGCGGAGCGCTAGCGCTCGCCGCGCAGCTGTTCCATCTCCCGGCGGTCGCGCTTCGTCGGCCGGCCCGTGCCGCGGTCCCGCTGCCCGGGTGCCGCGACGAACTCGCGCGGGGGCGGGGGCGGGCTGTTGTCCACGTAGCACTCGACGGCGACGGGCGCACCGACCCGCTTCCGTACGATCTTCGAGACGACGGTGATGCGCTCGCGCCCCTCGTGCCGCAGCCGCACCTCGTCGCCCACCCGCACCGGCTGGGCCGGCTTGACGCGTTCGCCGTTGATCCGGACGTGGCCCGCGCGGCAGGCCGCGGCGGCCACGGAGCGCGTCTTGACGAGACGCACGGACCAGATCCAGACGTCGGCCCGCACCGTCCCCTCGTCTGCTGTACTCATGCCCGCACTGTAGGCCACACCTCCGACAGGAGGCCGCGGGCGCCTCTGCGGACACCTGTTCCCGCTGCAGCACGGCTGGTCAGCGGCGACGCGTGCCCCTACCGTCGGACCGTGTCCCTGCCGCCCGCGCCACCCCCTGCGGGGGAGCTGCACCGGCCGGACCCGGTCGTGCTGGGCGGCGGCGCCGACGGCACCGAGCTGGGCCCGGCCTTCCACCCGTACCTGCGCGACTGCATGGGCCTGGTCTGCCCGTTCGCGTCCCAGGCGCTGCTGGCCGGCGCGGTGCACTACGCGGAGCTGCGGGTGACCGGCCGCACGGCGCTGCGGGCGGTGGCGCGGGCGCTGGCCGGATACCTCGCGTGGTTCGACGGGGCCTCGCGGCGGGAGCGGGACGAACAGCCCGGGCTGGTCGTGGCGTTCCCGGGGCCGGCGGGCACGGTGCTGCCGCTCATCGCCGCGGCGCACGAGGTGGTGCGGCCGGCGGTGTACGCGAGGGGCTGCACGTCCTCCCTGCTGCACTCGGCCGAGGCCCCCTGCGCCGTGCCCGCCCCGTTCTGCGTGCTGCGCCGGATCGTCCCGGCGGACCTGTTGCTGTCGATGCGGGTGTCGCGCATGTTCCCCGTGTACTACCGGCTGTACGCGGCGGAGGCCCGGCGCACCCGGCTGCTGACGGCGGAGATCTCCGAGCGCTGGAACCGGGCGTGCCGGGAGCACGGCCTGGCGCCCTGACAACAGGACGCGGGCGCTTGCGTGTTGACTTCTCCGCCACCGCATGCCACTGATGACGTGTTCACATCAGACCCCCCGGCTCTTCGCCCCGGCGGCGACCCCGCCGCGGACGGAAGGGAGCACGGCGATGAACACGACTTCGAGAACGCACCGCACGCACCGCAGGCGGACGGCGGCCGGCGCGACCCTGGTGGCGGCACTGGCGAGCGCGAGCCTCGGACTGGGCGCGCCGCAGGCCATGGCCGACACCGTCTCCGTCGGCTACACCTGCACCGGCCCGGGCGCGCCCAGCGGCGTGCAGTCCCTGCAGGTCACCATGACGGCTCCGGCAAGCGTCCCGCAGGGCGGCAATGCCGACCTCTCCGTCAACGTCGTCACGCAGCTGACCGTGCCGATCGACGTTCCGGCGGGCAGCGTGACGGGCGAGATGACCATCAACCTCGGCGGCGCCGGCTCCGGCAGCGTGACCGCCTCCGGCTTCACCAACTCCGATGCCATACCGAGCGGTTCGACCGCCACCCTGACCGGCGGCACCGCCTCGGCCCAGCTCACCGCCGCGGGCACGACGACCTTCACGCCGGGCGACGCCGCGGTGCACGTCTTCGGCGTGACGGTCAACTGCACGATCTCCGGCGACGCTCCGGTCGCCGCACAGACGGACGTCACCGGCTCATAGCGCACGCGTGAGGGCGGCGGCGCCGAAGGAGACGTCGAAGCGGTCGCACCAGATGCTGACGCTCCGGTACGCATCCAGGTTCAGCCCGGCGGGCAGCGGGTAGTTCTGGTCCCCCTTGTTGCCCTTGAGCTTGCCGAGCTCGGTGTGGGCGCCGTCGTCGAACACGAACCAGCCGGCCCGGCCCTGCCGCACCGGAGCGTCGGTGATCAGCACCCGCAGGTCCGGGCCGTTGCTGGTGTCGAGGTTCTCCAGCCGGAGCGTCCGGCTGCCGTCGGGCAGTTCCAGGATGCGCACGGTGCCGCTGGTCGCGTGCTCGTGGCTGATGAGCTCGCCGGTGGCCAGCGTGCGGACCCCGTGCTCGCGGGCCGTGGGGGCGGCCTCGTGCACGGTCTCGTTCACCCACAGCTTCCACGGCTGGAACCAGACCGCCCCCACGGCCACCGCCACGAGCCCGCCCACCAGCAGCCCGATGCCGACCCGCCCGGTCAGTACCCGTCGTATGCGCCCCATTGCGGCCTCCTGCAGCCGATCCGTCTCCGATGTCACTGATGAAAACGGGCGCAGGGCGGCCCGCGCTCCGGGAATCCGATGACGGAAGTCTTACGGAGGACGTCTTACGGCGATGCCTCACGGCAGGGTGAGGATCCGGGGCCCCTCCTCGGTGATGGCCACCGTGTGCTCGACGTGCGCGGCGCGCGAGCCGTCGGCGCTGCGGACCGTCCAGCCGTCGGGGGCGACGACGCACTCGTCCCGGCCGCCCGCCATCAGCATCGGCTCGATGGCCAGGGCCAGGCCGGGGCGCAGCGGGTAACCGCGGCCGGGCCGGCCGGTGTTGGGGACGAACGGCTCCTCGTGCATCCGGCGGCCGATGCCGTGGCCGCCCGTGTCCGCGGGCATCCCGCAGCGGGCGGCGCGCGCGACCGTGCCGACGGCGTGCGAGATGTAGCCGACGCGGCCGCCGGCGACCGCCGCGGCCATGCCCGCCTCCAGCGCCCGCTGCGCGGTGCCGATCAGCTCCAGGTCGGCCGGGGCCGCGGTGCCGACGACGAAGCTCACGGCGGCGTCGCCGGTCCACCCGTCGAGCTCCGCGCCGCAGTCGATGCTGACCAGGTCGCCGTCGCGCAGCCGGTAGCCGTCGGGGATGCCGTGCACCACGGCGTCGTTGACCGAGGCGCAGATGACGGCGGGGAACGGGGTGGGGGCGAAGGACGGCCGGTAGCCGAGGAAGGGCGAGCTCGCCCCGGCCTCGGCCGGCACGGCCCGGGCCGCCTCGTCCGGCTCCCGCAGGCCGACCCCCACGGCGGCCGCCTCCTGCACGGCGGCCAGCGCGTTCGCCACAGATCGAGACGGGCCGGGCGCCGACACCGGCGTTCTTCACGGTGGCGGCCGTCGCCACGGTGCTGGGGCTGTCCCTGGACCGGGTGGCAGCGGCCTGCGTCGAGGGACTGGAGGACGAGGTGCGGCTCGCGGGATAGGCGGGGCGGGCGGGATGGGCGGGATGGGCGGGTCAGGCCCGCCTAATGGGCCGATCGGCCGACACCAGCGGCCCCCGTCCGCCCGTACCGTGGCACGGAGGAGGTGTTCCCCATGTCCCACACCGCCGCAGCCATCCGGCTTCTGGCCCGGAACCCCGAGCGCGGCGTCACGGTCCACCGGCTGATGGCGTACCTCGGACTGCCCGCAGACTCCGTACGGGCCCTGCTCCGCGACCTCCGGTCCGAAGGACTGGTGCGCGACGACCCCGACGGCGACGCCTGTCTGCCCGCCGGGCCCCTGGCCCCGGACGGGCCGACGCCGGCCCCGCCCGACTGCAACGACCTGCGCGCGTCCGCCATGAACTGGGCCGACGCCCTCGCCGCCCGCAGCGGCATGAGCGTCTGCCTGGCCGTGCCCCACCCGGTCGGGGTGCAGATCGTGCACCACGTCTTCCGCCCCGACAACTCCCCGCAGCAGCTGCTGACCGGCGGCATCCGCCCGGCCACCAGCGCCCTGGCCCGGGCCGTCGCCGCCCCGCACGACCGGCGCTGCGTCTACGCGGCCGACACCGGCCGCCCCGACGACGCCTCGCTCGCGACCGCGATCCCGTGCACGGCCTCGTACGCCGCGGCCCTGGGCCTGACCGGCCCGCGCCACCGGCTGGATCCGTCCTGCGGCGGGTCCGCCCGCTACGAGGAGCTGCTGCGCGACACGGCCGACGCCATCACCGACGCGCTCAAGGGACGGCCGGCCTGCGGAACGCACGCCGGTACGCTTGCGGGCTCGTGCCCACAAGGCGTTTGAACCGGTCCCGGAAGGCCGTCGGGGATCCGAAACCCGCCTGGGCGGCGATGCGTTCCACGGAGTGCTCCGTGGTCTCCAGCAGGTACTGCGCCTGCTGGACGCGCACCCGGTGCAGCCACTGCAGCGGCGTGGTGCCCGTCTGTTCGCGGAAGCGACGGTTGAGGGTGCGGGCGCTGGTGCCCGCGTGCGCGGCGATGTCGGCCAGCGCCAGATCACGCCCGGCGTTGTCCCGCATCCAGCGCAGCAGCGGCTCCAGTGTGTTCCCGTCGGGGGCGGGCGGCGCGTGGACGATGAACTGCGCCTGCCCGCCGTCGCGTTCGAGCGGCATCACGCTGAGCCGCGCGGCGTCGGCGGCCACCGCCGAACCGTGGTCGCGCCGCACCATGTGGAGGCAGAGGTCGAGCCCGGCGGCCGCACCGGCCGAGGTCAGGATGGCGCCGTTGTCGACGTAGAGCACGTCCGGGTCGACGTCGATGCGCGGGTGCCGGACCGCGAGAAGCGGTGCCGCGATCCAGTGCGTGGTGGCCCGCCGGCCGTCGAGCAGTCCGGTCGCGGCGAGGGTGAAGGCGCCCGCGCAGATGGAGGCGATGCGCGTACCGCGCCCGGCCGCCCGGCACAGCGCGTCCAGCACGTCGGCCGGGACGGGTGCGGTCACGTCGGCGGTGCCCGGCACGACGATCGTGTCCGCGTCGTCGAGCCCCTCCAGCCCCCAGGGCGCGCGCAGCGCGAACGCCCCGGCGTCGACCTCCGCATGCGGCGCGCAGACGCGCACCCGGTAGGCGGCCCGGCCGTCGGGCAGCCGGGCCCGGCCGAACACCTCGACGGGGGTGGACAGGTCGAAGCCGATGACCCCGTCCAGCGCGAGAACGGCAACGGTGTGCATGGCCGTACGGTACGCGCCCGCCGAGCGCCGAAGCACACCCCGGGTACGGTGCGCACCGCTCTCACCTGCGGATTCCATCCGTTCCCAGTTCTGGCGAGAATCCGTTGAAGGCTGGCATTCCTGCCACTGTCCGGCCTCCCCGGCCCCCGGTTAGCGTCGGGCCCGGCGCCCCGCCCGGGGCCGCCGAGGTGTGAGAGGACTGATGCCGGATGCTCGCCCAGGTCGTACTCTTCGACGGCTTCGACCCCCTGGACGTCGTCGCGCCCTACGAGGTGCTGGAGGCCGGGGGCCTGGCGACCGGGGGCGCGCTGCGCGTGGAACTGGTCTCGGCGGAGGGCGCACGCGAGGTGCCGAGCGCCTTCGGGGCCGTGTCCCTGCGGGCCGCTGCCGCGCTCGACCCGGATCGCGCGGACCTGGTCGTGGTACCGGGAGCGGCGGGCCGGATGACACAGGACCCGGCAGCAGCGGACGACGGCGTAGCGGACGACCGCGTCCCCTCCATCCCCGCCGTCCTCGCCCGCGCCCTGCGCACACCTTTGCCGGCCCTGCTCAAGTCCGCCCTGGACAGGCCCGGTTCGACCGTGGCCACCGTGTGCGGGGGCTCGCTGCTGCCGGCGATGGCGGGGCTGCTGAAGGGGCGCCATGCCGTGACCCACCACCAGGCCATGGAGCACCTCGCGGCCTGCGGAGCCGTGGCGGTGGACGCGCGGGTCGTCGACGACGGCGACCTCGTGACCGGCGCCGGGGTCACCTCCGGCCTGGACGTCGGCCTGTACGTGCTGGAGCGCGAGTTCGGGCCTCGAGTGGCTCACGCCGTCGAGCAGTTGCTCTCGTACGAGCGCCGGGGCGTCGTCTGGCGTGCTGCCGGGCTCGTGCCCGCGGCGCTCTGAGGACGGTTGCCTACGTGAACGCGTTTCTTCTCTCCGTCCACGTCCTGGCCGCGGTCATCGCCGTCGGACCGGTGACCGTGGCGGCCAGCATGTTCCCCGCGGCCGTCCGGCAGGGAGCCGTGGACACCGTCCGCACGCTGCACCGGATCTGCCGGGTCTATGCCGTCGTCGGCGTCGCCGTTCCGGTCTTCGGGTTCGCCACCGCGAAGAACATGCACGTGCTGGGCGACACCTGGGTGATCGTCTCCATGGCGCTGACGGCGGTGGCGGCCGTCGTCCTGGGGGCGCTGGTGCTGCCGGGGCAGGGTGCCGTGGTGGCCCGGCTGGAGAGCGGTGCGGCGCCGCCGACCGCGCAGCCGGCCCGACTCGCCCTGCACGCCGGGCTGTTCAATCTGCTGTGGGCCGCCGTCACCGTCCTGATGATCGTCCGGCCGGGTTCCACAACGGGAGTCTGAACGGCCGTTCCCGGCACGGCCGTCACCCCCGGCGGAAGCGGTCGCGGTAGGCGGCCGGCGACACCCCCGTCTCGCGCGAGAACGCCCGGCGCATCGTCTCGACCGTGCCGAAGCCGCACCGGCCCGCGATCACGTCGACGCCGTCCACCGACCGCTCCAGCATGGACCGCGCCGCCGCCACCCGGGCCCGCTCCACGTACGCGCCGGGGCTGATGCCGACGGCCTGGCTGAACAGCCGGCTGAAGTGGCGGCGGCTCATGCCCAGCCGGGCGGCCATCGCGGGGACGGACAGGTCGCCCGACGGGTCGGCGTCGATGCCCAGGACGAGGTCCCGCAGGGCGCCGGCCCGCAGCAGCTCGCCGCGGGCGCGGCTGCCGAACTGGGACTGCCCGCCGGGCCGCTGCATGAAGACCACCAGGAACTTGGCGACCGAACACGCCAGTTCGGCACCGTGATCGTCCTCGACGAGCGCGAGGGCGAGGTCGATGCCGGCCGTGACGCCCGCGGAGGTGGCCAGCGCCCCGTCCCGGACGAAGAAGGCGTCGGGCTCCACGTCCACCGCCGGGTAGGAGGCGGCCAGTTCGGCGCAGAACGCCCAGTGCGTCGTGGCGCGGCGCCCGTCGAGCAGCCCCGCCGCGGCCAGCACGAAGGCGCCCGTGCACACCGAACCGGTGCGCCGGGCCCCCGTCGAGAGCCGCCGCACCTGCCGCAGCAGGTCGGCGTCCGCGACGGCGTCGGCGTACCCCCAGCCCCCGGCCACCATCAGCGTGTCCGGGGGCTTGCGCACCTTCATCAGGTCGGCGGAGACGGCCAGATCGAGGCCGGCGGAGGTACGGACGGCCCCTCCGCCCACCGAGGCCAGCCGCACCCGGTAGCCGGCACCGGCCGCGCACGCGGCCCGGTCGAAGACGTCCAAAGGCCCTGCGACGTCCAGCATTTGCACGCCGTCGTAGACGACGAGCAGGACGTCGTGTGCGTCGCGCGTCATCACCCTGCCGCTCACGTCGGCCATCGTGGGTCAGCCGCCGGTCCGGCCGCAGCCGAAGCGGCACCTATACACCTTTATGGAGTAATGTCCTCGCTTGCGCGGGAGTGCACGGACCCTAGGGTGGGCAGCAGCCATGAAACCGGACCCACGCCGCCGCGCAGGGCGAGCCGAGGCGCCGCCGCTCCCCCTCCCGGCCCGCACGCTCGTCGCGGCGGCCTACGCCCTGCTGGCCACCGGCGTGGTGACGGACATCGTCAGCAATCCCCGGTCGACCATCTCCCCCGCGCTCGCCACCGCCCCGGTGCTCGCCGGGATCGGCACCCGCCGCGCCCGCGTGCCCATGGCTGCCGGGGCCGTGGCCGTTCTGCTCGTCGTCTGGCTCGCCAAGGCCGACCCGGGCGTGCCGTTCGCCGTGCACCTGACCTCCGGGGTCACGGTGCTGGCCATCACCTGCATCAGCACCGCCAACGTCGTGCTCGTCGCGACGCGGGAGCGCGAACTGCTGCAGTCGCGGTCGGTGGCCGAGGCCGCACAGCTCGCGCTGCTGCGCCCGGTCCCGGAGCGGACGGGCCGGCTGCGGGTGGCGGTGCGCTATCTGGCGGCCGCGGCGGACGCCCGGGTGGGCGGGGACCTGTACGAGGTGCTGGCGACCCCGTTCGGCACCCGGCTGATCGTCGGCGACGTCCGGGGCAAGGGGCTCGCGGCCGTCGAGACGGCGTCCGACGTGCTGGGCACGTTCCGCGAGGCGGCGCAGGTCGAGCCGGATCTCGCCGTGGTGGCGCAGCGGCTGGACGCCACCGTGCAGCGGCGCGGCGCGGGCGAGGAGTTCGTGACGGCGGCCCTGGTGGGGGTGGCCGACTCCGGGAACCTCGCGGAGCTCGTCGACTGCGGCCACCTGCCCCCGCTGCTGCTGCACGCCGGGGCGGTGACGCCGATCGAGCCGGCGCTGCCCCTCGCCGATCCCCCGCTGGGCCTGTGCGACCTGGCCGGGAGCACGTACCACCGCAGGGAGTTCGCCCTCGTCCGCGGCAGCACCCTGCTGCTGTACACGGACGGGGCGACGGAGGCGAGGGACGCATCCGGCCGCTTCTATCCGCTGGAGGAGCGGGTGGCCGCGATGCCGGAGTCGCCTCCGGAGGCCCTGCTGGACCGGCTGGTGCCGGATCTGCTCGCCTGGTCGGGCGGCGAACTGTCCGACGATGCGGCCCTGCTGGCGTTCCGCCGCGAGAAGTGACGGGCCCCGTCAGGTACCTCGACTTTCGCTGTTCTCGTAGGTCA
>NZ_JBKIWN010000049.1:0-25329 GCF_058146165.1 Streptomyces sp. AM25 | reverse complement strand
TCTGACCTGCAGCTATTCAGGATGAAAGGGGTTCAGCCATCTGGTGGTTCCACTTCTCCAGGCAAGCCGTCAGACCAACCTGGCATAGAAGGACGATCCACCGTTAATCAGACACTCCCGTCATGCGAGAGCGGTTCTCAGGTCTTCTTTGGGGGCTGTTGCTCCTGCCACTGGGTTTCGTCGTGTTCGACGGTTGCTCCGTCTGGAACTGTGATGGTGAGGGTGGGTTTTCCTTCTGCAGGGCTCTCCCATTTGATAGTGATGTTGCCCTGGGGTTGTTCAGTGGCTGGTGTCTGATAGGTGAGGGATCCTGACGAGTCTCTGTAGGACTCGATGGTCGTGAGTGTGAAGTTGGCATCGCCGTTTGATGGGATCGTTTGAGGTGGGGAAAATGCGGCGGTGTTGGTGACAGTCACGGAGTCTTTGACGAGTGTGAGTTCGCCCGGCAGGTTGTTTCTCCAGGTGGTGGTGAGTGTTCGGTGTGCCGTGTTGCTCAGGTATGCGAAGAAGTCTTGCCCGGCGGTTGTCTCCAGGGAGGGTTTTGCTGTGGTGGGGGTGTTGGTGGTGGCAAAGCTTGCGCTGAGTGGGGGAGCGGCGGGGGCCGTGAATGTGACCTTTCCGACTGAGTCGATTTCCCATTGGACGGTTAGTGTTTTGTCTGGTTTTTGCGTTGGTGAGCAGAGCGCTTGGCCCTTCATGGTGCCGTCCGCTGTGGTGCCATCTTGGGTGTAAACGATGGCGGAAATATCTGCCTTGGCGCCCCCTGCTTGTTCCGGTGCGGGCGTGGAGGCCGTGCAGCCGACGAGCGCTTTCCCGGTGATCTTCCAGGAATCTTTCGTTGCATCGACAAGATGAAGTGTCATCTGACGGGCTGTTACCTTGAATTCGACTGGGTCTGCGAGTCGGCTGTTGTCTTTTCCGGTCAGTTCCACTGTGTAGGTGCCGGGTGTCAGCTTGGCTGTGCTGAGGGTTTTACTGCCCCTGCTTTCTGTCGCGCTCTCGGAGCTTTGGGGTGCGCCACCTTTGTCGACTATTTGTATCTTGTTATCTTTCGGGTCATATCCATCTTTTGTCCCATATTCGGTTGTGTACTCGACGATGACGGTGGCTCCTCGTCTGACCTCTTTGCTGGAGGGTAAGTCCTTTATGGAGATTTTGTTGTTCTCGTTGTGCTCGGGTTCGAGGAGGACGGTCACTGGTGCGGCTAGCCACGCATACGAGTCTTTGGCGAAGGCACAGATGCTGTACAAGCCAGGGGTGTACTTGACCTGCGCGTCCGGGAGGATTGCGGCTGTGGTGGGTGACTTTGCGTCCTGTGTCCAGTGCTTGCCAAGCCGCCGCGGGTAGGTCGAGCCGACCTCGGCTTGACTGCCTGGGTATACGATAATGGTGTTGCGCTTGCTCGGATAGGGCGTCGTGAGCGTGGCCTTAATTTCTGCAGACAGCGCGTAAACCTTGCTGTCTTTTTCGGTGCGCTTCGAGTCGCCCGCGATTTCGAGTTTCCCGACCGAGCTATCCGGTATTTTGGTTGTATGGGCTACGGGCTTTGCCATGTCCCGGCCGCTGCTGTCGGTTAGGTGTACGGTGTATTCGCCGGGCTCTTTAAGCTGTTCCAACGTCGCTTCCATGGTTCCCGACGACGCTGAGAGCCGCACGAAATGGGCTGCTTTCCAAGTCTCGGGTGCAGTGTTCAGCTTTGGGGACAGGTCTTCTGCTGCGTCGAAGAACGCCATAATGGCGTCATTCTGTTTGTTGTTTGTCGAGTATTCGATCTGCGCGGCGAGGGCCAGCCAATTCGATCTGCGTACGAGAGTACCGAGTGTGGTTGTGCTGACGGAGAAGTAAAGCGGTTTCGCCTGCCACGCGTTGCTCTCGCCGGCAGTCCAGTAGGCGGTGTACCCGCCGGCCTCGAGGGGCGCTGCGGTAGCCGCTTCGGCGGTGTCGCCGCTGATGTCCAGGGCTATGGCCTGCACCGGTTCGGCTGATGGGACGGTGTCCGGGGTCTGAGAGTGGTTTTGCCCGGCGTAGATGCGTATCTTGCCGTCCCTGCGATGTTGGGCGGAGCTCTTTGAGAAGGCGACACTGAAGGTCGCTGAGTTCTTCTCGGGAAGCTGGGCCGTGGCATCCTGCCTGGCGCTCTTCAGCTCGAGGGTGCCGTACTGGTCGGCTGGCAGGGTGACGGTGAAGGTGGCAGGCTTGGCAAGCCAGGCAGCTCCGCCTCGGGCCAAGAGGTACGCGATCCAGTCGCCTGGAGGCAGGCCGCTGGGGACTGAGGCCTTGAGGTTGCCGTTGTCGTCGGCGGTGATGGCCTCTATGTTCGCGGAAAGCGCGTGTGGCGCTGGCTTCTGATCGGCGGCGCGTTGTTTGCTTCCAGGCTGTACGGCGATGGTGGCATGCTGGAGCCAGGCCTTTTGCGTCTTGCCCGTAAAGGCGAGTGACGTGCCGGAGGTCGGGTTGGCGGGCGGTTGGAGAGCACCTTTTGCCAACTGGTCGGCAGTGAGTAAGGCGGTGAATTCGGCGGGGTCTGACAGCCATATATCGAAGGCCGGGTCGCCGTAGTAGACGCTGTGGACGCCGGGGATGGCCACTTTGTCCCCTGGGAAGGTGACGGTGCCGCTGAGGTCGGATGCCTGCTGGTGGTCCAGTGCGCCGGTGAGCGACTTGCGGTCGTCGTGGCCGACTTTGGGGCCGGCGTAGAGGGAGATTTGGGCGCCGGCGGAGCGCCCGCGGGTGTAGTAGGAGACGACCAGTTCTTTGCCGACGAAGGACTGCTGCGGGACGGTCAGGGAACCGCCGCCGATTTCGGTGGAGAGGGTGCGGACAGGTAGGCCTGGCCACAGGTCGCGGATGAGGTGGGTTGCGATGTAGGTGAAGCCGCTGATTTCGGCGCACTGGGGCCCGGCGATGAGGTAGTGGATTTCGGGGCGGTCGGGGTGGGTTGCGACGGCGTCGAGGTCGCGGGTGAAGGCTGGTGGCAGGCCGCTGTTGTACAGTTCGGAGATTTTCCGCTTCTTGGCGAGCGGGGTCTTGGGGGCGGTGTAGTGGTACACGTATTCCCCGCTGAATACGTGGAGGCCGTAGAGGTCTTTGCGGGGGCCGGAGAGGACGGTGAGGATGTCGTCTGTAAGTGGTCGGCCCTGTTCCTTCTTGGTCTCGCGGACGGCTGCGGTGAGGCCGGGGAAGAGGGTGTCCAGCCCTAGGAGTTGGGTGAACGCTTTGGCACTGGAGTCCCAGACCGCTGCCTTGTCCTGGCTGACGAGGTAGAAGCAGTGGTCGTTTGGCCAGTAGGCGGCTCCATGGATGCGGCCCTGCACGGCGAAGTCTGCGAGGCTGTTGATGGGGCCTGTGGGTTTGCCGCTACTTGTATCGCCTGTCTTCCAGCGGGCGCTGAGCGGCGATGGGCCGGGGATTGGTCGGCAAGTGGCGAGATCGTAGCCTACGGTGTGGTCCCCGCCCGTGGCAGGTCCGTAGAAGAAGACCGTTGGTGCGGTAGAGGGGTCGCGCGCAGGCGGGGGCAGGGTAAGGGCGCTGGTCGGGGTGAACCCTTCGCCGACCAGCACGGTCCAGGGGGTCGATGCAGGGCAGTTGTTGCGCACGATGGCGCTGAGCTGGTCGCGGACGCCGGGCAGGTTGATGCTGTCGGCGCTAGGCCAGGCGAGTGCGACCGTCAGGGGCAGGCGCGCGGTCTCGTGGGCCGGGGCGGAGCTGAGGTTGGTGGTCCAGCCCGGGTCCCAGACGCTCAGTTCCCATCCCAGCAGGGCTGCTTCCTGGAGCAGGCCGGTGCGCGTGCCGCGGACGGCTGCAAGTGCGGTTGCGGAGTGGACGGCCGCGCGCTGTGCTACTTCGTCCCAGTCCCATAGGTTGGGCGCGTGGGCGATCTGTCCGAGCCAGGGTAACCATGCGGGGTCGGTGCGCCAGGCGTCGAGGAGCCGGGCGAGGCCGGTGTGGGGATCCAGGGCCCGGTAGTACGGAGTCAACAGTGCGCTGATGGCCTCGGCGAAGTCGCGCATGGCAGGGTCCTGCATGAGCACGGTGGGCAACTGCAGGGTTTGGGCGGGTTGCCCCTGGTCGGCGGGGGTGGACGGCTCGGTCATCGGAGTCCTTTCGTGGATACCTAGGACGCAGCCTGACGCTGGTTGGTCTCCCTGCTGTGCGAGGACCCAGGCATCAAGGTGCCCGCCACTGATGCGGCGGTCGGTGGGGATGGCGGCCTGGATCACCTTCTGACAGTGATGATGTGACTGGTGGTTCTGCGGATGAGCCTGCCCCACCTTCTGACTGACGTCGCTGACTGTCCTGTTTGGGATTTGTCGGCTCGTCGGCGAGACCACCACACACGTGGTCGGACGGGCGCTTGTGACTTCAGTGGGCGTTAAGTCCGTTTCTGGTAGCGGCCTCGCCCGGGCTGGGTGAGGAAGCCTTGGCGGATGAGGCGTCCGAAGACGGCTGCGGGTGATGTTGACGGACGCCTCGTGGGTGGGCATGCCGAGGAGTTCGCGCAGCTCACGGGCCCGGAACTCCTGACCGGGGTGCTGGTTGAAGACGTTCACGATGGCCTGGTGGGCGGTGCTCGACTCGGGCGTATCGGGCTCGTCTCCGGCCGGTGCGATTTAGAGCGTGCGCGGAATGGGGTTGGTCAGGGTCGTTTTCGAGGGCGTGTATCCCAGCGGTGGAGGGTCCAGGCTCGGCGGATGAGGCGGCGCAGGGTGATGACGGCATGGGCCAAAGACACGTAGGCGTCGGTGACTTCGGATCGTCGTTCGGTGCAGCGGGCGATCTTGAAGAACTGATTGCCCCAGGCGTTTGTCCGTTCGGCGGGCCACCTTTTGGTGTTCTGGACGGGGGCGGCGATGCCCTTGACGGCGGCCTCGGCCCGCAGCCCGTGCTCGGCGGCGGTCCTTGCTCCCTTGTCCGTTCCGTAGGCGGCGTCCAGGTGGACGGTGGCATCGTCCGGGAGCGGTCCGAGGTGTTCGAGTCTTTCCAGTGTCGGTGCGAGGAGCGGGGAGTCGTGGCGGTTGCCGGGAGCGGTGACCGCGCCGAGCGGGATGCCGGCGGCGTCGGTTGCGGTGGAGCGTTTCATGCCTCCCTTGCGCCGGTCCACGGGCGAGGGACCTGCAACGTCACCGCCGCAGGGGGCTTTGGTGTGGCAGCCGTCCACGGGCAGGTCCGACAGCTCCAGCCCGATGAAGCGGTCGTAGGCCTGGAGCACGATGAGTTGCAGGCGTTCGAACACCCCGGCTGTGATCCACTCGTCCCGTCGGCCGCGGATCGTCGTTGCCGAACACGAGCCGTCGGCGACCTTGCGGTAGCCGCATCCGAACACCAGGACCTGCACGAGCCTGTCGAAGACGACGCGGTCACCGATGCGCCGACGATGACAGCCCAGCGGATGGTCCGGGGCGAACTCATCCCGCGCGGGAACCAGTTCCTCGAACTGGTCCCACAGCGGTTCGATGAGAGACCATTCGAATGCTGTGTGTCTGCTCTGGGTTGAATGCTGTGGTTTGTAGTAGTTCGTGTGTCTGGGTGCCTCGGGTGTGGCGGTGGGGTAGTCCGGGTGTGTGAGTGGACAGCGGCGGCCGTACCGGACTGATGTCAGGGGCGGGCAGTGGGAGTTGGTCGGGCCGGTGCTCACCGAGTGGCGAGCCGGCCGGGCGGTATCGGGGCTGGGGCTGCGTCGGCCGAAGCATCCGCTGCGGGAGGTGGTGAACGCGATCTTGTATGTGAACCGGACGGGGGTGCAGTGGGACCTGCTGCCGCACGATTTCCCGCCGCACACCTCGGTGTTCTACTACTACTCGCTGTGGACGAAGGACGGCACCGTCAAGAAGGGTCCACGACCTGCTGCGCGAGGAGGTCCGTGCCCGGGCCGGCCGTGAGCGCGAGCCGACGGCCGCGGTGATGGACTCGCAGTCCGTCCCCTCCGCCTTCACTGCCGGTGCGGAGACGGTGGGCACGGACGGGAACAAGCGGGTCAAGGGCCGCAAGCGGCACATCATCGCCGACACGATGGGACTGCTCCTGGCCGTGATCGTCACTGCCGCGAACATCCATGACCGGCACGGCGGCACGGTCCTCCTCGACGACGTCCACGACCAGCATCCCTCCGTGGTGAAGGTGTGGGCCGACGGCGCCTACGGAGGTTTGCGCAGCCGTGGCATCTGTCTGGACAACATGAAGGTCGAGACCACCACGAAAGGCCTCGGGACCTGCGGTTTCACACCTCTGCCGCAGCGGTGGAAGTCCGAGCGGACCTTCGGCCGGCTCTCCCGCTCCCGCCGCCTCGCCCAGGACCTCGAGACCACGACGCACTCGGCCGAGGCACAGATCCACTGGACCATGACCGGCATCATGCTCCGCCGGGCCACCGGAACCAGCCCCGTCACCACCTACCGAACCACCCCGGAACGAGACACAACCGCCCTTGTCTGATTCGAATGGTCTCTGAGCCATGATGGAAGCGCAGGCACGGAGCCTCCACGATCACGGAGCGTAGGAACTCACATGATCGCGCAGCCCCGTGCCTGCACCTGCATTCGAAACCCCCGCCACCGCCTATCCGCGCACCCTCTTAGCTTGAAATTAAACCTTTGGTGATTGTTTGAGGGGTTCGTGTCGTTCACTCACACGGGAGTTTTCCGGACATGACGACGACCTCCGTTTCACGCTGTGTGATGTCGAGTCGCACAACGGTCCAGGAGGTCGTCGGTGTCGAGTATCGTGCGTGGCCCTGCCGGGCGGGAGGCGGTTGCTGAACTGTCGTCCTTTCGGATGGAGTTGTATGCGTCGATGCCGCGTCGTGCGGATGCGTTGTTCGAGTTGGTGGACGCGGTGTTGTGTGGGGGCGGTCCGGTGGTGTCGTTGCCGGAGCTGTCGCTCCAGGCGGTGCACCGGCGCGGGCACGGGGCGATGTATGACGCGCTCGCGAGGGGCCGCCTGGATGTGTCCCGCCTGCGGATGGCACTGGTCGGCCTCGCGTTGCCGCGCGGGGCGGACGGGCAGCTCTCGATCGCGCTGGACGTGACGCCGTGGCCGCGCCCGGACGCGGAATGCTCGCCCGGGCGCCTGCACTGCCACCGGCCCTGCCGCTGTGACGGGGTGCGGCAGACCATCCCGGGGTGGCCCTACCAGGTCGCCGCCGCCCTCGGCGGGGGCCGCACGTCGTGGACCGGAGTGCTCGATGCAGTCCGGCTCGGCCCCGACGACGATGCGACCGAGGTCACGGCCGGGCAGATCCGTGCGCTCCTCGGGCGCCTGCGCGAGGCCGGGCAATGGTGCGAGGGCGATCCCGAGGTGCTGTTCGTGCTGGACTGCGGCTACGACATCGTGCGCCTGACCTGGCTCTTGCGCGATGAGCCGGTGCGACTGCTGGGGCGGATCCGCGCCGACCGGGTCATGCACCATCCGGCCGGGCGCCGCAAGGGCCCCACCAAGGGCCGGCAACCACGCCACGGCGAGGCACTGCGCCTGGCCGACCCGGCCACCCACACCGCCCCGGCCCAGGAATCCACCACCCACCACGACAGGTTCGGCCGCGTGACCGCCCGCTGCTGGGGACACCTGCACCCGAGACTGGACCACCGCGGCTCCTGGAGCGGGCACGAAGGGGAACTGCCCATCGTGGAAGGCACATGGGTCCACCTTGCAGTCGAGCACCTGCCGGGCAACCGTGACCCCAAACCAATGTGGCTGTGGCACTCCGTCCCCGACGCCACCGCGCACGACATCGACCGCCTGTGGCGGATCTTCCTCAGAAGATTCGACATCGAACACACATTCCGGTTCTTCAAGCAGGTCCTGGGCATGACCCGCCCCCGCCTGCGCCACCCCGAACAAGCCGACCGGTGGGTCTGGCTCATCCTCGCCGCCCACACCCAGCTGCGCCTCGCCCGCCCCCTCGCCGGCGATCTGCGCCGCCCCTGGGAGAAACCCCTCACACCGGACCGGCTCACCCCCAGCCGGGTCCACCGCGGCTATCCCCGCATCCGACGGATCCTGGGCACTCCCGCCAGGAAGCCGAAAGCGACCCGCCCCGGCCCCGGCCGACCACCAGGCCGAACCTCCGCCCCGGCACCCCGCCACCCCGTCGGCAAAACCCGCCGCAAGAAGGACACCCCCCGACCTTGAAGGCCGAGGGGAAACCTTTAATTTCAAGCTTAGGCGATGACCGGACGTGTCTGGTAAGTCGTGTAAGTCCGTGATCTGAGTAGTGTGGCGGGGCCCGTGGTCCCGCCCCTCCGGAAAGGCAAGATCGCGTGACTGAGAACCAGATATCCGAGGCGGCTGCCGGTGAGGCGATCCCGGCCGGGCAGGTCGAGGCCCTGGTCGAGCAGCTGATGGAGTCCTCGGATGCCACCGGTGCTCCGCTGGCCGGTGAGGGCGGGCTGCTGCAGCAGCTGTCCAAGGCCCTGCTGGAGCGGGCTCTGCAGGCCGAGATGACCGAGCATCTCGGCTATGAGAAGGGCGATCCGGCCGGCCGTGGCTCGGGCAACAGCCGCAACGGCAGCGGGACGAAGAAGGTCCTCACGGACGTCGGCGCGCTCGAGGTGGAGGTGCCCCGGGACCGCAACGGTGAGTTCGAACCGCGGATCGTGCCGAAGAACGCACGCCGGCTGTCCGGCTTCGACGAGCAGGTCCTGTCCCTGTATGCGCGCGGGATGTCCGTGCGGGACATCCGCTCGCACCTGGCCAAGATGTACGGCACCGAGGTCTCGCCGGACCTGATCTCGAAGGTCACCGACGCGGTGACGGACGAGATCACGGCCTGGCAGTCGAGGCCGCTGGACGCGATGTGGCCGGTCGTCTACATCGACGCACTGTGGATCAAGGTGCGCGACGGCAAGGTCGCCAACCGTCCCGTCCATCTCGCCGTCGGCGTCGATCTCGACGGCTGCAAGCACGTGCTCGGACTGTGGATCGGCAAGGACGGCGAAGGCGCCCGCCAGTGGCTCACCATCCTCGGCGAGCTGAAGGCCCGCGGGATCGAGGACGTGCTCGTGGCCTGCTGCGACGGCCTTCCCGGCCTGCCGGACGCGATCAACGCTGTCTGGCCCCGCACCACGGTCCAAACCTGCGTAATTCACCTCGTTCGGGCGTCGCTCCGATACGCCTCGAAGGCGGACCACGGCAAGCTCGTCCCGGCCCTGCGGAAGATCTACACGGCCGCGACGGAACAGGCCGCCGAACAGGCCCTGGAGGAATTCACCACCTCCGACCTGGGACGCAAGTACCCAGCCGTGACCCGCACTTGGTCCCAGGCGTGGCAGGACTTCGTGCCCTACCTGGCCTTCCCGCCGGAAATCAGGAAGGTGATCTACAGCACGAATATGATCGAATCGATCAACGCGCGACTGCGGAAAGTCACCCGCAACCGCGGCCACTTCTCCACCGAGCAGGCCGCGGTCAAGGTCCTCTACCTGGCCATCCGGGAACTGATCGAGCCGAAGACACGCAGCAAGACCCACGTCGCACCACACTGGAAGGCCGCGCTGAACGCGTTCTCGATCTACTTCCAGGACCGCATTAACCTCTGAAACCCCAGGACTTACACGGAGTCACTGACACGCCCCGATGACCTTCCGGGCGGTGTCTAGGTCCGCGAGGCGTGCTCCGGTTTCGGTCAGGGCATCGGTCAAGTGCTCGATCTGGTCGCGTAGTTCACCGGCCCGGGCCGTGGTCTCGTCGTGCTGGTCCTGGATGCGGGCCAGGAGCTCGATGATGTTCATGCGGCCAGCCCGAGGGCGTCGCGCCAGGCGGGAGCGGGTGTGATGAGGCGGCGGGCCATGTTCGCGGTGGAGGCCCAGTAGACGCGCGAGGCGGAGGTGTCGGGCCGGTGGTCGTACTCACGGGCCAGGCGCCGGTGCAGCAGTAGCGTGCCGTTCGTCTGCTCGACCACCCAGCGTTTCGGCTGCGGGACAAAGCCATTGCCCTGGTCGGCAGGGTTGCGGTGGACGACCTCGACGTCGATGCCCATCAACGCGCCGTGGATGATGACCTCGTCTTTGAGCCCCTGGTCCACCAGCGCCTTCTCCAGACGCATCCCGCACCGCCCGGCCGCCAGATCGAGCAAGGCGGTGCCGGCGGCGTTCTTGTGGGCCGAGGCGGCCAGCACCACGACACCGATGATCAGCCCCAGCACGTCCACGGCCAGTCCCTCAACGGAGTTCTCCGGGCGGGCAGTCGGCGACGAGCAGGAAGTCTTGCGGCGCAAGCCGTAAGAATCCCTCCCTTTCGGGGAGAGGAGCGAGGCAGGTCCTGATCGTTCCCGGGATGCCGGTGGCTGGCCGGGCATGCGGGGCGTCGTTAGCCGGTGATGTCTGCGCCTGGGACGGTGTTGCCTTGGGTGTCTACGCAGATGACGTGGTGGCGGCCGGAGTACAGCAGGCCGTCGTGCTCGACGGGAACTTTGTCGCTGGTCTTGTGGGACTGGGAGTCCTCGAAGTGTGCGGTGACGATTTTCGCCAGTCCGCGGACGTCGGCGAGGGCGCGGTGGATGTCGCCGGTGTCGGCGTCGGTGCCGACGGGCCAGCCTGTGGTGGTGGGGCCGTATCCGGGCAGGGGGCAGAAGTAGCGGTAGAGGGCTGTGCAGGTGTCGCGTGCGAGGTCTTTGCATTCGGCGGGGGAGGCGAAGGGGCGGGCCTGGACGGTGACGGTGACGCTTGCTTCGGCGAGGGGGAAGCCGGTGAGGTTGAGGGTGGAGCCGGCGGGCAGGTAGGGGCCGAGGCGGCGCTGGATGGCGGCTTGGGCGTCGGGGGCGGGCTGGAGCTGGTCGTGGGAGAGGCGGCCCATGCTGTCGGGCTGTGCTGCAGGCAGGACGCGCAGGTGGACGGTGGGGGTGGTGTCCTGGGGGCGGGCGGGCAGGCAGCGGGCGAGGGTGATGCCCAGGCCTGTGTCCAGGGCCAGGCGTTCGAGTTCCCCGGCTGTCGCGGCGCTGTCGGCTCCGCCGAGAGAGGCGGTGTACCAGTGGGTGTGCCGGGCGTCGGTGCCGCCTGTGGCGGGTTCGGGGTTGAAGACGGCGTTGATTTCGGGGCGGGGGTTTTCCAGGATGGCGATGCTGCGGGCGGGGATGTTTCCGGCGGCCCCGGTGCCGCTGTGGTAGGCGGGGATGCGTAGGACGCTGCCTGCTGGGGGGACGCCGCCCCGCTGGGGGTCGGGGCTGAACATGATGCGGCCGGCGGCGGGGTCGGTCATGAAGTGGTGGTCGGTGGGCTGGGAGTCGGCGAATGAGGGGACCATCGTCCAGATCTGGATGCGGTTTGCGGAGGCTGCCTCGAGGTAGGGCTGGCGGTAGGCGGTGGAGAGGGTGTGGGCGAGGGTGAAGCTTTGTCCGGGGGTGCCTTCGGAGATGCCGAGCGGTTCGTCGAGGACGAGTTCGCCTTGGACGGCTTGGACGGAGCCGCGCACGAGCAGGGTGGCTTCTCCCTCTGCGAGGATGAGGGGGGTCTGCGGCTGGCAGCGCAGGAGGCCGACGTTGTTCTGCTGGGGCAGGGTGCCTGAGGCTGCGAGGGTGCAGGCGGCGTGGGTGAAGGGCACCGGGATGATGAAGGCGGGTGCTTGGGGGGCCTGGGCCAGGCCGGTTCCTGTGCCGCAGGGGACCCATTCGCTGTTCTGCCAGCATTCCCAGCGGATCTGGGAGGCCCAGTCGCTGTGGTTCTCGGAGGATTGTAGAGGGAGGGTGACTTGGCAGGTCATGCCGGGCAGGGGCCGGGAGAGCACGAGGAGCAGGCTGTGGTCGGGGCTGAGGGTGGTGCCTTTGGCCAGGGGGGTGAGGGCGCCGGTGCCGGGGAGGCCGGGGCTGCGGGGTGTGGTGCCGGCGGTGATGAGGGCTGCTGACTGCAGGACGGTGTCGTCGAGGGTGGTGAAGGACTGGGGTTCTTCTGATTCGGCCGAGGCGGTGGCGAATGAGGTGCCGGCGGGGACGAGGACGCTCTGGTCGAGGGCGGGGGCCATCTCGAGGGTGATGGTGGTGCGGGCGGGGGAGCCGAGCGGTGGGTGGAGGCCTAGGGCTTGTGCCACCTTCTTGAGGCTGAATTCGGGGAGGAGGTTGGTGTTGCGTGTCAGGGGGTCGAGCATGCTGAAAAAGAGGCGAGGGAAGGGCGGGGCGCTTGTGCCGGTGTGGTATTGGTGCGGGGGTATGAGGGGTGGGGGGGAGACGCGGGCCGCCGTCCCGGGGGGGCGGCCGGTGGGGGTGTCAGCCATGGCGGGTGCCTTTCTGGCCGCAGGGGTGGGTGGGGGCGGTGGCGTCAATTGCCTTTCTGCCAGAGGTTTTGGTCGTATGCGATTTCGGCGCCCGGTGGCAGGGTGAGGGTGATGAGGGGCTTGGCATTCACCTGGGGCGGGCTCTTCCAGGACAGGACGATGTCGCCGACTGTGTGCTCGTCGAGGGCGTAGCTGTAGGAGACGGTGCCGGAGGCTTCCGTGCCCTGGTCGGTTGCGGCGGCGGCGAATTCGGCCACTCCCTGGGGTATGGCGGTAGGGGCGATGGTCCAGACGCTGTTGCGCAAGTCCTGTTTGCGGAGGGCGAGAGTGGCGGGGAGGCGGTTGTCCAGGTGGACCGTGACAGTGCGGTGGTCGGGGTCTTTGAGGGTGAGGGCTGCCTGGGCCACCAGGCCGCCGCCGGGGCTTTCCGAGGGACGCGGTGTGGGGGTTTCGGTGAGCGGGAGGCCGTGGAGTGAGCCGTCGTCGAGGAAAGCTTTGACGGGGCCTTTCGCGGTGAAGCTGACGGTTCCCTTCGCGTCCGTGCTCCAGCCGACGGTGACCGTTCGATCCGATGTTCTGGCCTTGGTGTTCTTGAAGGTGACCGTGCCAGCCATGCCGGTGGTGAAGGTCGTGGATGTCACGGTCACCGTCAGCGGCGTGCCCTGGGCCACCTTGCAGTTCTGCTGGTCTTCCTTGAACGACGCCTCCCACGCGTCGTTGCTGCCGTCCTTCGCCGTGATGGTCAGGACTTGCAGCAGTTTGCTGCTGACGGTGAGGGCGAGGGGCAACAGGGCGTGCGCGCTGCTGGTGTCGCCTTGGACGTTGTGCCCGGTGAACCGCTGGCTCTGGCCCCCTGCGACGGTGACCGCCGTCTTGCCGTCGCCGGCGAGGACGGCGGCTTCGATGTTCGCGGTGGTGGTGAGGGCATAGGTGTTGTCGCCGGACGGCGGGTTGCTCCATTCGAGGGTGACGGTCTCGTTCGTCCCGTGGAGACGGAAGGAGAGCTGACCGGTGAAGGGGTCATCACGGGTGGTCGCTGCGCATACCAGCGTCTGCTTTGGCTCGCCCAGCGTGGGCGGCAGCCCTTGCCACCGTCCGCCGCTGAGGTTCCCCTGTACGACGTCCCAGGTGTAGGTCTTGGGCAGGGCGAGGGTCAGGCTCAGGCTGCGCGTGGTGGTGGGACTGGTGCGGTGGGAGGGGTCCACGATGTCTGAGTCCCGCATGGGCTGGCCATTGACGATCAGGTCCAGGAGGTCGAGGTAGGGCAGGGTGGCGGTAGGGGTTTCGCTGTCCGCCTCGTGCAGCAGCTCCACACCAGGCTGCCCCGTGGTCCGGACGGCAGGGATGGTGGCCATGACCGCGGAGATCTCCCCCGGGGTGGGTGTATGCCCCAGGGGCCAGCCGGTGCCGGCGCTACCGCCGGTGGCGGGGTGGAGGAAGGCGGTCAGCGCTTCGCGTATGTGGTCGCGCAGGGCAGGGTATCCGGCAGCTGGGATGTTGGTGTTGAACTCGAGGCTGATGCGCACCGGGACGCAGACGGGACCGGTGACACAGATGCGGGTGCCCAGCAGACGCAGGGCTTCCAGGCGTTCGCGCGCAGTGCGCAGGAGACCTTCACTGGCGTGCAGGGAGCGGGCCGACGGAGGGGTGCCCGGAGGCAGGAGGGGGAGCAGGATGATCAGTAGGTCGTAGCGGGCATGCTCGGGGGAGGGGACGCATACAGCCCTGGCGACGCCCGGCAGGTTCTCGCTCAGGACGTGGGCGTAGTCCTCGGAGGTGATGGAGCGGTGCGGTTCTCTGAAGCCTGCTGCGGTGTCCCGCAGCAGGTCTTCGAAGGATTCCGGGTCGGTGCCGCCGAGGGCGGGTGCAGTGTTGGTGACGCTGACCGCCGGAATGTGGTCTTGGAGCTTGGGCCAGAGGCTGACGGAGCTGAGGGGGGCGGGGGTGGTACAGACTAGGTCCCGGACGGCAACGTAGTAGACCCCGCTGAAGAGCCGCCACTGGCCGTCCAGCTCCATGCTGGCGGCGTCGATGCCTTGCGTGAACGGTTCCGGCAGGCCGCGAATGAGCTCGGCGATGAGACAGGACCGGTCGGCCGGTTTCTGGCCGAGGGGACGGTTGATGCAGTGCGGGCCTTTGAAAAGGAACAACCCCCGCTTGTCGTCCCAGAGGGCTGCGTCGATATCGCGGGTGAAATTCTGTTCTGCGCCGCCCGGGGGGAGGCCGGGGTGCGCGCTGATGGGAGCCGGAGTGCTTGTGGCGCCGGGGTTTTCGGCGGGAATGGAGACGTAGGACTTATCCGAGAAGAACACGAGGTCGTAGCCGGAGTCGGAGCCGGCGCGGGGCAGGCCCACGGCCGCGTCGATGGTCGTGAAGGCCTTCAGGGCCGGCCATTTCTGTGCCCAGGGCTCAGTCGACACGGTCGCCCCTCCGGGGTTGGCACTGACAGTGGCGACCAGAGCCCCGGAGATGGCGTAGAAGTGCTCCTTGTCGCGGAGGATGGCCTGCGGCACAGGTGAGGGCGGTGTGGACAGCCGAGTCAGGGAGTCGGCCGGAACGTTGCCTCGGCGGCCGGCTGTGATGTCGGCCTTCACGGTGATCGCGGCACCCGCTTCCGGGATCCGCCCGCACTGGCGGGTACCCACCAAGGGGCCGAATGCGACGGTGCTGGCTGCCAAGTCGAGGACATAGGCCGGCGTCTCGGCTCCGGCGGTGGCGAAGGTGTCGGCACGTGTCCACGTTTGCGGCACCCGGCCTGGCACCGTGACGGTGACTGATGTGCTGTCCAGCCCCCCCGCGAAGGGGAAGCCGGGCAGGCGCAGGGTCTGCCCCGGCTTGCCGGTGGCAGTCCACGGGCCCATGTCCACTGCCTTCTCCACCTGCACGGCAGGTACGGGCGGGGAGACGGCATAGGAGGGATGCAAGGAGACGACCTGCCACTGCGCAGCGGGTGGCAGTCCTTGGACGCTCATCCGCAGGGCCAGACACCCGGTGGCCGCGAAGGAGGCCAGCTTACCCTTGCGGCCGGTGGTGGTCTTCACCGTCACCGGCGCGGCGTCCGCCGGAGACGCAAAGGTGTACTGCGCCCCTGCTGCCAGGAGCTGACCGCCTGTTCCGTTGTTCAGCAGGGCTACCGGCTGCCAGCCTCTTGCAGTCAGGGCCTGCCAGACCGCTTGGGGCGCCTGGGCCCCGCTGGGCAGCCGTGCATCGCTGCGCAGCCGCACGTTCACGGTCACGAGCTTTCCCGGGCCGGGGTCTGCGAGCAGGAGGAGAATGCTGTGCCGCTCCATGTCCGTAGGGGCGGATCCCGGGCTGGTCTCCGCGGCGCCGACGGTCAGGACGGCATCTGTCTCCAGCACCGTCGGCTCGTAGGTTTGCCCTTTCACTGGAAATGGAATGCTGGGCGGTTGCCCGTCCTCTCCCGGTTTCCCGGCCGGTTTCCCGTATGCGTAGCCCGGGATGGGTGGCAGGTACGCCTTTTCCTGCGTGGTGAAAACGGGGCCGTCGGTGCCGGATGTGACCTGGGTGTTCTCGGCGATGATCAGGGGTACGGCGACGGAGGCACCGGGGGCATGCGTGAAGGTAAGCATCGCGCGTGCGGCTGTCGCAGCCCTGCGGGGAGGCGCGATGAGTCTGAGGTAGGCGTCGCGCACCTCGGCGGGCAGCCGGTCCAGCCGGTACGACAGCTCGTCGATGAGCGCGGCGCAGGCCTCGACCATGGTGATGCCGGGATCGGAGACGTTGTGGTCCGTCCACTGCGGGTACAGGGACGGGATGAGGCGTTTGGCGTCGTCCACGACGTCCTGGAAGTGAAGGGTGTCGAGGGAGAGGACCTCGTCGCCATGCTGGTCGCCGGTAGGGGGGAGGGGGTCCTGGGCGGGGCGCGGGGGTGAGGTCATGGTGTGTCCGTGGAGTGGGAGGGGATGGTGTAGAAGGGGAATACGAGGTTGCGTGAATCGTTGGTGCCGCGGGGGCGGAAGTGCACTTCGATGTAGACGAGGGCGTCGTCGGTGTCGTCACCGAAGACGGTCACGTCGTCTATGTCCGCGCGCGGCTCCCACCGTTCCAGGGCCTCACGCACGGCCTGTTCCATCAGTCCGGCGGAGCTCGCGTCGATGGGGGTGAAGACCAAGTCGTGGATGCCGCAGCCGAATTCGGGGCGCATGGGGCGCTCTCCGTGCGCAGTGGCGAGAATGAGGCGGATGGCCTGTGCAATGTCGTCGCTGCCGGTGGCCATTCGCGCGTTGCCATCTGATTCCCGGAGGCCCGGGTAAGCCCATCCGGCACCTATTATATCGAGAACGGGCATTGAAGTCCTCCTGGATATCACTTGATATTTACGTTGCTGCCCGTGACCTCCACGCTGTCCGAAGTGGCGGTTACGGATGAAGCCCCTGCGGCCAGGGCGGCTTTCTTTCCCCCCGTCAACTGCAGTTCAGTCTTCGCGTCGATTGAAATTTTATCGGCATCGAATTTTAGCTTTCCGTCCCCCGCGCTGAAGGTCAGGATGTTCTCCTTCGCGTTGAGGGTCACCGAGATCGTGCTCTTACCGGACTGGGAGGTGAGCGTGATGACGCCGCTCTCCTGCTGGACAGAGACCTCTGCCTTTCCGTCTTGCGCCACGGTCCCAGAGGTGAGGGTGACGGCCTTCTTCCCATGGTCAAGCAGAATCTGCACCTGCTGCTTGCCCGTACCCGAGGTGAGGGTGAGCTGGTTGTTCTTCTGGTCCAGAACGGCTTTTGCTTGGTTGGGTTGCTTGTCGTCTCCTGCGGTGAGGGCTAGGACTTGGTCCTTGTGGTTGAGGAGGACGTTGACCTTTTTTTCGTCTGTGCCGGAGGTGAGGGTGAGCTGGTTGTTCTTCTGGTCCAGAACGGCTTTTGCTTGGTTGGGTTGCTTGTCGTCTCCTGCGGTGAGGGCTAGGACTTGGTCCTTGTGGTTGAGGAGGACGTTGACCTTTTTTTCGTCTGTGCCGGAGGTGAGGGCGAGATGGTTGTTCTGCTGATCCAGGAGGAGCCTCGCCTGGTCGGCAGCCTTGTCGGTCCCTGATGACAGGGTGGCCGACTTCTTCGCCCGGTCCAGGACGAACTCCAGACGTCCTTCCTCCTTGCCGGTGACCAGACGGATGCCCTGGGTTCCTTCGGGGGGCGTCAGGATCTCGATGCGGTCACCGTCGCGCGAGGCCACAGACCTGCGGTTCGCTTTGCCGGTCTTGGGATCGACGAGCTTCACCCCGTCGTGGTCGCTCGGCTGGTCCTCGCCGTTGTAGAGCCCGCCCAAGATGTAGGGGCGGTCGAGCCGGCCGTGCTCGAAACCCACCAGGACCTCGTCGCCCACCTCCACCGGCAGTACTCCGCCGCCGCCTACTCCCCCGTACTGGATGATGCGCACCCAGTCGGTCTCATACTTGTCGTGCAGCCAGGGCAGTCGCAGGCGCACCCAGCCGTGCTGCCCCTCGTGAGGCTCCTTGGTATTGACGACCACGCCGACCGCAAGGCCCATGGCCGACAAGGGGGGAGGCGGCGGTACAGGCCCGGCAGGGGCCGGCGCCACGTGCACCTGCGTGCGGAAGACCGCGGCCCCGCCCTCATCCGTGGCGAAGACGTGGCGACACTCGGACGCGGTGTACTGCCCCGCAAAGGGCGGGCCGACCTCTTCCAATACGACGCTCATGCCAGCCCGCAGCGAGGCAATGCCCTCGGCCTCGGCCTCCAGCTCGGCAAAGCTGGCCGCGTAGCCGGCGGCGAGGGCCTGCGCGGCGGTGTTCACGTCGCTGCCGGCGGTGTAGGGACGGCCAGTTACCAGCAGAACCGCGCCGGAGCCGGCCCGGTTGAACGGCCGGATCAGCGCCTGCGCGGTGGTGTTGACCTTGACACGGTCGCTGCCCTTGGCGGCGACCTGCTTCTTCAGCGGAGCCTTGGCCTTCATGTCCCAGCCGTGCACTTCCACGGCAGCGACCTGCTGGGCCGAATCGAAGCAGGCACGCAGCGACAAAAGGTTCTTGCCGTGGGTGAGCACATGCTCTTCGGCCTTCCCGCCGGGGCCCGGTGCGATACGGCGCAGGCACAGAAGCGTCCCCTCGTCGCCTTCCAGGCTTACCCGCAGGCCCCGCTCGCACGCCAGGTGCTGCAACATCTCCCAGTCCGTCAGGTTCGGCTGGGCCAAGTAGGGTATCGCCGCCGTATCGGCCTCGATGGTGTCCACCCGCAGCCCGGCCCGGGCCGCGATGGCCTGCACCACCTTGCGGACCGTGGTGTCCGCGTAAGCCACGACCTGGCGGCCGCGCTGCAGCCGGTGCCCCCCATCCGCAGCACGAACCAGCGTGAACGTGCCCTGCTGGGTGTTGAACTCCGTCTCCAGCGCGATGACCTCGCCGGCGAACAGCGGTGTGGGAACCCCGTTCACGGAGGCGCTGACCGCCAGCCGCGTCCCAGTGGAGACGCGCAGCTCCTTCAGCAGCGTCCGGTCCGGATCACTGAAGCGCAAAGACGCGGCCGCCGGCTGCTCCACCGACGTCTCCACCACTGTCTCGGTCAGAGACTGCTCCCAGATGTCCGGCAACACCGCGCCACCGAGCCGGACCACCGCAGTAGCTGTGTAGAACTCCTGCACCGTACGGTCATTGCCCATCCGACCCACCCCAAGCGCTTGCCGTCAGGTCGGGAAGCAGCAGCTGGTCACCGGGCGCGAGCAGGGACGGGTCGTCGATCTCGTTGAGCCGGGCCACCTCCCGCCAGCGGGTGGGATCACCATACGTCCGGTAGGACAGCGTAGCCAGACTCTCTCCACGTGCCACCTGGTGTGCACCCACCCCACCCGGCCCCCCGGATGTCGGATTCGTCCTGGGGACCGCTCCGCCCAGTTCCTCGAGATCCACTGTGCACGTGGCCCGCAAGGGCTGCCCGTCCGGGGCGAACATGGTGTACGACGCGGAGACGGTATGGACCACGGCGGTGAAAGCCGTGGTGCGCATCTTCCCCCACACCAGGCGAACCCAGGGCGGCGACGGCCGTTTCGCGGTCACGCTCTCCTGGGTCGGCGTGCAGCACTTCATCAGCAGCTCCACGCTGTCCTGGACACGGCCTCTCTTGCCCGCGGCATCCAGAAAGATCTCCACGCTGAAGGACCGCGGCTGGGTACCGCGGAACTGCGGGCGGCGAGCCTTCCTCGCGTTCTTCGCCGGATGCCGTACCCAGGAGGCGTTATTGGCGATCCGCAGCTGCTCGGGATTGAACTGGAAGGCCAGACGCCCGCACTCCGGGCCCGGCGTGTTCTTCTTCGCCGGCGGAGGCTCGTACATGACAAGAACGGCCCGCACGAGGGAACTGCTGATAGGAAGCGATAACACGGCCGGATCCTTTACTTCAGGGGACAACAGACGGGCGGCGGGAGTGAGGGCCATGTGGCTGCCTGGTCAGACAACGGGAGCAGCTCACATCGGCAGTTCGAGGAAGCCGTTGTGGGCGACTTCCAGCGACTCGTGTGCTGCCTGGGCCTGGTCCACGGAGAAGGACGGGCCCGTCCACCTCACAGGCAGCACTCCGTCGAGTGCCCAGCCCACCAAGGGGCGGTGGTCCGGCCCGAGGGCCACCAGCTCCCCCGGCATACGCAGCGGCGACGCAGCCGGCCTGTTCACCTGCTGCAACCACAGCCATATCAGCGTGGTCTGACGCGTCAGCGGCCGCGACAGAGTCAGATTGGTGTAGCGCAGGCGGCCGGGCAATTGCCACACGTGATCGTTGAGGCCGCCCTCGCGGTGTTCTTCGGATTCGGTATAGCAACCCAGGCCCTCACAGCTGGTGAACGAACCCAGGTTGAATCCGCCGATTGTGAGATGGAACATCGAACTGACAGCAAAAGGCTCAGAACTCATGAAGTGGCCTCCTACGCAGGCTTGACTGCACGCCTGTCGGATTCATCGAGGCGGAGCCGCGCTTCGCGGCGGTGTACCCGTGGCACGCCGGCCAGTGACCTGCGGCAGGTACGCAAGGACCGCCCGTGCGAGGTCCTGCGCATGATCACGACAGATCTCCCGCGCTACCGCCCTCGCGCTGATTGCGCCACCCGCCAGCAGGGCTTCGCGCCCAGGTGCACCCATGTTCTCGGAGCGCAGCGCCTGGCCGGCGCCCCGGAATCTGGAGCTGCGGGCTGGACCCGCAGCCGAAGGCGCAGTTGCCTGCTGGCCAGCGGCGGACGCAGAGGAAGCCGTACGCCAGGTAAGCGGCACCGGCAGGACGGAAGAGACTGGTGCGTCGGGGTGGGGGTGGTTGGTGTGGGTGCTGGTTGGTGTGGGTGGGTGGGGGGTGTGCCAGGTGAGGGGGGTGGGCGGGGTGGTGAGGGGTGGTTGCAGGCCTGTGGGGCGTGTGCCCGGTGGTGTGCCCGGCGGGGGGTGGGGGTGGTTGGTGTGGGTACTGGCCGTTTGACCAGGCAGAAGATCCGACGGACGTGGCGAGACAGCACCATGGGGCGGTCCATCGCGGCTTGACCCCGCTCGAGTCGTGTCCTCGACGTCAAGCGAGACAGCTCCGTCTAGCGGAAAGGGATGCCTTGATGCGCGGCGGGACTCGTACCACTTGTCCGCATGCTCACCTGGCTTGGGCGAAGCCCAGCCGTCTATCGTGCCCCCAGGCCCGCTCCGCCCGCCCACATCGGGCATGGGCCAGTACAGGGCCACAGCAGTAGACCGGAGCCTGATGGCAGGCCCGCGCCAAGATGGCTCGACGCTGAGAAGCCATCCCCTGGGCAGCAAGGCCGTCGCAGCGGAGCACACCGCCAGGGGTTGCCAGGCCGCCAGCTTTCCCTTAAGCGCCCTCAAGCCGCTGGAGGCCGGCGGGGAGACTGCTGCCGACAGCACCATCGGTGCGGGCGTCAGACGGGGGTGGCCCATGAACCGCTACCTCCCTTCATTGAACCGGGTGTTGATCCGGTTGATTTCGCGTACCCAGCCATGCCGCTCTGTGTGAGTCAGGCTCATGACGTCGCCGCGAGCCCAGTGGAAGTGATAGGCAATGAAGGCCGTCTCCTCCAGCAGGCGGCTTGGCGGGTAGGTCACTATTCCCCCAGGCCGCTCCCGGCGCCGCGGGCCAGGGCGAAGGTGATCCCGCAGCTGGGGCAGGCCGCTGTCTCTGCCTGCCCCAGCCCGTTGATCGACCTATAGAAATCCTGCAGATAGGAAAGATCAGCTGCAAAAAGCTGTTCAATCAGCGTGGGATCGATCCGGGGCACTGACCCAAGCCGGGTGATCACCAGACTCAAGAGCACCACTCCGAGATACGCCGGATTCTCACGCACTCGCTGGTCGACCAGCGGCGACAGCTCATCCTGAGCAGTCGCCAGGCGCATCGTCCCGCTCTTATGGACCACACCAGATCCGTCCACATAACCGCGAGGCAAATCAAAATCAAACGTTGTGCGCAGTTCCTGTGCTGCGCCGCCTTCAGAAGTAAGCACCTTCTGCGCACCTTCTTCCCTCGCCTTATACGTGCAGAGTAAGTCTTCAGGAGCCGGCTTCCTCGCCCTTCAACTACACGTGCAGCAAAGGGTGTCGCGCATGGATGGCCTGTTCCCGCAGACTGCTCGGGGCGCGCTTCGAGCCGGTGACAGTTCTGGCTGCCACGCATGCAGATTTCGGCTCAGTGGGTACAGGGCTTTACCCTGTACCCACTAAAGCACCCAGCTGGTATTTTTCCGGAAAATTAGCAGGCTTAAGAGCTATCCCGTAACTGCTGGTCACGGGTGAGATGATCTTGCAGTGGTTGGTGTGGTTACGGTATCGGAGCCGTCCTGTCCGTGGCCGCGTCCTCACCACCCGGGCCGAGGCAAACCTCGCGCTCTTCGAGTACAAGGCGACGGCGTCCATCACGCCATGCTCGGCATCGCACGGATGTACAATCTCGCCCTCGCCGGGCAGGGGAGTGGCTCGTACCTCGGGCAACCGCAGCCGAGACCACACGGAGATCATATACGGGACAGCCCTTGACCGTCTGTTGCAGCGTGGACGCCCCACATTGCTGAGTTCCGCCGCGCAAGTGCTACCTCAAGCTCGCTCGACGGCGCAGTCCTCGTAGGTGATGGTCACCTGTTCCGTGGCCGGCGATGTGCTGGACGCATCAAGGTCGGCACCCTTCAACTGCGAGGCCCAGGCATTAACGAGGTGGTAGCGGAGCACAGGCTTCTTGTCTGTGCCGTACATGACGATAGTGATGTTCTGTCGAGCCTTTCCTACGTCCTTCTTCTCCAGGGTAGTATTAATCCAGTCGGTGAACACGGTACTCTTGTCCATGCCGCGCGTCACGGTGATCTCACCGCTTTGAGGCTTCGTGGCGGGCTGTTTCCTTGAAATTGCCTCTCCAGTGGCCGAAACCTGGTGTGTTTCGACGACTTCGATCTGCATGGTAGGGGCCGAAACGTTCTGCACTGTTTCGACCTGGAATGATCCGAGTTCGATGCTGAAGATGTTGGATGGGTAGACGTCTCCGATGGCCATCAGGACTCCATAGCGTGGTGAGGGCGACCCCATTCAGGGCCGAGCGTGGTTGCGGCCGGACGCTGGCCGGCCGAAAGCTGCAGGCCTATCGGCCAGGTTTGGGTGTGGTGGGCTGACCCGCGGGGCCTTCAAGGGCCCTGAGAGAGATCTGCTCATTCCTCCGGGCCACGGGGCGCCAGCGCCGCCCCTGCAACTCAGCCATGCCCGAGGAGCGCCGGGCTGAGGCGCAGTCCCGGCGGACTCGGGGGCTGGGTGACCGCCAATGCTCCCGGTCACTGCGGACCAGACCTGTGGCCGTGGGCGCTGGGCGGCTGGCCTGACCATCGACGAATTCCGCTTGCCCCGGCCTTAGCGCTGTTGAACTTGCTTTCGCGTCACCGGAACACCAGGCTTCGCTGCCAGCGCCCTGCCTGATCGGAACAGGTCAGGAGGGTGACTGTCCTGCGGTTTGCTGGATGGTGAAGTGGATGAATTCGGCGGGGCGTACGGGTGCGATGTAGACGTCGCAGTGGACCTGTCCGAGGTCGATCAGGGACTGGGGGTTGTTGCTCTGGTCGCAGACGACATGGAAGGCCTGGTCGGCGGTGGTCCCCTGGAGGGCGCCTTGGCGCCACTGGTCCTTGAGGAAGGCGATGACGCTCTGCCGGAGGGTGGACCAGAGGCGTTCGTCGTTGGGCTCGAAGACGGCCCAGTTCGTGGAGAGGCGGATGGAGTCGCTCAGGAAGCAGACCAGCCGGCGGACGCTGAGGTACTTCCAGTCGCGGTCCGAGGGGTCCGCGAGAGTGCGGGCGCCCCAGACCATCAGGGGCCGTCCGGGGAAACTGCGGATGCAGTTGACGCCGTGCTCGTTCAGGTTGCCTTGTTCGTCGTCGCTGACCAGATGAGAGAGGTCGATGGCCCCGGTGAGAGAGACGTTGGCCGGAGCCTTGAAGACGCCCCGGGCGTTGTCCGTGGCAGCCCACACACCGGCCAGGTGACCGCAAGGAGGCACTGCCCGCTTCTTGCCGTTGGCACCGCTGACGACAACCCACGGATAGTAGAACGCAGCCAGGTCCTTACGCCCCGTCACCTTCTGGGCCGTCTTGACGGCGTCAGCGGGGAGGACGTCCGCAGTGGGGGGATCGATGATGGCCAGGCGGTTCCCCATCTTGGCGCAGTGGGCAACGACCGCTTTCCAGTACCCTGCAGCTTGCTCAGGGTTGGCGAGAATGGAAAGGTCGGGTACGGCGACCATGCTGACCTCGTGTATCTTCTCCAGCCCCGCCAGTCCACTGCCGACCTCAGCATCTCCCTCGATGTCGGAAACGGCTGGGGTAACGCCTTTCTTCACCGGGACGATATAGCAGGGCCCGCCACCGTTTGCGAAGAACCCCAGAACCGCCTCAGCGAGGAAACCGCCATCCATCCTGACGGACGTGTCCAGCCGCTGACTCAGATTCACCAAGTTGAATTTGTCTCTAATTCTAGGTGCAAGGGGGAATGTTAGCTTTGACAAGCCTTCGGCAATGCTCGCCAGCTCCGCCTTCTGGGTTGCCACATTGCTGTCCGACAGTCCATTTTCCGCTGCCAGTGACTCGCACACCTTGTCCAGTCGACTATTAAGCGCATGCCACTGCTGCAGCCCGTCACCCCAGTCCTTGAAGGCGGCATCATAAGCCGTCTGAACCGCCTCGATTTTCTTATCATTTGGGTCGTCCAGTGCGGCTGCGGCATTTTTCAGGGCGGCGAGATTCGCATTGTCCTTTGCCTGGCTGAAATCTCGTGCAAGCAGTATGGCATCTGCGACTCCTGTCGAAAGTTTGGCAATTACTCCTTCTCTGGTATCATCTTTGGCATTCTTGAAATCTTCGTCAGCCTTCGCGACCTCGGAGCTGATGCCAGTCAGGTGGTTGCAGGTTCTCCATGAGACCCAGTAAGACCGCCGGGCTGCATCCACGTCGGTTACTGCATTAGGCGGGTCAGGAAAGAATGTATTGCAGAATTCACTCCAGCTCCGCACCAGAAGCGGCTGGAGTGATTCAGGGCACTCTTCATCATAGGTGCCGGTGACCCCCAGAAATGCTGGAGTTGACGTACCGGTGCCCACTACCGAACGCATACTGTTTGAAGCTTCCTTCACGTACACGCCGGGAGCCATAGGCGTAGTCATATGATCCTCCGTTGCTAAATTTCCATTGATGATGTCCTAGGCCTGACGGCTCATCCCCGGCGATTTAAGGAGGCGGGGGATCACAAAGGTGCCCCTCCCCTTCGTAGTGTGGAGATTTCCGCTATGGGGGGTTGATGGCAGAGATATGCAAGGGGTATGACGCGGAGTTCCGGGCCGGGCGGTCCGGATTGCCCGTGAAGCTTCCCCTTGATCGTGGACACCTGGAGACTGGGACTTGAGGTTCCAGAGGAAGTAGCACCAGGTGGGAGCAAGCACACGAAGCGGTACACCGAGGAGTTCAAGCGGGACGCGATCACGCTCGTCGACTCCTCGGGCAGGACGGTCACTGCGGTGGCCCGGGAACTCGGCGTCAGCTCGGAGTCGCTGCGTGGCTGGTACCGCCGGGCCGAGGCGGACCGGGGCGAGGGCGAGCCCGGTGAGCGGGTGTGTCAATTTAACGGCTGATCCGTCCCAGTTCGGATTTACTTGTCGGCGGCGG
>NZ_JBKIWN010000048.1:33541-43856 GCF_058146165.1 Streptomyces sp. AM25 | reverse complement strand
GCATGGGGGACCGTGTGGGAGAGTAGGACGCCGCCGAACAATCTTTCAAGGACCCTTGGTCCCAGCGTTCACGCTGGGACCAAGGGTCCTTTTTGTTTTATGCCGAAGCGCGCCTGCCGACCGGGTGCGCGAGAATGGCTGCGTACCTCAAGACAGGAGTCACGTCGATGCCCACCAACTCTCGCGACGATCGATCGGGCGGCGACCCGCGCCGCGGTGGCCCGCGCGGGCCGCGTCGCGACGGTGGCGGCGGCTTCCGCCGCGATGACGAGCGCGGCGGTCCCCGCCGTGATGACCGTGGTGGCCGCCCCACCGGTGGTGGCTTTGGCCGTCGTGATGACGACCGTGGCGGTTTCCGTCGCGATGAGCGTCGCGACGACCGCCCCTCGTTCCGCCGTGATGACGACCGTGGTGGCTTCCGCCGGGACGACCGTCGTGATGACCGTGGTCCGCGCCGTGACGACGACCGTGGCGGTTTCCGCCGCGATGACCGTCGTGATGAGCGCCCGTCCTTCCGTCGTGACGAACGCCGTGACGACCGTGGCCCGCGCCGCGATGACGACCGCGGTGGCTTCCGTCGCGATGACCGTCGCGACGATCGCCCCTCGTTCCGCCGTGATGACCGTGGTGGCCGCCCCACCGGCGGTGGTTTCGGTCGCCGTGATGACGACCGTGGTGGCTTCCGTCGTGACGAGCGTCGCGACGACCGTGGCCCGCGTCGCGATGACGACCGTGGCGGTTTCCGCCGCGACGACCGTCGCGACGACCGCCCGTCCTTCCGTCGTGATGACCGTGGTCCGCGCCGCGATGACGACCGCGGTGGCTTCCGCCGCGACGAGCGTCGTGATGACCGTGGCCCGCGTCGCGATGACGACCGTGGCGGTTTCCGCCGCGATGACCGTCGTGATGAGCGCCCGTCCTTCCGTCGTGACGAACGCCGTGACGACCGTGGCCCGCGCCGCGATGACGACCGTGGCGGCTTCCGTCGTGACGAGCGTCGCGACGACCGCCCCTCGTTCCGCCGTGATGACCGTGGTCCGCGCCGTGACGACGACCGCGGTGGCTTCCGCCGCGACGACCGCGGTGACCGTGGCCCGCGTGGTCCGCGCCGTGAGGACAGCCGTGGTGGCTACCGCGGCCGAGACGACCGCTCGGGTGGTTACGGCGGCCGTCGCGACGACCGTGACCGGGACCGTGGCGACCGCGAGCCCGTGAAGCGTCTGCCGATTCCGGACGACGTGACCGGCGAGGAGATCGACAAGGACGTCCGGCAGGAGCTGATGAGCCTGCCCAAGACGCTTGCCGAGGACGTCGCGCGCAACCTCGTCATGGTGGCCAACCTGCTGGACGAGGAGCCGGAGCAGGCCTACGAGTACGCGCGGATCGCCCTGCGGCTCGCCTCCCGTGTCGCCGCCGTCCGCGAGGCCGCCGGCTTCGCCGCCTACGCGGTGGGCAAGTACTCCGAGGCGCTGGCCGAGTTCCGTGCCGCGCGGCGGATGACCGGTTCCGTCGAGCTGTGGCCCGTCATGGCGGACTGCGAGCGCGGCATGGGCCGTCCGGAGCGTGCGCTGGCGATGGCCGGCGAGCCCGAGGTGCAGAAGCTGGACAAGGCGGGCCAGGTCGAGATGCGCCTGGTGGCCGCCGGCGCCCGCAAGGACATGGGCCAGGCCGAGGCCGCGGTGGTCACGCTGCAGAGCCCCGAGCTGGCGTCGAACTCCGTCCAGCCGTGGACCGCGCGTCTGCGCTACGCCTACGCCGAGGCGCTGCTCGAGGTGGGGCGCGAGAGCGAGGCGCGCGAGTGGTTCGCCAAGGCTCTCGAGGCCGACCAGGGCGGCACGACGAACGCTTCCGACCGGCTCGCCGAGCTGGACGGCGTGGAGTTCACGGACGCGCTCGTCGAGGAGGAGGCCGAGGAGCAGGGCGAGACGGCCGCCGACGCCGCTGACACCGAAGCTGTCGAGGCCGTCGAAGCCGTCGAAGCCGTCGAGCCCGTCGAAGCTGCCGAGGCCGTCGAGGGTGACAAGAAGGACAAGAGCGACGAGAGCTGATCGCTGATCGGTCGTCGACCATGCGAAGGGCGGAACTCCCGGATCGATTCCGGGAGTTCCGCCCTTCGTGCATCTCGCGCGTCTCGCGCGTCTCAGTTCAGCGCGAGGCTCCGCAGCACCAGCCCCGTCGCCGGCTTGGGGCCGAACGACGTCGACTTGCGCGGCATCGTGACGCCCTGCTCGGCGAGTTCGCGCACGACGTCCTCGCGGACGGGGTGCATCAGCACGGCCGTGCCGCCGTGGCGTTCCGCCTGCTCGACCGCGGCCGCCGTGTCGTGGATGTAGCCGATGTGCTCGGGGTCGTCCGGCACCCGCCAGACGTGCTCCAGGAGCGTCGAGTGCAGGACCGTGGCGTCGAGTTCGCGCCAGGCCCGGGGGCGGTCGGCGGGGATCGTCCGGGCCAGGAGGTCCGGGTCGGGCCGGTCGAGCAGGTGGAAGCGGCCGTCCCCGGCGAGGACGAAGGCGTTGCCGGGCTCCTCGCCCTCCGCCGCCACGGCCAGGGCCTCCAGGGCACGCGGCAGGGGGCCTTCCACGGTGCGGACCCGGAAGGAGCCGCCCAGGGCGGCCAGCGCGTCGGCGACCGGGAGGCGGTGCAGCAGGCGGTGGATGGCCCGGACGCGGAGCGGGTAGCGGGCCGTGTCCACGAGCAGGACGAGGCCGAAGTCCCAGGGGCCGGGGGCCGGTTGCTCGGCGCGCAGGCGCAGGTAGGTGGCCCAGCGGTGGTGGCCGTCGGCGATGAGGGCCTGCTGGTGGGAGAGGTCCTCGTCGATGCGGGCCAGGTCGCCGGGGTCGGTGACGGACCACAGGCGGTGGGCGTAGCCGTCGTCGGTGGCGGTGGAGAGCAGCGGCTCGGTGCGGATGACGCGCTCGATGACGCCGGCGGCGCCCGCCATGCCGTCCCCGTTGCCGCGGTAGGAGAACAGCAGGGGTTCGAGGTTGGCGCCGGTGCCGCGCATGAGGTCCGCACGGTCCTCGACGATGTGCGGCATGACGTCCTCGTGGGGGAGGACGACGCCCTCCTCGGGGGGCGTGAGGCGCAGGGCGCCGATGAGGCCGCGCTGCAGTATGCCCTCGCCGCGCTGCTCGTAGACGTAGAGCGCGGGCTCGGGGTCGGGGGCCAGGACGTGCTCGTCCTGCCAGCGGCGCAGCGTCTGGGCGGCCAGGCGGTGCCGGTCGGCGGCGGTGGCGGCCTGGGGGAGGATGAGCCGGACGATGTTGTACGGGTCGGCGGTTTCCAGGAGGCGCAGGCCGTCGGGGCGTACGACGACGTCGTACGGCGGCGAGGTGACGGCGGCGAGGCTGCCCACGCGCTCGGGCACGTAGCGCAGCCCGCGGAAGGGAGCGAGCTGCAGGCCCTGTCCTGTGTGGCCCGCCTGGCCACGCCCTGGAGTGCTCATTGGGAAATGCTATGTCCCGGGGCCCGTGCGGCAATGAAATGATCGAGGAAGAGACATACAGCACAGGGAGCGATCACACCATGACCCAGCAGACCGTCCGGACCCGGCCGAGCGCCAGTGAGCTGCGACTGAGCGAGGCGTACGACACCGCACTGCTGGACCTCGACGGCGTGGTCTACGCGGGCGGCGAGGCGATCGTGCACGCCGTCGATTCGCTGGGGACGGCCCGGGCGGGCGGGATGCACCTCGCCTACGTGACCAACAACGCGGCCCGGACGCCGGCCACGGTGGCCGCCCACCTGACGGAGCTCGGGGTGCCTGCCGAGCCGGGGGACGTGATCACCTCGGCGCAGGCGGTGGCCCGGCTGATCGCGGACCAACTGCCTGCCGGTTCGAGGGTGTTGGTGATCGGTGCGGAGGGGCTGCGGGTCGCGCTGCGCGAGCGCGGGCTGGTGCCGGTGGACTCGGCGGACGACGACCCGGCCGCCGTGGCGCAGGGGTTCGGCGGGCCGGAGATGCCGTGGGGGCGCCTGATGGAGGCCTCGTACGCGGTGGCGCGGGGGGTGCCGTGGTTCGCGTCGAACACGGACCTGACGATTCCGAGCGCCCGGGGGATCGCGCCGGGGAACGGTGCCGCGGTGCGCGTGGTGGGCCTGGCGACGGGTGCGGTGCCGCAGGTGGCGGGGAAACCGCTGCCCCCGATGCACCGGGAGACGATCCTGCGGACGGGCGCGGAGCGGCCGTTGGTGGTCGGGGACCGGCTCGACACGGACATCGAGGGGGCGTACGTCGGCGGCGTGGACTCGCTGCTGGTCCTCACCGGGGTGACGTCGGCGGCGGAGCTGATCGCGGCGGAGCCGCGGCACCGGCCGACGTTCGTGGCCGAGGACCTGCGGGGCCTGCTCGCCCCGCACCCCGTGGTGACGGAGGACGGGCGCTGCGGCGGCTGGACCGCGTCCGTACGGGGCGAGGAACTGGTGCTGGACGGCGAGGGCGAGCCCGTGGACGGGCTGCGGGCGCTGTGTGCAGCCGGCTGGAGCGCCGCCGGGGACGGGGTGTGCGGGCTGGACGCCGGGAAGGCGCTGGCGCGCCTTGGGCTCTGAGGGTTGGCCGGATCGCCCTCCTACAGCAGCGACCGCAACCGCAGGACGTCCCGCAGGCTCGCCTGGAGTCTGACGCGGCCGCTCGCCCACGCCCGGGCGAAGTTCAGCCGGCCGTCGACCAGGGCCACCAGGTCGTCGCCGGTCATCTCCAGGCCGATCTCGGCGCGCCGCTCCGGGACGTCCTGCACCGTGCGGACGTCCTGGATGCGGCCCTCCCTGAGGTGGCCCACGAAGGTCACGCCGAGGTCGGTGAGGTGACAGCTGAGGGACCGGTCGGGCGCGGCGGCGACGCGGAACTCGCCGCTCGCCCCCGCGAGGTGCTCCGCCAGCCGTTCGAGTGCCTCGCGGCACTCATCGATGGTCGCCATCGTCATGGACGGTACCGCAGGGAGAGGGCAACGCCGGGAAACATCGCTTCCGGGGTAGCGTCGGAGTCATGACCGACGTGACCGACCCGACGCAGCCCCTCGGCGTCGAGTGCACCCCCACCGGCCACCCCGAGGTGGACGCCCGGCTGGCCCGGCTCGCCGATGCCGACCACCTCGCGGTGAGCGGTCACCTGGAGGTGTACGAGGATGTACACGAGGGGTTGCGCGAGACGCTCGCCGCGCTCGACCAGCGCCCCGGCCCGCCCGGGCCACCGCAGCCGCACGACAACAGGAGCTGAACCGCACGTGGCAGTGACCCGCCGCCGACTGGACGCCGAGCTGGTGCGCCGCAATCTGGCCCGTTCGCGCGAGCACGCGAGCCAGCTGATCGCGGCCGGCCGCGTCACCGTCGGCGGGGCGACCGCGACCAAGGCCGCCACCCAGGTGGAGACCAGCGCGGCGCTCGTCGTCATCGATGACGGGAGCGACCCGGACTACGTCTCGCGCGGCGGGCACAAGCTCGCCGGCGCACTGGCCGCCTTCGTGCCTCAGGGCCTCGTGGTGGAGGGCCGCCGGGCCCTGGACGCGGGGGCCTCGACCGGCGGGTTCACGGACGTCCTGCTGCGGGCCGGTGCGGCCCGCGTCGTCGCCGTCGACGTCGGCTACGGGCAGCTCGCCTGGTCGCTGCAGAGCGACGAGCGGGTCACCGTGAAGGACCGTACGAACGTACGCGAGTTGACGTTGGAGCAGATCGACGACGTGCCCGTCGACATCGTCGTCGGCGATCTGTCCTTCATCCCGCTCGGCCTGGTGCTGCCCGCGCTGGTGCGCTGTGCGGCCTCCGACGCCGATCTCGTGCTCATGGTCAAGCCGCAGTTCGAGGTGGGCAAGGAGCGGCTGGGCAGCGGCGGCGTGGTGCGCAGTGCCGAGCTGCGCGCCGAGGCCGTGCGCGGTGTCGCCGGGCGCGCCGCCGAGCTCGGACTGGGTGTACTCGGGGTTACGGCCAGCCCGCTGCCGGGACCCTCCGGCAACGTCGAGTACTTTCTGTGGCTGCGCGCCGGTGCGCCCGAACTGGACCCGGCGGACGTTGACCGTGCAGTGGCGGAGGGGCCCCGTTGACCACTTCAGAAGCACCATCGGCAGCATCACAGTCCGGGACGGGCTCACGCACCGTCTTCCTTCTCGCGCACACGGGACGGCCCGCGGCCATCCGGAGTGCGGAACTCGTCGTCCAGGGGCTGCTGCGCTGCGGCATCGGGGTGCGGGTCCTCGCCGAGGAGGCCGCCGACCTGCCGTTGCCGGCCTCGGCCGAGCGCGTGGAGACGGGGCCGGGCAGGCCCAATCCCCTCACGGGCTGCGAGCTGCTGGTGGTGCTGGGGGGTGACGGCACGCTGCTGCGCGGGGCCGAGCTCGCCCGGGAGTCCGGGGTGCCGATGCTCGGGGTCAACCTCGGGCGGGTCGGCTTCCTGGCCGAGGCCGAACGGGACGACCTGGACAAGGTCGTCGACCGCGTCGTGACGCGTGCCTACGAGGTCGAGGAGCGGATGACCCTCGACGTGCTCGTGTGCACCGACGGGGAGATCGTGCACCGTGACTGGGCGCTGAACGAGGCGTCCGTGGAGAAGGCGGCGCGCGAGCGCATGCTGGAGGTCGTCACCGAGGTGGACGGGCGGCCCGTGTCGCGGTTCGGCGGCGACGGTGTGGTGTGCGCGACGCCGACCGGGTCGACCGCCTATGCGTTCTCGGCCGGCGGGCCGGTGGTGTGGCCGGAGGTCGAGGCGCTGCTGATGGTGCCGATCAGCGCGCATGCGCTGTTCGCCAAGCCGCTGGTGACCGCGCCGGATTCGGTGCTGGCGGTCGAGGTGCAGCCGGAGACGCCGAACGGGGTGCTGTGGTGCGACGGCCGGCGGACCGTGGAGCTGCCGGCCGGGGCGCGGGTGGAGGTGCGGCGGGGGGCCGTGCCCGTCCGCTTGGCGCGGTTGCATCATGCGTCGTTCACCGACCGGTTGGTGGCTAAGTTTGCGCTGCCCGTCGCGGGGTGGCGGGGGGCGCCGCACTAGGCGCTCCGCCGGGCGCGGAGCCGCGCGCGGGCCTCGGTGAGTGCCGAGTCGCGGCCCGAGGCCAACTCCTCCTCCGTGAAGACCGGAGTGGCGATGTCCGGGGTGATGCCCCGGATGTCGTACGTCGTCCTGCCGTCCTGCGCGTTCACGAACTCCTCGTTCGGCAGGCCGAAGGTCCAGCCGTTCGGGAGGCGGCGGTCCAGGACGTCCGAGAACGAGCCCTGGGTGTTCTCGCCGATACGGACGGGGGCGGGGGTGCGGCCCATGAGGGCCTGTGTCGTGGTCTCGCCCGCACTGATCGTCAGGCGGCCGGTGAGGACGGCCAGTTGGCCCGTCCAGACCGGGCCGCCGCGGTGCGGGGTCACCGGCACCGGCTCGGCGGGCGTGAAACTGCCGGGATTCTGCGGGTCGTTGCGCGCACGCTTGAGATAGGCGGTGTACGGACGGTCCGTCAGCCGTTCGGCGACCCGCAGGCCCAGTTGGTCCGAACCGCCCCCGTTGAAGCGGAGGTCGAGGATCAGGCCGTGCAGGGAGGCCGTGAGTTCCGGGGTGAAGACGGCGTCCAGGGCGCGGTCGAGTTCGGCACTGTCGGCCTCGTAGGTGTCGTCCTTCGTGTAGTTCTCGAAGCGGGTGATGCGCAGGTAGCCGGTGCCGTCCGGGAGGTCGGCGTAGGAGACGGCGCCCTGGGCCCAGGACTGCAGGGGCACGCCGACGGCGTGGGCGACCGCCTTGTCGATGCGCGCGATCGACTCGCGCGTCGGCGTGGTGGTGTCCGCGCGGTGCCCCGCGTACAGCTTGGTGAAGTCGTCGCCGGTGCCGTTCTTCAGGTAGGTGTGGCCGTCGTGGAGCGGCTCGATCATCTGCTGCAGGACGGCGAACAGTTCGTCCGGGGTGGTCCTGGCCGTGACCCGGGGGCGGTAGCGGTCGCGTACCGCCTGCCAGTCGATGCCCCGGGCGGCGAAGAAGGGGTAGTTCTCGGCGTAGGTCTGCCAGAAGGTGTCGAAGACCGCCCGGGGATCTCGGGCGGGGTGCGGGTCGCGGCAGGCGGCGGGCAGGGCGGCGATGCGCCGCAGGGTGCGGTGACCGGCGTCGTCCGCCTGGCTCAGCCGGGCGCGGCCGGGGCCGGCGGCGGTCAGCGTGACCGGGGCCTCGCCCTGCTGCCGGAACGGGCCCGTGGCGCGCGGGCGGGACGCGTCCACGGCGCCCGGCAGGCAGCCGGCGGCCGTGGTCTCGTAGCTGCGCAGCCGGCGGCCGTCCTGGTCGACGGAGACGACCGTTCCGTAGCCGTCCGTCCGCCACACGCCGCTCAGGGAGTCCGGGGCGTCCGGGGAGAGGGGGCCGGCGGCCGTGGCCGTGGCGCCCGCGGCGGTGGCCAGGGCGACGGCGGTGGCGAGCACGATCGTGGCGGCGCGGCGGCCGCGGACTCGGGTGGTCATGCTCCGAGCCTGGCCCCGCAAGGGCTGCCGGGGCCATGGAGCGGTCACCCGGACCGGTGGTGGGGCTGCCCCCAGGAGGGTGAACGGGGGAGGCCGTCGCGGGGCGGCCCCGGAACCTCGTATGGTCGTATCCGTGTTGGAGGAGATGCGGATCCGGTCCTTGGGCGTCATTGACGACGCGGTGGTCGAGCTGTCACCCGGTTTCACCGCGGTGACGGGCGAGACGGGTGCCGGCAAGACCATGGTGGTCACCAGCCTGGGGCTGCTGCTCGGCGGGCGCGCCGACCCTGCGCTGGTGCGGGTCGGTGCCAAGGCCGCGGTGGTCGAGGGGCGGCTCGCCGTCGACCGCGGCTCGGCCGTGGCCGTCCGGGCCGAGGAGGCGGGTGCCGAACTCGACGACGGCACGCTGCTGATCAGCCGTACCCTCTCCGCGGAGGGTCGCTCGCGCGCCCACCTCGGCGGGCGCAGCGTGCCCGTGGGGCTGCTGGGCGAGCTCTCCGAGGAGCTCGTCGCCGTCCACGGGCAGACCGACCAGCAGGGGCTGCTGCGGTCCGCCCGGCAGCGGGAGGCGCTCGACCGGTACGCGGGCGCCGCGGTGTCCGTGCCGCTGGCCAAGTACACCGACGTGTACCGGCGGCTGCGGGGCGTCGCCGCCGAGCTGACGGAGCTGACCACGCGGGCCCGCGAGCGCGCCCAGGAAGCGGATCTGCTGCGCTTCGGGCTGGACGAGATCGCCGCCGTCGAGCCGGTGGCCGGCGAGGACGCCGAACTCGCCGCCGAGGCCGAGCGGCTCGGGCACGCGGAGTCGCTCGCCGCCGCGGCCACTGCCGCGCATGCGGCCGTCGTCGGCAACCCCGAGGATCCCGAAGGTGTCGATGCGGCGACGCTCGTCGCCGGGGCGCACCGGGCGTTGGAGGCCGTGCGGTCCCATGATCCTGTTCTTGCCGGGCTTTCCGAGCGGCTCGGGGAGATCGGGATCCTGCTGGGCGACGTGGCCGGGGAGCTCGCGGGGTACGCGGACGACCTCGACTCCGACCCGCGGCGGCTGGCCGCCGTGGAGGAGCGGCGGGCCGCCCTGGCCCATCTGACGCGCAAGTACGGCGCGGACGTGGAGGAGGTCCTCGCGTGGGCCGAGCAGAGCGCCGCGCGGCTGGGCGAGCTGGACGGCGACGACGACCGGATCGACGAGCTCGTCGCCGAGCGGGACGCCCTGCGGGCCGAACTCGGCGCGCTGGCACAGGAGCTGAGCGAGGCGCGGACCGAGGCGGCGAAGCGTTTCGCTGACGCGGTCACGGAGGAACTGGCCGAACTGGCCATGCCGCATGCGCGGGTGGCCTTCGCCGTGCGGCAGTCCGAGGCGGCGGACGCCGAGGCCGGCATCGAGGTCGCGGGGCGCGCGGTCGAGTACGGCCCGTACGGGGCCGACGAGGTCGAACTGCTCCTCACCCCGCACCCGGGCGCCCAGGCGCGGCCCATCGCCAAGGGGGCCTCGGGGGGTGAGCTCTCGCGCGTGATGCTGGCCGTCGAGGTGGTCTTCGCCGGGACCGATCCTGTGCCTACGTATCTGTTCGACGAGGTTGATGCGGGCGTCGGCGGCAAGGCCGCCGTGGAGATCGGGCGGCGGCTCGCGAAGCTCGCGGAGTCCGCGCAGGTCGTCGTGGTGACGCACCTGCCGCAGGTGGCGGCGTTCGCGGACCGTCATCTCGTCGTCGAGAAGACGCACGACGGTTCGGTCACGCGCAGCGGGGTCTGCGCCATGGAGGGGGAGGCCCGGGTCCGGGAGCTGTCCCGCATGCTGGCGGGCCAGGAGGATTCGGAGTCGGCTCGGGCTCACGCGGAGGAGTTGTTGGCTGTGGCCCGTCGTCCGGGGCGGGGGCGGGGGCGGGGTCGGGGGGGGGGGGGG
>NZ_JBKIWN010000048.1:31212-33503 GCF_058146165.1 Streptomyces sp. AM25 | reverse complement strand
GCGGGGCGGGCCCTTCCGGGGACTGAACTTTTTGCGGCAGCCCTGGTCCACGGTTTGCGTGCCCCGTACTTGCCACAAAAAGTTTTTACGTCCCCTCCAGGGCCCGCCCCGCTCCCGCCCCACCCCCTCGTGCCGTTTCAACACCTTGTCTAGAGTGGGCCGGATGATCAGGCTTGCGGGTGTGGCTGCGGGTGTTGCGGGCGGGGTTTACGAGGTTCTGCGGCGGCGCAAGCCCGGTGGCCGTCCGGTGTGGGAGCGGACCAACCATGCCGGGCGCGTTGTCGATTTGTGTGCCGGTCCTGCGGCGGCTGCGGGTGTTCTGGCGGGCTTCTCCTCCCTGCCTCCGCGGGTTCGGGGGGCCGGGGCGTTGGCCGTCGTGGCCTCGGCCGTCTGCGGTGCCTACGACGATCATGCGGGGGCCGGGGATCCCCGGCGGGGGGTCCGGGCCCACCTTGCCGCTTTGCGGGAGGGGGAGGTGACCAGCGGGGGCGTCAAGCTCCTCGGGATCGGTGCCGCCGGACTTGTGGCCGGGGCGGTGCTCCGGGAACGGGCGGTCGACAAGGTTCTCGCCGGTGTCGTCATCGCCGGTTCCGCGCATCTGGTGAATCTGCTGGACGTACGGCCGGGCCGGGCCGCCGGTGCCGTCGTGGCCCTCGGACTGCCCGGGGTGGCAAGGGGAGTCGGGGCGGCCGCCGCCCCCGTCGGAGCCGCGGCCGCCCTGCTGAAGGACGACCTCGCCGCGCGCACCACGCTCGGCGACACCGGCGCGCACGCCCTCGGCGCCGGGCTCGGGACGGCCGTGGTGGCCGGCAACGGGCGTACGGGGCTGGCGTTGCACGCGGCCGCGCTGGTGGCCGTGGCCCTGGTCATGGAGGTCAAGAGTCCCCAAAGCGGGTGAATCCATTGATGTACGGGCGAGGTAGGGCGCCCGACCCTCGGTACGGCGGTGCCGGGATGTCGGCGGGGGCTGGCATCCTGGGCGCAGCACCTCGCCGTACGCCTCTGCCCGACGACGACCCAGGAGCTTCCCCCGCGTGAGCAGCACACCGGCCCGGCCGCCCCTGCACGCCGTTCAAGTCCTGGGCAGCGGGAGCGCCGGGAGCGGGGCACACGTACGGTCGCTCGCGGCCGGGCTCGTGGCGCACGGGCTGCGGGTGACGGTGTGCGCACCGCCGCGGACGGGCGAGGAGTTCGGAATCCCGGACTCCGGCGCCGCGTTCGCCCCGCTCCGCCCGGGAACGGACGCACTGGCCGTCGCGGACATCCGCGCGCTCGGCGAGGGCGCGGACGTCGTGCACGCACACGGCCTGAAGTCCGGGGTGCTGGCGGCGCTCGCACTGCGCGGCCGTCCGACACCGCTGGTGGTCACCTGGCACACCCGGGTGCATGCCGCAGGCGCACGCGCCCACGTCGTACGGCTGATGGAGCGCCGTGCCGTGCGCACCGCGGCAGTGGTGCTGGGCGCCTCGTCGGAGCTCGTGGACCAGGCGCGGCTGCGCGGGGCGCGCGACGCCCGGCTGGCGCCGGTGGCGGTGCCGGCCCCGCGGCCCGTACCGGATCCCGAGCCGGACGACACCCTGCGCCTCAAGGCGCGCGCCGAACTGGGCGCAGTGGCAAGGCCGTTGCTGGTGACCGTAGGCCGCCTGGAACCCGGTCAGGGTTACGGACTCCTCCTGGACGCCGCCCGGATCTGGCGTGAAATGGACCCCGAACCACTGCTGATCGTCGCGGGCGAGGGCCGTGAACGCCCGGAACTGCAGCACAGGATCGAGTCGGAAGGCCTGCCGGTACAGCTGGTGGGACGACGCGACGACGTACCGGAGTTGCTGTCGGTGGCCGACGTGGCGATCCTGCCGGGCTGTTGGGAAGCGAGGTCGCTCCTCGCCCAGGAGGCGCTCCATGCGGGGGTGCCGCTGGTCGCGGTGGAAGCGCGCGGGGTGCCGGAACTCGTGGGCGACGCGGCCGAACTGGTCCCCTGCGGTGACGCGGCGGCGCTGGCCGACGCGGTGACCAGACTGCTGGAGGACCCCCTCCGATGCGACCGACTGGTACGAGCCGGGCGCCGCCAGGCGGCGAGTTGGCCGTCGGAGGACGACACGGTGGCCCACGTTCTGAGCGTGTACGACGAACTGAGCCGGCGCAACTGACCACGGGCGCGAGGGGGTGGGGTGGGAGCGGGGCGGGCCCTGGAGAGGGACGTAAAAACTTTTTGTGGCAAGTGCGGGGCGCCCCACCCGTGGACCAGGGCTGCCGCAAAAAGTTCAGTCCCCGGAAGGGCCCGCCCCGCTCCC
>NZ_JBKIWN010000048.1:23605-31202 GCF_058146165.1 Streptomyces sp. AM25 | reverse complement strand
CCCCCGACCCACCACGTGCCGCCGCGCCCGCAACGCAACCCCCAGCGCCAGTGCCGAGTCCGGGTCCTCCAGCTCCACCCCCAACAGCCGCTCGATCCGCCCCAGCCGGTCGTACAGCGTCTGCCGATTGACGTGCAGCTCCCGCGCCGTCTCGGCCTTCCGCCCCGCATGCGCCAGGTACACCTCCAGCGTGGGCAGCAACCGGTCATGGGCCAGCAACGGCCCGACGACCCGCTCCACGAACGAAGCCAGATCGCCGTCACCCCGCAGCCGCCACAACAACACATCGACGTCCAGCCGCCGCACGTCGTACCAGACCCGGTCCGGCAACCCCTGCGCAGCCGTGGCTGCCTCGGCCGCATGCCGAAGCGCACCCCCCACCGACCCCCACGCCGAGGCGACCCCCGCCACCACCACCGGCGGCGCCCGGAACCCCGCTCGCGACGCCCCGGCCCGCAGCGCGGCCGCCACCCGCCCCGCCACCGCGGCCCGTTCGGCCTCGTCCCGGAGCCCGGCCAGCACCGGAACCCGCCCCTCCGGCAGCCGTACGCCCAGCAGCAGCGGCACGCCCACCGCCCGCAGTTCCTCCTGCACGGCGCACGCCAGCGCGGCCCAACCGTCCGCCGGCACCAGGTCGGTGGCCATGCGCATCACCATCGGCAGCAGCGGACCGTCGCCCGGCCGGAACCCCAGCACCCGGGCCTGCGCGGGCGCGTCGGCCGCGTCGAGGCGGTCCTCGGCGAGGTCGGTGAGGAAGTCGCCGCGCCCCCGGGCGGCGAGCTCCTCCTCCTGGCGGGCCTGGAGCAGGACGACGGCGAGCAGCCCGGCGGCCCGGTCGGCGGCGATGCGGTGCACCGGGGCAAGAGGCGCGTTCACCGGAAGCACCACGAGCCGCGCCCGCACGGCACCGCCGCCAGGGCCCTGCCCGGGCACGTCCGTGACGATGCTCCCGGCGAGCGAGGCCCCCCGCAGCCCGTCCCAGACCTGGAGCGGATCGGCACAGGCACCACTTCCACCCCCCGGACCGGCGGCGAAGAGCAGCCGCCCCTCCGCGGTCTCCAGGAAGACGGGATTCCCGGCGAAATCGGCGAAAAGATGCAGCACTTCGGGCACCCCGCCCCCGCCCAGCAACACCTCGGTGCACCGCCGGTGCACCTCCTCGGCGCGCTGCAACAGCGCGTAGTGCTGGTTGACGAGCTCGGTATGGATCTCCTCGGTGACGGCGACGAACGGCACCTCCCGGTGCAGCTGGACCAGCGGCAGTCCGCACGCGCGGGCGGTGTCCACCACGGCGGCGGGCAGGCTGGGGAACCGGGCCCCGAGCTCGACGACCAGGGCCGCGATGTCCCGCTCGGCCAGCCCCCGGACGAAGGCGCGCTGTTCGGCGGGGCGGCTGCCCAGGCCCAGCCCGGTGGTCAGCAGGAGCTCGCCGCCCTTGAGGAGGGCGGCGATGTTCGGGGCCTCGCCCGCGTGCACCCAGCGCACGGTCCGGTGCAGCCGGTCGGCGGCGGCCACGACCTCGGGCAGCCCCCGGCGCAGGGCGGGCAGTTCGAGGGCGCGCGCCACGGTGATCGTCCCCTGCGGGCCGGCGGGGAGGTCGTGCTGTTCCATGAACGGAACCTACCGCCCCACAACGCGCCCCGCGCCCCTACGCTGTCGCGCATGACAGCAGCGGCCGGCCCCCCGCCCAACTCACCCGAGATATCCGGTATATCACCCGAACCGCACAACGCAAGCCACCGAACGACGGCTGTCCAACGCCGAACACTCAGGGTGCTGATGTCGGCACAGGTGGTCGCCGGCATCGGCATGGGCTCGATGATCTCCTCGGGCGGGCTGCTGGTCGAGCACCTCTCGGGCTCCCAGGCGACGGCCGGCCTCGCCACCACCCTGGCCACGCTCGGGGCGGCGCTGCTGTCGGTGCCGCTGGCCGCGCTCTCCCGGGCGCGCGGGCGCCGGACCGGCCTCGGAGCGGGCTGGCTGATCGCGGCCGCGGGAACGCTGACGGTGCTGCTGGCGGCCGGGGCCGGCCTGCTGCCCGTGACCCTGCTGGGGATGCTGCTGATCGGCTCGGCGAGCGCGTCCAACCTGCAGTCCCGCTACGCGGCCACCGACCTCGCGGAGCCCCGCGCCCGCGCGGGCGCGCTGTCCCTGGTCGTGTGGTCCACGACGCTCGGCAGTGTGCTGGGCCCCAACCTCAGCGGCCCGGGGGCGGTGCTGGCCCGGCCGCTCGGACTGCCGGACGAGGCGGGGACGTTCGTGTTCTCGGTGGTGGCCTTCCTCCTCGGCTGGCTGATCATCCACGCAGGCCTCCGCCCGGACCCGCTCCTGCTGGCCCAGGAGCAACAGACCGCGCCGGCCACCCCGCACGAACAGAAGGAACGCTTCATCGCCCGGATGCGCACCGCACTGCGCCATGTCGCCGCGTCCCCGGCCGCGTTGACGGGCCTGGCCGCCCTGGTGCTGGGGCACGCCGTGATGGTCTCCGTGATGACGATGACGCCCGTCCATCTCGCCCACGAGGGCGCCTCGTTGAGCGTCGTGGGCTTCACGGTCAGCCTGCACGTGGCCGGGATGTACGCGCTGTCGCCGCTGGTGGGCCGGGCGGCGGACCGGTTCGGCAGGGTGCCGGTGATCCTGCTGGGGCAGGTGGTCTACGTGGCCGCCACCCTGCTGGCCGGCACCGCGGGGAACCGCCAATGGGCCGTGGCCGCAGGGCTGTTCCTGCTGGGGACGGGCTGGTCGTGCGCCACGGTGGCGGGGTCGACGCTGCTGAGCGAGTCGGTGGACGCCGCGCACCGCCCGGAGGTGCAAGGGATGTCGGACACCCTGATGAACCTGGTGGGCGCGGCGGGCGGCGCGCTCTCCGGGGCGCTGACCGCGGTGTACGGCTACGGCGGGCTCAATGCCGCCGCAGCCGTCCTCGCCCTCCCCGTCGGGGCGCTCGCGCTGTGGTTCAGCCTCCGAACGCGCTCGACGCGGTGAGCCGCAGCGCGGTGTCGATCAGCGGCACGTGGCTGAACGCCTGAGGGAAGTTGCCGACCTGCCGCTGCAGCCGTGGGTCCCATTCCTCGGCGAGCAGGCCCAGGTCGTTGCGCAGGGCCAGCAGCTTCTCGAAGAGCTGGCGGGCCTCGTCGACCCGGCCGATCATCGCGAGGTCGTCGGCGAGCCAGAACGAGCAGGCCAGGAAGGCCCCTTCGTCCCCTTCGAGGCCGTCGACCCCGGCCTCGTGACCGGCGGTGGGGTAGCGCAGGACGAAGCCGTCGGGGGTGGACAGCTCGCGCTGGATGGCCTCGATGGTGCCGATGACGCGCTTGTCGTCGGGAGGCAGGAAGCCCATCTGCGGGATCAGCAGCAGGGAGGCGTCCAGCTCCTTGGAGCCGTAGGACTGCGTGAAGGTGTTGCGCTCCTTGTCGTACCCCTTCTCGCACACGTCCCGGTGGATGTCCTCGCGCAGCTCGCGCCAGCGCTCCAGGGGGCCGTCGACGTCGCCGGACTCGATGAGCTTGATGGTGCGGTCGACGGCGACCCAGGCCATCACCTTGGAGTGGACGAAGTGCCGGCGCGGGCCGCGCACCTCCCAGATGCCCTCGTCGGGCTCGGTCCAGTGGTCCTCGAGGTAGCCGATGAGCCGCAGCTGGAGCAGGGAGGCGTAGTCGTTGCGGGCGAGCCCGGTCATGTGGGCCAGGTGCAGGGCCTCGGTGACCTCGCCGTAGACGTCGAGCTGGAGCTGGCCGGCGGCGCCGTTGCCGACGCGGACGGGCCGGGAGTTCTCGTAGCCGGGCAGCCAGTCCAGCTCGCTCTCGCCGAGTTCACGCTCACCGGCGATGCCGTACATGATCTGCAGGTTCTCGGGGTCGCCGGCGACCGCGCGCAGCAGCCACTCGCGCCAGGCCCGGGCCTCCTCGCGGTAGCCGGTGCGCAGCAGGGAGGAGAGGGTGATCGCGGCGTCGCGCAGCCAGGTGAACCGGTAGTCCCAGTTCCGGACGCCGCCGATCTCCTCGGGCAGGGAGGTGGTGGGGGCGGCCACGATGCCGCCGGTGGGGGCGTAGGTGAGCGCCTTGAGGGTGATCAGCGAGCGGACCACCGCGTCCCGGTAGGGGCCGTGGTACGTGCAGTGCGTCACCCACTCCCGCCAGAACTCCTCGGTGGCCTCCAGGGCACCCTCGGGGTCGGGCAGGGCGGGCGCCTCGCGGTGCGAGGGCTGCCAGCTGATGGTGAAGGCGACGCGCTCGCCGGGGGAGACGGTGAAGTCGGAGTAGGTGGTGAGGTCCTTGCCGAAGGTGTCGGCGGTGGTGTCCAGCCAGACGGAGTCGGGGCCCGCGACGGCCACCGTGCGGTCGCCCACCTTGTGCACCCACGGCACGACGCGCCCGTAGGAGAACCGCATCCGCAGCGCCGAGCGCATCGGCACCCGGCCGCTGACGCCCTCCACGATCCGGATCAGCTGCGGAGCGCCGTCACGGGGCGGCATGAAGTCGATCACCCGGACGGTACCTCGCGCGGTGTCCCACTCGGACTCGAGCACGAGGGAATCCCCCCGGTACCGGCGGCGGTCGGCGCGCGGGGGAGCCGCCCCCGAGGGGTGCGCCGGGCCGATCCGCCAGTAGCCGTGTTCCTCCGTGCCGAGCAGTCCGGCGAACGCCGCGTGCGAATCGAATCGCGGCAGGCACAGCCAGTCGGCCGTGCCGTCCCGGCAGACCAGGGCGGCGGTCTGCATGTCGCCGATCAGTGCGTAGTCCTCGATACGCCCGGCCACGTCATCTCCAGTCGAACGGCATCGTGACCCCGGAGGGTCTTCCTCAGCTGGGCAAGCGATCTTTCGACGAGCTCATTTCCGGAATCAGTGGGGGCACCTACCAGCTGTAGCTGGGGAGAGACGGTGCCGTGCCGGCCGGCTCGCTGCATGTGTCCGAGCAGGATACGACGCGGAGTTGGGACACGCGCGACGGTTGGCGGCGGAATCTGTGCCGAATGGGTGGCCTGTGACGCAGGGGGCGCGAGGCCGTCGCACCGCGTCACCGGGCGCGCCCGGCTCCGGGCGCTGATACCCTGGTACCCCGTGGACCGGAGGGCGCAAGACCCCCCAACCGCAGCGACGGCACCCCCGAAAACAACCGGGTGATCGCCGGTACGCATCCTCCACTCGCGACCACGGGAGCCCCCCTTTGGCCATTGCCGCAAAGCCCACGACGACCAAGCACCTCTTCGTCACCGGGGGTGTCGCCTCCTCGCTCGGCAAGGGGCTGACCGCCTCCAGCCTGGGCGCGCTGCTGAAGGCGCGGGGTCTGCGGGTGACGATGCAGAAGCTCGACCCGTACCTGAACGTCGACCCGGGCACGATGAACCCGTTCCAGCACGGTGAGGTCTTCGTCACCAACGACGGTGCCGAGACGGACCTGGACATCGGCCACTACGAGCGCTTCCTGGACGTCGACCTCGACGGCTCCGCGAACGTCACCACCGGCCAGGTGTACTCCTCGGTGATCGCCAAGGAGCGGCGCGGCGAGTACCTGGGCGACACCGTCCAGGTCATCCCGCACATCACCAACGAGATCAAGCACCGCATCCGCCGTATGGCCACCGACGACGTCGACGTCGTCATCACCGAGGTCGGCGGCACCGTCGGCGACATCGAGTCGCTGCCGTTCCTGGAGACCGTCCGCCAGGTCCGCCACGAGGTCGGCCGGGACAACGTCTTCGTCGTGCACATCTCCCTGCTGCCCTACATCGGCCCGTCCGGCGAGCTGAAGACCAAGCCGACCCAGCACTCCGTGGCCGCGCTGCGCAACATCGGCATCCAGCCCGACGCGATCGTGCTGCGCGCCGACCGCGAGGTCCCCACCGCCATCAAGCGCAAGATCTCGCTGATGTGCGACGTGGACGAGGACGCCGTGGTCGCCGCGATCGACGCCAAGTCGATCTACGACATCCCGAAGGTCCTGCACACCGAGGGCCTGGACGCCTACGTCGTGCGCAAGCTCGACCTGCCGTTCCGCGACGTGGACTGGGCCCAGTGGGACGACCTGCTGGAGCGCGTCCACCAGCCCGACCACGAGGTCACCGTGGCCCTGGTCGGCAAGTACATCGACCTGCCGGACGCCTACCTGTCGGTGACCGAGGCCATCCGCGCCGGCGGCTTCGCCAACAAGGCCCGCGTGAAGATCAAGTGGGTCACCTCCGACGACTGCAAGACCCCCGCGGGTGCCAAGAAGCAGCTGGCGGACGTGGACGCGATCTGCGTGCCCGGCGGCTTCGGCGACCGCGGCGTCGACGGCAAGGTCGGCGCGATCACCTACGCCCGCGAGAACAAGGTCCCGCTGCTGGGCCTGTGCCTCGGCCTGCAGTGCGTCGTCATCGAGGCCGCCCGCAACCTGGCCGGCATCGAGGGCGCGAACTCCACCGAGTTCGACGCGGCCACCGCGCACCCGGTGATCTCCACGATGGCCGAGCAGATGGACATCGTCGCCGGCGAGGGCGACATGGGCGGAACGATGCGCCTGGGCATGTACCCGGCCAAGCTCGCCGAGGGCTCCATCGTCCGCGAGGTCTACGACGACCAGCCGTACGTGGAGGAGCGCCACCGCCACCGCTACGAGGTCAACAACGCCTACCGCGCCGAGCTGGAGAAGAAGGCCGGCATCCGGTTCTCCGGCACCTCCCCGGACAACAAGCTCGTCGAGTACGTCGAGTACCCGCGCGAGGTGCACCCCTACCTGGTGGCCACCCAGGCCCACCCGGAGCTGCGCTCCCGCCCGACCCGCCCGCACCCGCTCTTCGCCGGCCTGATCAAGGCGGCCGTGCAGCGCCAGCAGGGCTGATCTGTACGGTGGAACCGGGGTGAGGGCTCCCTCTCGGGAGCCCCTCGCCCCGGTTTCTGCTTTTCCGGAGACGTAAGGACGGACAGACGGACATGGGCAGCACGGTCATCAAGGACACCGCCGAGGAATGGCGCATCGTCGCCGGCGAGACGCCGTTCACCGGCAACAAGACGAGCGTGCGCACGGACGAGGTGGTCATGCCCGACGGCACCGTCGTCAAGCGCGACTACCAGGTGCACCCCGGCTCGGTCGCCGTGCTCGCCCTGGACGACCGGGACCGGGTGCTGGTGCTGCGCCAGTACCGCCACCCCGTGCGGCAGAAGCTGTGGGAGATCCCGGCCGGCCTGCTGGACGTCCCCGGCGAGAACCCGCTGCGGGCCGCTCAGCGCGAGCTGTACGAGGAGGCGCACGTCAAGGCCGAGGACTGGCGGGTGCTGACCGACGTCTACACCACGCCCGGCGGCTGCGACGAGGCCGTCCGCATCTTCCTCGCCCGCGGCATCTCCGAGGCGGAGGGCGAACGCTTCGACGTCGCTGAGGAGGAGGCGGACATGGAGCTCGCCAGGGTGCCGGTCGCGGACCTGGTCCGCGGTGTGCTCGCGGGGGAGCTGCACAACAACTGCCTGGTGGTGGGCGTCCTTTCGCTGGTCGCTGCGCGGCAGGGGGAGGGGCTGGAGGCCCTGCGCCCGGCGGATGCGCCGTGGCCGGCGCGGCCGTTCGAGGCCTGAGCGGTACGTGGTTCGTCGGCTGCGGGCCGTCGGTGGTTGCTCGCGCAG
>NZ_JBKIWN010000048.1:0-23564 GCF_058146165.1 Streptomyces sp. AM25 | reverse complement strand
CGCACCCCCGGGTCCTACCATCGGGCAACCCGAATAGGTGATCTTCGTTCGGACCGGCCTCCCGGCATCCATTCGCGCCTCACGCAGTGAACTAGGCTCGTCGCGTCACGGCCGCATCCGCGGCCGGCAGGTGGACGGGAGTGGACCCGTGGCGGAGGCCGGGAGAGCGCAGCAGACCGGGGTGAGGGGGCGTCAGGCCCCGCCTCCCTCTCACCTCTTCGTCGGCAGGGCGCGTGAGATCAAGGAGCTGCGCGACGACATCGTGCGCGCCGGGCTCGACACTCTTTCGGGTCGCAAACGCCCCCGCAGCCGGGTGCTGCTCATCGCCGGCCAGCCCGGCTCCGGCCGCACCGCGCTCGCCGAGGAGCTGGCCCGGCAGCTGGCCGGGGAGTACCCGGACGGAGTACTCCGCGCCCGCCTCACGGGTGCCGACGGGGAGCCCGTCCCCACCGAGCGGACGGCCCGGGCCCTGCTCGCCGCGCTCGGGGCGCCCGTCCCCGCGGGGGCGGAGGAGGACGTTCTCGCCGCCGCCCTGCGCCGGGCCCTGGACGGGCGCCGCGCGCTGATCGTCCTGGACGACGCGGCGGGCGCCGAACAGGTCGACCCGCTGCTGCCGGACGAGTCCGACTGCCTCGTCGTCGCGGTCTCCCGCGGCCCGCTGACCGGCGTGCCGGACGTCCGGCCGTGCACCCTCGGCGGGCTGGACACGCACGCAGCCGTCAAGCTCCTGGAGCGGTACGGCGGTCACCGGATCACCTGCGACCCGGTGGCCGCGGCGGCGGTCGCCGAGGAGTGCGGCAGCCAGCCCGCGGCGCTGATCCTGGTCGGCGGCTGGCTGGCGGCCCGGCCCAAGATGTCGGTGCTCGACGTCGTCAAGCGGCTGCGCGAGCAGCGGCCCGAGAGCGCGGGACGGCCGCTGGCGCGGGCGTTCTGGCTCGCCTACGAGGCCCTGCCGACCGCCGCCGCCCGCACCTTGCACCTGCTCGCGCTGGCCCCCGCCGGGCTCGTCGACGCGCACACCGCCTCCGCGCTGGCCGGCTGCTCGCTCTCCACGGCCCAGGGCCTGCTGGAGGACTTCACCGTCCGGGGCATGCTGCGCCAGGAGACCCCCGGGGGAGCGCCCGACGGCGCGCTGCCGCCGCAGTACCGGGTGCCGGGCTGTCTGACGCCACTGCTGCGGGCCCTGCTGGAGGCCCAGGAGCGGGAGACGGAGGTGGAACTGGCCAGGGCGCGGATGCTGGAGAGGACCGTGCGGCAGCTGCATTCCTGCCGGGCCGCCACCGAGCGTGACGACCCGTCGGTGCGCCGCAGGATCGACCAGCTGCCCCGGCCGCTGCGCTTCCCGTCGCCCGCGGCCGCCGGCGAGTGGCTCGACGCCCGGCTTCCGGCGCTGCTGGCGGCGGCGCGGATGGCCGTGGAGGACGGCCGCCTGGACACCCTGGCCCGGCGGCTGGTCTCGGCGCTGACCCGGGCGCTCACCGCGCACCTGGGCGCCGAGGCCGCGGCGCCCGAGCTCTACGGGCTGCACCAGCTCGTCCTCGACGTGGCGCGGCGCTGCGAGATGCCGCTGGAGAAGGCGGCCGCCCTGCTGAACCTCGGCGACCTGGACGCCCGGGCCGGGCGGACCGCGGAGGCGCTCGGCCGGTACCGGGACGCGCTCCAGTCGGCGCGCGAGGCCGGCGATCCGTACGCCATCAGCCGCGCGCTGGAGTCCGTCGCCGCCGCCCACCAGGAGCTGGGCGACTGGCAGCGGGCCGCCGACTGGTTCCGGCGGGGCCTGGAGCTGCGCCTGACCCGGGGTGAACTGGCCGAGCAGGCACGGCTGTACGGGCGGCTCGGCACGGTGCACACCCAGGCCGGGCAGTGGAACGACGCGCTGCGGGACTGGCGGGCCGCGGCCGCGGTGTGCCGCAGGCTGCGGGATCTGCCGGGCCATGCGCGGGCGTTGAGCGAGGCGGCCCTGGTGCTGGAGTACGCGGGCCGGGCCCGGGAGGCGCTGCGGATCTGCCGGGAGGCGGCGGAGTGCGCCCGGCAGTCCGGGGACGCCCGGCTGGAGGCCGTGGTGCGGCTGCGGCTGGCGGACGCCCTGGAGCGGCGCGGCGACGGGGTCGCGGCGGAGCAGCACCGGCAGGCGGCGGGGGAGCTCCTCGCGGCGGAGGAGCCTGTTCCGGAGGTACTCGGAGCGCCTCGTTCCGCCGCTTCCGGGTGACCCACAGTTACTGGCAAGCCACCTACGAAATCAGTAGCAGTATCCGCAAAGATTGGTGCATTGCAAGGCTAGACAGCGAACAGTCCTTCATTAGACTGGGTGAGCCGCGAGCGACGCGGTCTGCCCTGGCATGCCCTGCATGTCGGGATTAGCCTGTCATTCTCTGATTCAAGGACCGTGATCGACGTGAAGGTCGGCATCCCCCGCGAGGTCAAGAACAACGAATTCCGCGTGGCCATCACCCCCGCCGGTGTGCTGGAGCTGGTGCGCAACGGCCACCAGGTCTTCGTGGAGAAGGGGGCCGGTCTCGGCTCCTCCATCACCGATGCCGAGTACGTGGGCGCCGGTGCCGCCATCCTGGACACCGCCGACGAGGTCTGGGCCACGGCCGACCTGCTGCTGAAGGTCAAGGAGCCCATTGCGGAGGAGTACCACCGCATGCGCAAGGGCCAGACCCTCTTCACGTACCTGCACCTGGCCGCCTCCCGCGAGTGCACCGACGCCCTGATCCAGTCGGGCACCACCGCCATCGCGTACGAGACCGTCGAGCTCGACAACCGTGCGCTGCCGCTGCTCGCCCCGATGTCCGAGGTCGCGGGCCGGCTGGCCCCGCAGGTCGGCGCCTACCACCTGATGCGCTCGGCCGGCGGCCGCGGCGTGCTGCCGGGCGGCGTCCCGGGCACCCACGCGGGCAAGGCCGTCGTCATCGGCGCCGGCGTCTCCGGCTGGAACGCCGCGCAGATCGCCGTCGGCATGGGCTTCCACGTCACCCTGCTCGACAAGGACATCAACAAGCTGCGCGAGGCCGACAAGGTCTTCGGCACCAAGGTGCAGACGGTCGTCTCCAACGCCTTCGAGCTGGAGAAGGCCGTCACCGAGGCCGACCTCGTCGTCGGTGCGGTGCTGATCCCGGGCGCCAAGGCCCCGAAGCTGGTCACCAACGAGCTCGTCGCCAAGATGAAGCCCGGAAGTGTACTTGTCGACATTGCGATCGACCAGGGCGGCTGCTTCGAGGACTCGCGTCCGACCACCCACACCGAGCCGACCTTCATGGTCCACGACTCCGTGTTCTACTGCGTCGCCAACATGCCCGGCGCCGTCCCGAACACCTCCACCTACGCGCTGACCAACGCCACGATGCCGTACATCGTGGAGCTGGCCAACCGCGGCTGGCAGGAGGCGCTCAGCCGTGACGCCGCCCTCGCCAAGGGCCTCAACGTCCATGAGGGACAGGTCGTTTACGGCCCGGTCGCCGAGGCGCACGGCCTGCCGCAGGTCGAGCTGAGCACCCTGCTCGGCTGAGCCGCCGACCCCGTACGACGGGAGCACGCCCCGGCCGGGCCTTGCCGCGCAAGGCCCGGCCGGGGCGTTTCCGCCTCCGGTGCAGCCGCCTGTGAAACTTCCGGGTTACCGGGCGTACACCCTTGACAGAAGGGTGTTCGATTGCCGACACATCGTGCCGTCTCCGGCGGATTGTGTTGCTGCGGACCGCCGACACGCCATAGAGTCGCCAACCGTCGGCATGGTGCCACGCTGACCTATCTAGATGTTTCCTGGTCACCAAGGAGGTAGGACGACTTGTGAATGAGTCGACATTTGCTCCCGGGGGTGGTCACCCAGGAATGATGCCTGCGCAGGACGGGAGTCCCGTGGGACTTCACGCTGTCGGCTCCGTCGCTGTCCGCACCTTCGCAGCACACCACGACATCCAGACCATGACGACAGCCCACCAGAGCATGGACGGTCAACACGTGAACGCCATGGCCGGCGGCCGGGACAGCACGGACCCCGCGCGCCTCGCCGAGTACGAGGAAGTGCCGGACGGTCACTTCTACGACCCCGACGCCGAATACGAGCCGGACCCCGAGTACGCCGCGACGCTCGCCCCCGACGCCGCACGCCAGCGCCGCGAGCGCATCGGCCCCACCGGGCGCCCGCTGCCGTACTTCCCCATCCCCGGACCGCTGGCGGACCACGGCCCGGCCAAGATCATCGCGATGTGCAACCAGAAGGGCGGGGTCGGCAAGACCACCTCGACCATCAACCTGGGCGCCGCACTCGCCGAGTACGGCCGCCGGGTGCTGCTCGTCGACTTCGACCCGCAGGGCGCGCTCTCCGTCGGACTGGGCGTCAACCCGATGGAGCTGGACCTGACGGTCTACAACCTCCTGATGGAGCGCGGGATGTCGGCCGACGAGGTCCTGCTGAAGACCGCGGTCCCCAACATGGACCTGCTGCCCAGCAACATCGACCTGTCCGCGGCCGAGGTCCAGCTCGTCAGCGAGGTCGCCCGCGAGTCCACCCTGCAGCGCGCCCTGAAGCCGCTGATGTCGGACTACGACTACATCGTGATCGACTGTCAGCCGTCGCTCGGCCTGCTGACGGTCAACGCCCTGACGGCGGCTCACAAGGTGATCGTCCCCCTGGAGTGCGAGTTCTTCGCCCTGCGCGGCGTGGCCCTGCTGACCGAGACCATCGAGAAGGTGCAGGAGCGGCTCAACCCCGAGCTGGAGCTCGACGGCATCCTCGCCACGATGTACGACTCGCGGACCGTGCACAGCCGCGAGGTCCTCGCGCGCGTCGTCGAGGCCTTCGACGACCACGTCTACCACACGGTCATCGGGCGCACGGTGCGCTTCCCCGAGACCACGGTCGCGGGCGAGCCCATCACCACCTACGCCTCCAACTCCGTCGGTGCCGCCGCCTATCGCCAGCTCGCCAGGGAGGTGCTCGCCCGGTGTCACGCCGAGTGAGTCTGCCCGGCGCCGACGAACTGTTCCGCACCACCGGAGGGTCGGGGCTGCAGTCCTCCTCCCCCCGCCGGAAGCTGAACGGCGAGACGCCGAGGGTGCCCGGCCCGGGTGAGGGCCCGGACGCCGCGCAGCCGGGCAGGACCGCCGCGCAGGAGGGCACCGCGCGTGCCGCGGCCGCCCCGGCAGCGGGCCAGGAGCAGGAGGAGGCGCGCCGCCCGGACGGAGGCCGCGAGCGCCCCGCCGCCGCTCCCGTACGGACGGACGGGACCGCGGCCCCGGGCAAGCGCCGCAGCCGCGCCGCCAACCGCCGCCCGAGCGGCCGCGAACGCCACGACGAGAAGATCACCGTCTATGTCTCCGCCGAGGAACTCATGGACCTGGAGCACGCGCGGCTGGTGCTGCGCGGCGAGCACGGGCTCGCCGTCGACCGCGGCCGGATCGTCCGGGAGGCCGTCGCCGTCGTCCTCGCCGACCTGGAGTCGCGCGGCGACGCGAGCATCCTCGTGCGGCGCCTGCGCGGCCGCTGAGGCGTTCCGCTGCGCTAGCCTCGCGCCGTACGAGCCCTGAGCCGTACGGCCAGTTCCGTCCCCACCCTGGAAATCCCCATGCCTGCAGCCGCCTCCCCGTCGACCCGTCGCACCCTGGGCCGCGGTCCGGGAAGCGGGCCCGAGGACGCCGCCGGGGCCGGGCTTCCTCCCGCGGCCCCTCCCGCCGACGCGGCCGGCACGATGCCTTCCGGCCCGGAGGCCCCCGCAGGGTTCACCGTCCGGCTGGACAACTTCGAGGGCCCGTTCGACCTGCTGCTGCAGCTCATCGCCAAGCACAAGCTGGACGTCACCGAGGTGGCCCTGTCCAGGGTCACCGACGAGTTTATGGCGCACATCCGGGCCATGGGACCGGACTTCGACCTCGACCAGACGACCGAGTTCCTCGTCGTGGCGGCGACGCTCCTGGACCTCAAGACGGCCCGGCTGCTGCCCGCCGCCGAGGTCGAGGACGAGGCCGACCTGGCCCTGCTGGAGGCCCGCGACCTGCTCTTCGCACGGCTGCTGCAGTACCGCGCGTACAAGCGGATCGCGGAGATCCTCAGCGACCGCATGGCCCATGAGGGCCGCCGCCGGCCGCGCACCGTCGGCCTGGAGCCGCACCACGCGGAGCTGCTGCCCGAGGTCGTCCTCGGCCTGGGCCCGGAGGCCTTCGCCCGGCTCGCCGCCAAGGCGATGCAGCCGAAGCCCACGCCCCAGGTGTACGTGGACCACATCCACGCCCCCCTGGTCAGCGTCCGCGAGCAGGCCGAGGTCGTGGTGAACCGGCTGCGCACGGCCGGCGAGGCGAGCTTCGCGCAGCTGATCGAGGACGCGCCCGACACCCTCACCGTCGTCGCGCGCTTCCTCGCCCTGCTGGAGCTCTACCGCGAGCGCGCGGTCGCCCTGGACCAGGGCGAGGCGCTGGGGGCGCTGACGGTGCGCTGGACGGGCGCCGAGGGGGCCCCGGTGGTGACGGACGAGTTCGACCGCGAACCCGAGGAGACGACGGAATGACCGAGGCGACGCAGGAGACCCCGGAGGCGCCCGCCGGGACCTCCGCCGTGGCGGAGCTCGACCTCGAGCCGGCCCTGGAGGCCGTGCTGATGGTCGTCGACGAGCCCGCCACCGAGGAGCACCTGGCCAGGGTCCTCGGCCGGCCCCGCCGCGAGATCGCCCTGGCGCTGCGGAACCTGGCCGACGAGTACACCGCCCGGCGGCGCGGCTTCGAGCTGCGCGAGGTCGCCGGGGGCTGGCGCTTCTTCAGCCGGCCCGAGTACGCCGACGCCGTCGAGGCCTTCGTCCTGGACGGCCAGCAGGCCCGGCTCACCCAGGCCGCACTGGAGACCCTGGCCGTCGTCGCGTACCGTCAGCCGGTCAGCCGTTCCCGGGTCTCGGCCGTCCGCGGTGTGAACTGCGACGGCGTCATGCGCACCCTCCTCCAGCGGGGTCTGGTGGAGGAGGCGGGGACGGAACCCGAAACAGGTGCGATCCTGTACAGGACGACGAACTACTTTCTGGAGCGGATGGGCCTGCGCGGCCTGGACGAGCTTCCCGAGCTCGCACCGTTCCTCCCCGAGGCGGACGCGGTCGAGGGGGACTCCCAGGAGGGGGTCCCGTCCTTCGATCCGGACGCACCGGACACCGACGCAGACGACAAGACGGAACTTTGATGCGAAGCAGCGGCAGGAACAGCGGTAGCGGCAGCCGGGACAACCGGGGCGGCGCACGGGGCGGGGCGCCCCGCGGCGGCTCCGGCGGCGGGCGCGCGGGCGGCGGGCGCTCCCAGGGCGGCCGCTCCGGCGGCGGACGGTACGACGACGGCCGCTCCGGCGCCCGGCGCGACGACCGGCAGCAGGAGCAGCGCCCGCGCCGGCCGCGCCCCGAGGAGCGCCGCTACGACGTGGGCCCCGACGCGGAGCGCGGCTCCGGCGGCCGGGGCAGCTCCGCCCGCGGCGGCGCCAAGGGCGGCCCGCGCCGCAGCCCGGCGGCCGGCGGCGGGCGCACGCAGCCCGGGCGCCCGCGCGAGCTCGACGCCAAGATCGAGGAGCGCAACCGCGAGCGGTACAACAAGCCGAAGCCCAACCTGCCCAAGACCTTCGGCGAGCAGGAGGGCGAGCGGCTGCAGAAGGTGCTGGCCCGGGCCGGCATGGGCTCCCGCCGCGCCTGCGAGGAACTGATCGAGCAGGCCCGCGTCGAGGTCAACGGGCAGATCGTCACCGAGCAGGGCCTGCGCGTCGACCCCGAGAAGGACGAGATCAAGGTCGACGGCCTGACGGTCGCCACCCAGTCGTACCTGTTCTTCGCCCTCAACAAGCCCGCGGGCGTCGTCTCCACCATGGAGGACCCCGACGGCCGCCAGTGCCTCGGCGACTACGTCACCAACCGCGAGACCCGGCTCTTCCACGTCGGCCGTCTCGACACGGAGACCGAGGGCATCATCCTGCTCACCAACCACGGAGAGCTGGCCCACCGCCTCACCCACCCCCGGTACGGCGTCCAGAAGACCTACCTGGCCGCCATCACCGGCCCGCTGCCGCGCGACGTCGGCAAGCAGCTCAAGAGCGGCATCGAGCTGGAGGACGGCTACGCGCGCGCCGACAACTTCCGCGTCGTGCAGCAGACCGGCAAGAACTACCTCGTGGAGGTCACCCTCCACGAGGGCCGCAAGCACATCGTGCGGCGCATGCTGGCCGAGGCGGGCTTCCCGGTCGACAAGCTCGTCCGCACCTCCTTCGGCCCGATCGCCCTGGGCGACCAGAAGTCGGGCTGGCTGCGCCGCCTGACGAACACGGAGGTCGGCATGCTGCTGCGCGAGGTCGACCTGTAGGAAGGCGGCACCCGCTCCCGGCACCCGCGCCCCGCAAGGGGCGCGGGGAACTGCGCGAGCAACCACAGCCGGCCCGCAGGTCTCACGACCACACGGTCAAGCCGGTCGCCAGACCGCTCTCGTCCCGCTGAATCTCCATCATCCCCTCCACCGCATCACGCGTGATGCGCCCGTACACATGAGGGAACTGCGTCCCCGGCGCAACCCCCGGCGGCGGGGCCGGGTCCGCCGGCTCCCAGCGGACCATGACGTCCAGCTTGTGCTCGTCGATGAGCAGCGCCATCAGCGGTCCCGGCGTCTCCCGGTAGAAGGCCGAGGCCACGGCCAGCGTCGTGGCCTCGTCGGGGGAGCAGTGCACGAAGCCGTCGTCGGCCAGCGAGGCGGGGGAGTACGGGCGGTCGGGCAGGGCGAGCCAGTCGTCCAGGGGGACCACGTGATAGATCATGCCTTTCGTTGTACCGGACACCGCGCTCGCCGTCCCGCAGGGCGGCACTAGGCTGGGTCCGGTGAGAACAGCCCTCGTCATCGGCACCGGCCTGATCGGCACCTCCGCCGCCCTCGCCCTCGCGGGCCGCGGCGTCCAGGTCCACCTCAGGGACCACGACCCCGCCCAGGCCCACACCGCTGCCGCCCGCGGCGCCGGCACCGACCAGGAGCCGGACGGACCGGTCGACCTCGCCGTCGTCGCCGTGCCCCCCGCGCACGTCGCCGCGACCCTGGCCGAGGCCATCCGCAGCGGGACCGCCCGCGCCTACCTCGACGTCGCCAGCGTCAAGGGCGGCCCGCGTCGCGAGCTGGAGGCGCTCGGCTGCGACCTGTCCCGCTACCTGGGCACGCACCCCATGGCCGGGCGAGAGCGCTCCGGGCCCATGGCGGCCGGCGCCGACCTCTTCGAGGGCCGGCCCTGGGTGCTCACCCCCACCCGTGAGACCGACACCGAGGTCCTCAACCTCGCCCTGGAACTCGTCGCCCACTGCCGGGCGGTGCCCGTGGTGATGGACGCCGATGCCCACGACCGCGCCGTCGCTCTCGTCTCGCACACCCCGCAGCTGCTCTCCAGCCTGGTCGCCGCCCGGCTGCAGGACGCCGACGAGACGGCTGTGCGGCTGTGCGGCCAGGGCATCCGCGACGTGACCCGGATCGCCGCCTCCGACCCGCGGATGTGGATCGACATCCTCTCCGCCAACCCCGGCCCCGTGGCCGACATCCTCTCCGCCGTCGCCGCCGACCTGGACGGGACCGTGCGGGCCCTGCGCGCCCTGGAGTCCGCCGACGACGCCAAGCGGGGCGAGGGCGCGGAGGGCATCGAGGACGTGCTGCGCCGCGGCAACGCCGGCCGCTCCCGCGTCCCCGGCAAGCACGGTGCGGCCCCGGCGGTGTACGAGACGGTCACGGTGCTGATCGGCGACCAGCCGGGCGAGCTGGCCCGGATCTTCGCCGACGCCGGCCGGGCGGGCGTCAACGTCGAGGACGTCCGCATCGAGCACGCCACCGGCCAGCAGGCCGGCCTGATCCAGCTGATGGTCGAGCCGGGCGCGGTCGCCGGGCTGGTCGCGACGCTCCGCGATCAAGGCTGGTCGGTGCGGCAGTAGGCGGCGGGGCAGCGGCTGCACGGGGCGGTCGGGCGAGCCAGTAACCTTGTGTGAGGCTCCCAGCCGCCAGATTTCTCCGTCCCGTGCACAAGAAAGGTGTCCAACACCGTGGAAACCGCCGCCCGGACCGCTCCGGCAGCCGTGATCGTCGGCATCGACGGCCCCTCCGGCACGGGCAAGTCCAGCACCTCCAAGGCCGTCGCCGCCAAGCTCGGCCTGCGCTACCTGGACACCGGCGCCCAGTACCGGGCGATCACCTGGTGGATGCTGAACAACGGCATCGACGTGAACGACGCGCAGGCCGTCGCCGACGCCGCGGGCAAGCCCGAGATCGTCTCCGGCACCGACCCGGCCGCCCCGGCCATCACGGTCGACGGCGCGGACGCGTCCGGCCCCATCCGCACCCAGCAGGTCACCGCCGCGGTCAGCGCCGTCAGCGCGGTGCCGGAGGTGCGCACCCGGATGACCGAGCTGCAGCGGGCGATCGCCGCCGAGGCGCCGGCCGGCATCGTCGTCGAGGGCCGGGACATCGGCACCACCGTCCTCCCGGACGCCGACGTCAAGATCTTCCTGACCGCCTCGGCGGAGGCCCGCGCCGCCCGCCGCAACGGCGAGCTGAAGGGCAAGGAGGCGGCCGACCTGGCCGCCACCCGGGCCGCCCTGGTCAAGCGCGACGCCGCCGACTCCGGCCGCAGCACCTCGCCGCTGGCGAAGGCGGACGACGCGATCGAGGTCGACACCACCGAGCTGACGCTGGACCAGGTCGTCGAGTGCGTCGTCACCCTGATCGATGAGCGACGCAGCCGAGATGCAGCGCAGGTCGAGGGTGCCGAGTGAGGAACGAGCGAGGTGCACTCGGCCGGAGCGGAATCGAGGCGGAGTGCGACCACAAGCACGTGAAGCGGTCGGCGTGACCGGTTCCGCCTCCGGTGCCGCCGTCGGGCGGCGGATCGGCATCGGCCTGATGTACGGGCTGTGGAAGCCGCGCGTGCTGGGTGCCTGGCGGGTGCCCGCCGCGGGGCCCTGCATCCTGGCCGTCAACCACACCCACAACATCGACGGCCCGATGCTGATGGGCACGGCGCCCCGGCCGGTGCACTTCCTGATCAAGAAGGAAGCGTTCATCGGCCCGCTGGACCCGTTCCTGCGCGGGATCGGCCAGCTGAAGGTGGACCGCACGGGCGCCGACCGCACCGCGATCACCGCGGCGCTGGACGTCCTGGGACAGGGCGGCGTGCTGGGGATCTTCCCCGAGGGCACCCGGGGCGAGGGCGACTTCGCCTCGCTGCGTGCGGGCCTGGCGTACTTCGCCGTACGCTCGGGCGCGCCGATCGTGCCGGTGGCGGTGCTGGGCAGCGCGGAGCGGAAGAGCCGCGTCATACGGGGGCTGCCGCCGCTGCGCAGCGGGGTGGACGTGGTCTTCGGCGAGCCCTTCCAGGCCGGCGACGGCAGCGGACGGCGCACGCGCAAGGCGCTGGACGCGGCGACCGTGCGCATCCAGCAGCGGCTGAGCGTGCACCTGGCGGACGCCAGGCGCTGCACCGGGCGCTGAACGAGACTTAGTAGCGGACCGTCAGGGTCCGGCGACGACGAAGAACTGAGGAACGGACTTCATGAACGACCAGATCCACACCGGCGACGAGCACGGTGAGCTTGGCGACGCCGAGTACGCGGAGTTCATGGAGCTCGCCGCCCAGGAAGGCTTCGACGCCGAGGAGGTCGAGAGCGAGCTCGCGGCCGCCGGGCACGGCCCGCTGCCGGTCCTCGCCGTCGTCGGCCGCCCCAACGTCGGCAAGTCGACGCTCGTGAACCGCATCATCGGCCGCCGCGAGGCCGTGGTCGAGGACCGCCCCGGCGTCACCCGCGACCGCGTCACCTACGAGGCCGAGTGGGCCGGCCGCCGCTTCAAGGTCGTCGACACCGGCGGCTGGGAGCAGGACGTCCTCGGCATCGACGCCTCCGTCGCCGCCCAGGCCGAGTACGCCATCGAGGCCGCCGACGCGGTGGTCTTCGTCGTCGACGCCACGGTCGGCGCCACCGACACCGACGAGGCCGTCGTCAAGCTGCTGCGCCGGGCCGGCAAGCCCGTCGTGCTGTGCGCCAACAAGGTCGACGGCCCGTCCGGCGAGGCCGACGCCGCCATGCTGTGGGCGCTCGGCCTCGGCGAGCCGATGCCGGTCTCCGCGCTGCACGGCCGCGGCACGGGCGACATGCTGGACGAGGTCCTCAAGGCGCTGCCCGAGGCCCCGGCCGCGACGTTCGGCGGGGCCGTCGGCGGCCCGCGCCGCATCGCGCTGATCGGCCGCCCGAACGTGGGCAAGTCGTCGCTGCTGAACAAGGTGGCGGGCGAGGAGCGCGTCGTCGTCAACGAGATGGCCGGCACCACCCGCGACCCGGTCGACGAGCTGATCGAACTGGGCGGCACCACCTGGAAGTTCGTGGACACCGCGGGCATCCGCAAGCGCGTCCACCTCCAGGAGGGCGCGGACTACTACGCCTCCCTGCGCACCGCCGCCGCGGTCGAGAAGGCCGAGGTCGCCGTCATCCTGATCGACGCCAGCGAGACCATCAGCGTCCAGGACCAGCGCATCATCACCATGGCCGTCGAGGCCGGGCGCGCCATGGTCATCGCCTACAACAAGTGGGACACGCTGGACGAGGAGCGCCGCTACTACCTCGAGCGCGAGATCGAGACCGAGCTGCAGCAGATCGCCTGGGCGCCGCGCGTCAACGTCTCGGCGCGCACCGGCCGGCACATGGAGAAGCTGGTCCCGGCGATCGAGACCGCGCTGGCGGGCTGGGAGACGCGCGTGCCGACCGGCCGCCTGAACGCCTTCCTCGGCGAGCTCGTCTCCGCGCACCCGCACCCGATCCGCGGCGGCAAGCAGCCGCGCATCCTCTTCGGCACCCAGGCGGGCACCAAGCCGCCGCGCTTCGTCCTGTTCGCCTCCGGCTTCCTGGAGGCGGGCTACCGCCGCTTCGTCGAGCGCCGCCTGCGCGAGGAGTTCGGCTTCGAGGGCACCCCGATCCACCTGTCGGTGCGGGTGCGCGAGAAGCGCTCGAAGAAGAAGTAACCGCGCCCCGTAGGGGCGCGGGGAACTGCGCGACCGGCTACAACCGGCCGCAGTTTCAGAAATTACGTCGTGGCGCGGGCGGCAACGCAGGCAGTGGACTGCCGCTCCGCTGCCGCCCGTAGTAGGAGTCCCAGGCCGGGTTGTACCCGGACTGTGGCTGGTACGTCCCCGCATACGGCTGGGCGTAGCCGCCGGGCGACTGCGCACCGAACCCCTTGAACCTCAACTCCTCCTCGCCGGCCCGGTCACCCGGCAGCGTCCGGAAGGACCGCCGGTACTCGGAGCAGAGAGCGTCGTAGATCGGGGTGACCGAGCCGGGGTGACTCTCCGGGGAGGCATCGCGGGGTGGGCGCATGCCGGGGATGTAGTTCGGATACGAGGTCCGGGAAACGGGTTCGTATGAGTACACATCCCTGCCAACGACTCCGGAGCCGCGGGGATGCGGCCCGGCGCAGGAATGCCCCGCCGGGGTGGTGTGCGCCGGGCGTGCACCGCGGGTCAGGTGCCCGCGAGCGGCATGCTCGCGCCGACCAGCCGTCCGCCCGCGGCGGCCCGGTCCAGGGCGTCGCGCAGCAGGTCCTCGCGGGGCTGCGCACCGATCGTTCCGGCGGGGGAGCAGAGGACCAGTACGCGGCGCTGCTTGTTGACGGCGGCGCGCCACTCGGGGGCCACCTCCATCGGCTGGTGCGCCTGCCACCACGCGACGGCGGCGCTGCTGCCGGGGCCCGGCTGGAGGATCGCGTGCAGCTGGCCCATGGCCAGCAGCACCGACCAGCCGGCGATGGGGCCCGGCACCTGGTCCATGGCGGGGACCTCCTTGAAGCCCTGCTCGCGGAGCAGGTCGAGGAAGACGTCGACGGGCCCGGAGGTGCCGGGGCGGGCGATCGGGCCCAGCGGCTCGACGACCAGCGCCGGGTGGACGTCCCCGTCGACCAGGACCAGGCCGCTGGTCACGCCCAGCTCGGCCTGCAGCGGCACCTCCGGGGTCGGCTGCCCGCCCTCGCCGGCGGTGATGGACTTCACGGCGCCCTGGAGCTGCTCCTCGGAGACCGGCACGACCTGGGAGGGGATGCAGGCCGCGTGGGCGAAGGCCAGCACCGCCGTCTCCTCGCCGACGAACAGCACCGTGCTGGTGCGCTCGCGGTCGATGTCGCCCGGGGTGCGGCAGGAGGTGCAGTCGTACACGCCCGGGGCGCTGTCGCCGCCGAGCAGTCGGTCCGCCTCTTCGTCGCCGATCTCGGCGCGTACTTCGTCGCTGACATCGAGCATGCGCGGCACGGGGAGCTCCTCGAACTTGGTGCGGGCAAAACGGTGGTGCAGCTGTGGTGCACGGGGTGCGTGGCCGCCGGGCTCTTCCCGGCCCACAAGGAAGACAACGGACGATCCGTGGCCGGGGTCACGGCCCGGAAAAGTTCCCGTCCCCGCTACCGATTCGCCAACGCTCGGACAACGAGTTGACGATCACAGCCAACCCTGCGGCACCGGCCACGGTCTAACCTTCAGGAGGCGGGTCATCGGGCGATGACCGCGGCACACCGGCTGCATGGGGACGAATGCACATCTCATTCCTGATTCACAACGCGTACGGGATCGGCGGCACCATCCGCACCACGTACAACCTCGCGAGCACGCTCGCCGAGCAGCACGACGTGGAGATCGTCTCCGTCTTCCGCCACCGCGACGAGCCGATGCTGGCCCCCGGCGGCAAGGTCCGCCTGCGGCACCTGGTGGACCTGCGCAAGGACAGCCCGGAGTATGCGGGCGAGCTCCCCGAGTACGCGGTCCCGGCCTCCGTCTTCCCCGCCGCCGAGGGCCGTTACCGGCAGTACAGTGCACTGACCGACGAGCGGATCGCCCGGCACCTGCGCGGCCTGGACTGCGACGTGGTCGTCGGCACCCGGCCCGGCCTCAACGTGCACATCGCGCAGCAGGCCCGGCGCGGCCCGGTCCGGGTGGGCCAGGAGCACCTGACACTGGGCACCCACAGCGGGCCGCTGAAGCTGGCACTGCGCACCCACTACCCGCGGCTGGACGCGGTCACCACCGTGACCGAGGCCGACGCGGGCACCTACCGCAAGCTGATGCGGCTGCCCGGGGTGCGGATCGAGGCGGTGCCCAACGGCGTTCCGGCACCGGCGCTGGAGCCCGCGGACGGCACCGGCAAGTGGGTCGTCGCGGCGGGCCGGCTGGCTCCGGCGAAACGGTACGACGTGCTGATCCGTTCCTTCGCCGAGGTGGCCGCCGAGCGTCCCGACTGGCGGCTGCGGATCTACGGCGCCGGCGCGGAGCGCGCCAAGCTGCGGGCGCTCGTCGACAAGCTCGGCCTCTACAACCACGTCTTCCTCATGGGCCCCGCCAACCCCCTGGACCCCGAGTGGGTCAAGGGTTCCGTCGCCGCCTGCACCTCCAGTCTGGAGTCCTTCGGCATGACCATCGTCGAGGCCATGCGCTGCGGCCTGCCCGTGGTCTCCACCGACTGCCCGCACGGCCCCGGCGAGATCATCACCGACGGGGCCGACGGCCTGCTGGTCCCCGTCGGCAAGCCGGACGCCATCGCGGCCGGGCTGCTGAAGCTGATCAACGACGACGAACTGCGGCGCCGCATGGGGCAGGAGGCGCTGAAGAACTCGGCCCGCTTCGACCCCGCGCACGTCGCCGAGCGCTACGAGGCCCTGTTCGCCGGCCTCACCGGCCGCGGCGGCCTGCGGGGTTCGCTGCACCGGACCCGGGGGGCCCTGCTCAGCAACGCGTTCAAGACCAGGGACGCGAGCCGTGCCGCCTTCCGCCGGGTGCGTGCCGCATGACCCCTTCCACCGTGCCCGCCGACGCCGCCGGTCCCGGCGGCTCCACCACCCCCGAGGAGTGCACCATCGTGTCTGCCCCTCCCATGGCCTTCGGCATGGGGAACCCCACTGCCGACTGCATCGCGGACTCCGCGGGCGGACTCACCTTCGACCTCGACGCCCCGGGCCTCTCCGAGGCCTGCGCCCAATGGTCCGCGGCCCTCGTCCTGCGCCGCAGGGGCGGCGACGACGAGTCCGGTGAGGTCCGTCTGCCGCTCACGCCCAACGGCGACGGCCGGGTGCGCGCGGTCCTGCCGAGCACCGTCGCCCTCCCGGAGGGCCGCTGGGACGTCCACGCGGCCTGCGGCGAGGAAGCCCCGCGCCGGCTGGTGCCGGGCCTGGCGGACCTGCGCTCCCTGGTCGACCGCAGACCCGGCCCCAGCACCTCGCCGCTCGCGGTCCGCATCCCGTACGCGACCAAGCACGGCAACCTCTCGCTGCGCAGCTGGCTGCGCTCCCCGCACGCCGAGGCCGGGGACCTCCTGCCGTCCCCCTCGGGCCTCACCGGTCGCGGCACCCTGTACCGCGTCGGCGACCCGGAGGTCTGGCTGAAGGACGCCGTGGTGGAAGCGCGGCTGCGCCGTGACAGCGATGTCATGCGCACTGCACCGGTCACCGCCGACGGCCCGGACTTCACCTTCACCCTCCCCTTCGCCGCCCTGTGCGAGGAGTGGCAGGGCGGTCTGGACGTCTGGGACCTGTGGCTGCGTCCGGCCGAGGGCCCCGCGGCCCGGATCGCCCGCATCCTCGACGACGTCGCCGACAAGAAACAGATATTCACCTACCCCGCCCAGGACGTCGACGCCTCCTGCGCCCCTGCCCGGGTGAGCGCGTACTACACCGTCGACAACGACCTTTCCGTACGGATCGACGAACGGCCCCCCACCGCCCGCTGACCCGTCAGGCGCCGGCCGGGCCCGGCTCGGCCGGGGCCGCCGCCGGTGCCTCCGTGCGCACCGTCTCCGGGTGATGCAGGTCGAAGGCCGGCGACTCGGAGCGGATGCGGGGCAGGGTGAGGAAGTTGTGCCGCGGCGGCGGGCAGGAGGTCGCCCACTCCAGTGAGCGGCCGTAGCCCCAGGGGTCGTCGACCTCGATCTTCCGGCCGTACTTGGCGGTCTTCCAGATGTTGTAGAAGAACGGCAGCGTCGACAGCCCCAGCAGGAACGCGCCGATCGTGGACACCGTGTTGAGCGCGGTGAAGCCGTCGGCCGCCAGGTAGTCGGCGTACCGGCGGGGCATGCCCTCGGCGCCCAGCCAGTGCTGGACGAGGAACGTGAGGTGGAAGCCGGTGAACAGGGTCCAGAAGTGGATCTTCCCCAGCCGCTCGTCCAGCATCTTCCCCGTGAACTTGGGCCACCAGAAGTAGAAGCCCGCGAACATCGCGAACACCACCGTCCCGAACACCACGTAGTGGAAGTGCGCCACGACGAAGTAGGTGTCCGTGACGTGGAAGTCCAGCGGCGGCGAGGCCAGGATCACGCCGGTGAGCCCGCCGAAGAGGAAGCTCACCAGGAAGCCCACCGACCACAGCATCGGTGTCTCGAAGGACAGCGAGCCCTGCCACATGGTGCCGATCCAGTTGAAGAACTTCACGCCCGTCGGCACCGCGATCAGGAAGGACATGAAGGAGAAGAAGGGCAGCAGCACCGCGCCCGTGGCGAACATGTGGTGCGCCCAGACCACCACGGACAGGGCGGTGATGGCCATGGTCGCGCCGATCAGCATCACGTAGCCGAAGATCGGCTTCCGGGAGAAGACCGGGATGATCTCGGTGATGATGCCGAAGAACGGCAGCGCGATGATGTAGACCTCCGGGTGCCCGAAGAACCAGAACAGGTGCTGCCACAGCAGCGCCCCGCCGTTCGCCGACTCGAAGACCACCGCCCCGAACCGCCGGTCCGCCTCCAGGGTCAGCAGGGCCGCCGCCAGGACCGGGAAGGCCATCAGGATCAGGATCGAGGTGAACAGGACGTTCCAGGTGAAGACCGGCATCCGGAACATCGTCATGCCGGGGGCGCGCATCCCGATGATGGTGGTCAGGAAGTTGACGGCGCCCAGGATCGTCCCGAAGCCCGACAGCGCCAGGCCCAGGATCCACATGTCGGTGCCGATCCCCGGCGAGCGCGCCGCACTGTTCAGCGGCGCGTAGCCGGTCCAGCCGAAGGCGGCGCCGCCCTCGGGCATCAGCAGGCTGCTCACCACGATCAGGCCGCCGAACAGGTACATCCAGTACGAGAGCATGTTGAGCCGGGGGAAGGCCACGTCCGGCGAGCCGATCTGCAGCGGCATGATCTCGTTGGCGAAGCCCGCGAAGGCCGGGGTGGCGAAGAGCAGCAGCATGATCGTGCCGTGGGCGGTGAACGCCTCGTTGAACTGCTCGTTGGTGAGGAACTGCAGCCCGGGGCGGGCCAGTTCGGCCCGCATCAGCATGGCGAGCAGCCCGGCGACCAGGAAGAAGGCGAACGAGGTGATCAGGTAGAGGTGCCCGATCTTCTTGTGGTCGGTGGTCGTCAGCCAGTCGACGACGACGGCGCCGGGCCGGCGCTCCCGGGCCGGCGCAGTCTCCGCCTGCGCGGTGTCGGTCCCCATCCGTGCCCCCTCGCTTCGCTCTCGGCTCGTGCGGCCTGTTGTGCACATGGGCTCTCCTGGGCACCCGCCATGATGCTCGTCCGCCGCCCGGCGCGCGAGGGTGCCTCGGCCGACCGTCCGTCAATCGCGCGTGGTGCGGGGTCGCCCAAGAGGCTGGAACTTTATATTCCGTATGTGCCGGAGCCGTGCAGGAAGACGTCCCGGAATTCTTGACGGTGCATAACGGGACGGCCGCGGCGCCGGGAATTCCCGGCGCGTTCCGCGGAGTTGCCGGGGGCATCCGGAAAAGGTGTCGTGAATTTCCCCGGGCCTGATTACGGGGGCGGTGCCGGGGGTGCGGAATTGCCGTACGGAGCCTGCTGGGCCGGAGTAAACCGGTGCGAGCCCTCTGTGACAGAAGTGTGACCAGTGGCGGACCCGGAGGCGACGCGAGCGTGCCCGGCCCCCGCTTCCCAGCCCGTCCGGAGCCCCCTACGGTGGCTGTCATGGCGCCTGCACCGCACCTTCCCCCCGACCCCGACGACGCCCCCGAGGACTACGTGGGGCTCGACGCCGACGCCGCCGCCGGGCGGGCTCGCGCCCGTGGCTGGGCGACCGTGCGGGCGTTGCCGCCCGGGGTGCTCATCACGATGGAGTACCTGGCGGGGCGGCTGAACTTCGAGGTGGTCGACGGCGTGGTGCGGCGCTGCTGGAAGGGGTAGTCCTTGCACGGTGCGTCGGCTGCGGGTCGTTTGTGGCTGAGCGCGCCCACGCGGCGGAGCCGCATGATGTAACAGCCCCGCGCCCCTTCGGGGCTCGGATGCGCCGATGGGCGGCCCGGATGCCCGGGCCGCCCATCGTGTTCTGCTGTTCTGCCTCAGCTCACCGTACGGCCGCCCAGCGGCGTCGTGCGCTGGGTCTGGTTCGCGTGCGGCGGGCGGCGGCTGCCGGTCGGGGTGACCGGGGTCCGCTCGGAGCGGACCGTGTGCGGCCGCTGCGGCAGGTGCGGGCGCCCGCCCGCCCGGCTTCCGGCGCCCACCGGCTCCAGCACCGGCGTCTCGTCGTCCGCCGGGGAGCGCGGCGCGCCCAGCGGGACGGGGACGGCGGCCGTGGCCGGCACCGGGGTGCGGCGGTCGCGCAGCCGCCGCAGCAGGGCCAGCAGCCAGGCCTCGGTGCGCGCCATGGGCGTCTCGAACCAGGGCAGCACCAGCAGGATCATCAGGCCCGCGGTCCAGCCGAGGGTCACGTCGCTCATCCAGTGCGTGCCCAGGTACACCGTCGTCATGCCGACGCCCAGCGCCAGCAGTGCGGCGGCCACCGAGGCGATCCGGCGGGTGCGCGGGGTGGTGGCCAGATAGGCGAGCACGCCCCAGGTCACCACGGCGTTCGCGGTGTGGCCCGAGGGGAATATGTCGCCGCCGGCGAACATCTCGTTGGAGCCGACGTGGGTGGCGTAGTGCGGCCCCAGCCGCCCCATCCCTATCTTCGCCGCGCCCACCGTGACGTTGAGCAGGAGCAGCGAGACGCCCAGCACCAGCAGCGGACGCAGCGTCCTCTGCTTGTAGGCGCACCAGCCCAGCCAGGCGGCCACCGCCACGGCGGTGGGGCCGCGCTGGCCCAGCACCACGAAGTAGTCGAGGAAGGCGTGGATCTCCGGCCACTGCTTGTACGGCCGGAAGAGCATGACCTGCCAGTCGAACCGCACCGGCCAGGAGTTGGTGAGCACGCCGACCACGATCGCCGCGTAGACCACGGAGGTCGCCGCGAGGATCCCCACGCGGGCGCGGGTCATCCGCGGGCGCGGGGGCTCGGTCCGGCGCTCCTGCGAGGGCAGGAGCTCGTCATTGGTAGGCACTCAATCGACGTTACATTGCGTGACGGGGGGCCTTGGCCGATCGGGCCGCTTTGTGATGACGATGTGATGTGGAATGCGTCTCAATCCTGACCTCCGGCATGTTTGAATCCGCCGGATAAGGGCCGCATAAAAAGCACGCGGCAAAAAAACCGCCGGGCGATGTCCGGCGGTTTTCGTGGCAATTCCCCTTTCGTTCCGCGGAGTTCGCCGGCGCGTGGCCGCCGCGTTCCGCGGTGTTTGCGGACGGCCCGCCGCGGCCGGTCCCGGGAAAGCCCCGGGAACGCCCGATAATCGATCATGGCGGGCCGGAGCCGTGCAGCCAGAACGCTCCGTAGACCGCCGACGCCAGCGCCACGGTCCCCACCGTCGCCGCCGCCCGCACCGTGCGCAGCCGTGCCACGGCCTCCGCGAGCGGCAGCAGCAGCGGGAACGCCGGCAGCATCAGGCGCGGCTTGGAGCCGAAGTACCCCTTCGCGGTCAGGGCGAGCAGCAGCACCACGCCCCCGTAGACCAGCAGCGGCAGCGGCTGGCGCCGCCGTACCCCGGCCGCGTACAGCCACAGCACCAGGGCGAAGCCGACGAGCAGGGCGAGCCCGCCCGCGAACCCCGGGCCGTCCAGCAGCCCGCCGATGAACCGGCCGAAGGCCAGCCCGCCGTCGAAGCCGTTGCCCCAGCCGCCCTGCACGTCGAGGTAGCCGGTCGTGCTGCCCGTCCGCACCCCGACCCAGGCCACGTAGCCGAGCCAGCCCAGCGGGGCCAGCGCCACCCCGAGCAGCATCCGCCGTCTGCCGGATCTCGTCGTCTCCCCGCGCCACACCAGCACCGCCGCCGTGATCCACACGGCCGCCACCGCCGCCGCCCCCACCGGCCGGGTCAGCCCGGCCAGCGCCGCGAGCGAACCCGCCCACACCCAGCGGCCGGTGAGCACGCAGTACACGCTCCACGCGGCCAGCGCCGTGAACAGCGACTCCGAGTACGCCATCGACTGCACGATCCCGACCGGCAGCGCCGCCCACAGCGCCGCGAGCGCGATGCCCGCCCGCCGCCCGTGGCACAGCTCGCCGATCGCGAACAGCGCCCCCGCCGCGCACAGCGACGCGACCGCGCCGACCACCAGCCCCGCCTCGCCAGCCGAGAGCGGTGACACCGCCGACACACCCCGCTCCAGCCACGGCAGCAGCGGAAAGAACGCCAGGTCGGAATGGACCCGCCCGCCGCTCAGATGCAGCGTGTACCCGTAACCGGCCTCGGCGATCCGCGCGTACCAGAGCGAGTCCCAGCGCGCCGACAGCAGCGTGACCGGGTCCTTGCCGTCGGACAGCCCCCACACCGCGAGCACCACGATCCCCAGCGCCCGCACCCCCGCGTACACCAGCAGCGCCGGGACGGCCCGGCGCAGCAACCCCGGCACCGCGCGGCCGCGCAGCGGGCCGCCGTACACGGCGGTGGGGGCGCCGGTGCGTATGCCGGAAGGGGAAACGAGATCAGTCACCCGACCGATTGTCCCAGCCGCGTGAGGTGAGGCGGGCCACGTGCGCACGGGCGGGACTCGCGTACTCTGTCGACTCGCACGACAGAGAGGTGTGTGAATGTCCGGGACGACCACCGCCGATCCCCGGCGGTCCTCGGGCGTTCCCCGGCAGCGCTCCCGGCGGGACCGGCTGCCCTGCGGCGGGAACGGAGGCGGCGCGAGCCGCTGGACCGTGCTCGTCGTGCTCTGCGTCAGCCTGCTGCTCGTCGCCGTCGACGCCACCGTGCTGCATGTCGCGGTCCCGGCCGTCACCGAGGACCTGCACCCCGGTGCGATCCAGCTGCTCTGGATCGTCGACGTCTACCCGCTCGTCTGCGCCTCGCTGCTCATCCTCTTCGGCACCCTCGGCGACCGTGTCGGGCGGCGCCGCGTGCTGCTGCTCGGCTACGCGCTCTTCGGCGTGGCCTCGGCCGTGGCGGCCTTCGCCGGCTCGGCGGAGGTCCTCGTCGCCGCGCGGGCGCTGCTCGGCGCCGGCGGCGCGATGATCATGCCCGCGACGCTCTCCATCCTCCGGCAGGTCTTCCCCGACCGCCGGGAACGGGCCCTGGCCATCGGTATCTGGAGCGCGGTCGCCGCGATAGGGGCGGCGGTCGGGCCGCTGCTCGGCGGCTTCCTGCTGGAGCACTTCTGGTGGGGCTCGGTCTTCCTCATCAACCTGCCGCTGATGGCGGTCAGTCTGCCCGTCGGGCGGTGGCTGCTGCCCGAGTCGACCGGTGACCGCAACGGGCCGTGGGACGTGCTCGGTGCACTGATGGCGGCCTGCGGGCTGTTCGGCCTGGTCCTCGGGGTGAAGCGGATCGGCACGGCCGAGCCGCTGTCGCTGGGTGCGCTGGTGCCCGCCGCGCTGGGGGCCGCGCTGCTCATCCTCTTCGTCCGGCGGCAGCGCCGCCGTGCCCACCCGCTGGTCGACCTCGCGATGTTCGGCCGCCCGGCGTTCGGCACGTCCGTCGGCTGCATCGTGCTGGCCATGCTGGCCCTCGTCGGCCTGGAACTGGTGGCCGCGCAGTACTTGCAGCTCGTGCTGGGCCTCACCCCGCTGCAGACCGGACTGCGGCTGCTGCCGCTGACGCTGGCTGCCATGGCCGCGGGACTGGTCGGCTCCCGGATCCTGCACCGCGTCGGACCGCGGGCGATGGTCGCGTCCGGCTTCGTGCTGACCGCCGTGGCGGTGCTGTCCCTGACCGCCCTGGGCCGCCAGGACCGGCCGGCCCTGATGGTCGCGTGCTTCGTCCTGCTCGGTTTCGGACTGGAGACCACGCTGTTCGGGGCGTACGAGTCGATGCTCAGCGAGGCTCCCGCGGAGTCCGCGGGCGGGGCCGCGGCGATCGGGGAGACGTCGTACCAGCTGGGGGCGGGGATCGGTATCGCGCTGCTGGGCAGCGTGATGAATGCGGCGTACGCGCCGGGAGTTGCGGATGTGCCGGGGGTTCCGAGCGCGGCCGGTGCCGCGGCGGGGCACTCCGTGGGGGAGGCGTACGAGGTCGCCGACCGGCTCGGCGGGCCGGCCGGGGTGGCCCTTCGCGCTGCCGCGCGGGATGCGTTCGTGCATGGTCTGCACGTGACGCTGGCGGTGAGCGCGGGGCTGCTCCTCGCGGGGGCGTTGGCGGCGCTGCGCCTGCCGCGCTCCGCGGAGGGCGGCGCCCCGTAAGGGGGCGCGATCAGCCACGACGCGCCCGCAGCCGAGGTTCTCGGGGCTTCGCCCCGGGCCCCTGGGGTGGTGCGTCGGCCGCGGGCCGTCTGTGGCTGGTCGCGCCCACGCCCTTCAGTTGGAGATCGGTTCGGGGG
>NZ_JBKIWN010000047.1:0-23695 GCF_058146165.1 Streptomyces sp. AM25 | reverse complement strand
CCCGGGTCAATTCCATGAGCGCCCACACAGGCTGGGGCGCCTTGTGCGGCTTCGCAGCAGTCCGGCGACGACGTCAGCCCTGAACGCCGAGGCCGAGTTCACCCGCACCCAGAAAAGAGATCTTCACTCAGCGGCAGTGGATCGGCGAGCTGATGGGACAGATCCGCGACTTCGACCAGGTGATCCCTGGCGAATCCGTCCACGCGCTGACCATCGAGAACACCATCCTCAAACGCCGCGTCCAACAGCTCGCCCAGGAACACCGCACCCTCCAGGAACGGCTCGAAGGCGCCCGGTCGAACCTCCGATTCGCCGACAAATGCATCGCCGGCCTCGAAGCGCAACTCCTGGGAAAGCCCAGCAATCGCTGACAGCCAGCAGGGCGCATCAGAGCCAACTTGTGGTGATTTCCGGAAAGTTGGGTGTTATCGATGGCGCTCTGGGGAGCCTACAGAGGTCGGTCTGTCAGACGGGGCCGTGGCAGGCCGGTAGGGCGGGCCCGCACGTCCCCTACCACGAGGAGGGTCCATGAGTTCCTCTGGCGTTGCCGTCTCTGACGCGTGCCTTGAGGCTTTCAGCAAGCTGAAGCTGGAGCGCAGATACAGGTACATCGTCTTCAAGGTCGGTGACGACAACAAGGAGGTAGTGGTCGAGAAGACCTCGGACGACAGCGACTACGGGGCGTTCCTCAAAGACCTCCCGAAGGACGGCTGCCGCTACGCGGTCTACGACTTCGAGTACGAGAAGGAAGGCAAGCGCAGCAAGCTCCTCTTCTACAGCTGGGTGCCTGACGCAGCCAGGATCAGGAGCAAGGCGATCTTCGCCTCCTTCATGAGCACCTTCCGGAAGTCCTTCGACGGCATCGACCAGGACATCCACGGAACCGGCTACGACGAGGTCTCCCACGGGTCGGTCCTGGAGAAGGTGACCCGGCGCCTGCGATGAGACGCTAGACCTGGATTTCGCACGTGACGATGCGCTTCCGCCACCTGGCCTGCGGACAGCCCGAACTGGTCGGCCTGTCACTCGCGCCGGGCTGCTATCGGCGTGACCGGAACGGTCGACGCCGGGGCTGCTCGGGGAAGGCGAGGGTGTAGTGGAAGCCGTCGTCGCCGACGGTGCGTCGCAACGTTCGCACAATCGCTTCGGGATCGTCGTAGGGGCCGTTGACGTAGAAAGGCTTGCCGTCACGGCCGAAGTTGATCGGGCAGGGACCGGCGGGTTCACCGAGTACAGCGGCGGCGGCTTCGAAGTCCGCCTGGGGAGTGAACCCGAGTTCGTGAGCGTAGGAGGCAGCGCCGAACACCAGAGCGCGGGCAAGCTCGGCGGGAACCTGCACGTGTTTCCCGTAGGCGCTGAAGTAGGCCTGCCGGTACGCGTTCAGCCGGCTCGGGCTCATCGGTTCCGGAGGCAGCGCGTTCTTCACCCCCAGGCACCACACATCCAGCAGGAACCCGGCGACCTGCGCCTTCGTGGAGCGCATGCTGTCCGCGGCGATGAGTACGGTGACAAGGCCCTGTCCTTCCTCGGCATCAAAAGCCCCTGGGTCCAAGCCCGTCCACTGCGGCGCCCCCTCGAGATCCACACTGTGGCTCCAGCCGGTGTTCACCCAGCAACGCGGCTCGCCGCGGCCTGGCGCCGCAACCTGCACGGCACCGTTGAGCACTCCGAGAACATCCGCGAGAGTCACCCTCAGCGTCCTGGCGATCGCCTTCGCCGACCGACCCTGCTGATCAAGGTTCTGCACCTGTACTACAAGTCGCTCATCCACAGCCCCACCCTACGGCCGTTGCCACGGTCACAGGGCCCAAACGCCGACAGCCCGACCACCCGGGCGACCCTGTGAAAGGGACGCAACTCGAGTGTGCTGGTAGTGGCGTCATGACCGGTGGCTCCCGGTCTCTCTCCTGGTATGAGCAACTCATCGACAGTGCCTCGCCGTTCAGCTCTGCGTCCGCGGACCGAGGTGGCGGTGTCGCGTGTGGTGGACAAGCGTCTGGGTGCGCTTCCGGTGGTCGCGGGGTTCCTGCGCCGGCTGGATGTGGCGGGGGCTGTCGATCGGGTTTGCCCGATCGGGGAGAGGGCCCTGTCCACCCATGGCCAGATCGTCGAGGCACTGGTCGCCAACCGTCTGACCAGCCCTCTTCCGTTGCAGCACGTCTCTCACTGGGCGCGGGAGTGGGCAGTGGAAGAGGTGTTCGGGCTGTCCGCGGACATCCTCAACGACGACCGGCTCGCCCGCGCGCTGGATGCGGTCGCCCCGAATCTGGAGAGCATCGTGGGGTCGGTCGGGGCCCGGGCCATCGATGTGTTCGGCCTCGACGTCGCGCGTCTGCACTGGGACATGACCTCGATGTCCCTGCACGGCGCCTACGAGGAGAACGAAGAGGACTATCCCGCCCCGGCCTACGGCCACCCTAAGGATCGGCGCACGGATCTGAAGCAGATCCAGGCCGGACTCGCTGTCACCGGGGACGGTGGCGTGCCGGTGTTCCGCCGCGCCGAGGCTCTTTCCGTACCTTTCCAGCAGGATCCCGTGGCCGATGAGCGTGCAGGTCCGTGGTGTGGCCCGAGGCGGCGGCCGGCACCTGGCAGGCGGTGGTGACATCGGTGCCGCCTGGTACCTGGGGTGACGGCCTGCCCGGCAGCGCCCTGGAGGACGGCACCGGCCATCGTCCTGTATTGGAGAGTGCGCGCGGCAGCGGTGGTGTGCCGTGGGGTGCGGCCCGCCGAGTTTGACCGGCCGTAGCCCGGCCTGTGGGTCAGTTGCCGGGCGGGGGCTGTGACGGAGCCGGGGCGGGTTCTCTGCCGGCCGTCGCATACGCGCCGTCGTCGTCCCTGCGGGGAAGACGGTCAGCCGCAAGATCATCGATGCGGCCGGAATTCATGCCCGCCGGGGTCTGCGCAGTTGCAGCAGCTGTGGCCACGGGCCTGCTGCCCGCTGTGGCGGTTTCTTCGTGGTCTGTTGCCTGGCCGGTGCGGATGATGATGGCGAAGACGGCCATGCAGGCTGCGCAGTGCAGTTCGGTGAGGAGGGTTCCTGCTGCGGGGCTGTGGGGGCGTATGTGGCGCAGGGAGCGTCCGCACAGGGTGTTGCGGGCGTTGCGCGAGAGGATGTGCCATACGGTGTCGGGGCTGCCGGGGGCAGCGGGAGCGGCACACATTGCATACACAGCGGCTCCTTCTCTATGCCTGCCCCCTTCGTCGCCCGTGGGCGGAAACCGGCGGCCGGGTGTCGTTCCCGGACTGTGGCCCGGCCGTGACTCCATGCAATCGCGCCGTGCCCGGTCAGGCCATCCCGCCCGACCCGTACGGGTGACGCACGGCACCCGTACAGGTACCCCTCGCGCGGCCTGCCGCGCATGCCCCCGCACGCCCCCAGCCGGGTCGGCCTGCGCTCGGTAGGGCGTGGCCTGCCGCCATCCAGCCGGTGTGCTGCCCGGCGGGACGCTTCCATCACATGCGTGAGCCCATGCGGTGCCGTCACTCATGGCGAGGTCCGTGTCCGCTGATGCCGACCGGTCACTGCGAGAGGGGACGGTTGCGGTGTGTGATGAGAGGGGTGTGCTGGTGTGAGACCGGGCACGAGATGCGGGTCACTTACGGCCGTGAGCGGATAGATCCATTTCCCCGCACGCCGCCCGGTCCAGCGGCCTCGCCCGCGTGAGGGACCCATGCTGCAACGATGCGGGGTAGTACGTGGGCCCTTTGCCAGCTCTTTTCGATGCTGCTGACAATGGCGGCTCCCGGAAGGCGTCGTCCGTTGCCGTGCGGCGCTTGGCTCTCCCGGTCCCGGCCGTCGCGGCGTACCCCCGTCGGGAACGCGGGCGCACACCCGTCAGCGAAGGATTTTCCCCGTCATGCGCTCTGTCATATCTGCTTTTGCCCGTCTGCCCCGCTCTCACCGGAGGCTGTCGGTTGCCGGTGCTGCGGCCATCGGCGTCACGGTGGCCGGACCGGCGCTCATCCCCGCCCAGGCCGAGGCCGATGACAAGACGCGGCCGGTGGCCGTCAGGCCCGTCGCCTGGAACGCCCAGGTCTTCGGGCAGACACACGACGACGAGCAGGCCGTGCTGTACGACAGCGCGGCCCGGCAGGCCCGGGAGCAGGCCGCCGCCCGGACCCAGGCCGACCGGAATGCCGGCCAAGAAGCCGCCTCCCGCGCCGCTGAACGCGAGAAGGAGTCGGCGAAGAAGTCCTATCCGGCGAATCTCGACGGCTGGATCCGTGAGGCGTTGGACGTCATGCAGGCCAAGGGCATCCCGGGCACCTACGAGGGCATCCACCGCAACATTATCCGTGAGTCCAGCGGCGATACCCGGGCCATCAACCTGTGGGACATCAACGCCCGCAACGGCATCCCCTCCAAGGGGCTGCTCCAGGTCATCGACCCCACCTTCCAGGCTTACCACGTCGACGGCACCTCGTGGGACATCTACGACCCCGTCGCCAACATCACCGCCGCCTGCAACTACGCAGCCCACCGGTACGGCTCCATGGACAACGTCAACTCCGCCTACTGATATCCCGGTTACTCATCCAGCGGGCCACAAGGGAACGCGGGCTGCCGGACTCCGCCCCCCTTGTCGATGCACCCTTGCCGGGTGGGGCTTGTCATCTGCGGCGGGTTCGGGGGCTATCCCCTGATCCGGCAGGCGTGCCACCGCACTGCTCGACGTGATCAATGCCGTAATCCCGCCCGTGGCATGGTTGCGGTGAATGCCGATCATTCCGAGGGGCTGTCCACCGTCGGCCTCGTCGGGAAGGGATTCGCGCGGGGTCCGGGACCTTCGACCCTGTGTCCGATATGCCCCAACTGTCACTGTGGATGTGTGATCGCGGACGGGTTTTGAAGGCGAAGTGACTAATGCGACCCATCTCCGCCGGAAGATGCGTGCCCATGCATGCCGCCTCCTGCTGCGCCCGGATCTCAGTCGCAGGCCTCGCGTCGGCGGGAATCACACGGAGGGTTAGCTGTGCGCACTTATGCAAGAATAGGGGCTGGCGGGATAATGTCTCTTGTGGCCTCGATTTCGGTTACTGCACCCGCAGTCGCGGCCGACCGGCATAAAAAAGCTACGGTTACATGCACGTCTAACAGCAGCGATCTGGCTGCGCGGCTCGAGGAAGGCATAGCCAAGGCTGTGGCGAGCCGCGACAGCGCAGTATCGGTTGCGCTCTATGACCGCCGCACCGGTACTTCCTGCGCATATGACGAAAAGCGGCAGCAGGATGCAGCGAGTACTGTCAAGCCGATAATTCTCGGGGCGCTGCTGTTCCACAACCAGGGGCCCCTGAACGGTGAGGACGATGCCCTCGCCCGAAAAATGATCACCGCTTCTGACAATGATTCAACCCTGGCCCTGTGGGAGAAGCTTTCCGACCTGACGAATCCGGATGCCCCGGATCCTGTGAAGATTCAAAGTTTTATCGACCGGGCGGGAATGAATGACACCATCCTTGACAAGGAAGCTTCATTTGGCCTCAGTCGGGTCAATGCGGCCGATCAGCTCCGGCTCTTGGAACTGTTCACGAGCAGCGACGACACGAAAACGCCGGTGCTCACCCAGGAAGCGCGCACCTACGCGCTGGACCTCATGAACCAGGTTCAAAGCGATCAGCGATGGGGAGCCCCGGCAGGAGCTCCTGCGAACGCCGCTGTCCATGTCAAGAACGGCTGGCTGCAACGCTCCGATAATCCTGATGTTGACCCTTATGACAGGCTTGACTGGAAGGTGAACAGCATGGCCGCGTTCACCGGTGACGGCTACGATTATGGACTCGTTGTGCTCACTGAGAACAACAAGGCCCCTGCAGGCCACCCGGCGGAGTCGGGCTGGATACATGGGATCAATACCGTGGAAGAAGTAGCCCGGCCAGTCCACCGCGGTCTCTCCGGGGAGTAGCCGCGCCTCAAGCGCCCCAGGCCAGTCCACGGGAGCTGGCTGCCGACGGTGACTCGGCGTGCCCTTGCCCAGGTGGGCAGACCGTGAACCCGCCGAGTGTACTGACTACCTGGGGTAGCGGGCCTGGCGGCGGAAGGTATCAGGGTTGCCTGCACCGTTCTTTCCGCGCAGTTGTGGGCTTCCTGACCGCGGATCCCATGCGGAGGGGTATTTCAGCCGGGTGCGCCGGGATGGCCGCCGCACCTTCTGCGCAACAGGGCCTGCCGAACGTCCACGCAGGCTACTGCGCGGTGGTGCGCCCATATCGGCCGTGCCGTCCTGCGCCGCCGTCGGCATCTCCTGCGCCTCGATATTACTGAGGTCTGGCGCCACCAGGGCTGCAGCCGGGGCCTGGGACGCGGGCTGGGCCGGTGTGGGCTGATGGGCGTGCGAATTGCTGCCGCCGCTGGCGCGCCCGGGACAGAGGTCGCCGTCGATAAGTCTGCCCAGTCCCCGGATGATGCTCAGCTCCGGCCTGCCTGGTGTGCGTGCGGTGATGCCGGTGGTGTTATGGATCATGTGGTTCAGGCCGAGGCGGGTGGTGGTGCTGCCGGTGATGGTCAGGCCGGTGTCCGTGAGGTCGGCCACGAGGTCGGGGGAGCAGGTCCGCAGGACCTGGCCGAGACCATGGACGATCGCGCTCATCGGTATCTGCACTGCCTGGCGCAGACCGGCTGTGCTGACGGTGATGGTGCGCCACGTGCCGGTGGCTGGCTCCCGCCCGCACAACTCCACTTCCTCCAGGAGCGGTTGCGCGGCCAGGAGGCAGCAGGCCTCCTCAAGGCCGCGCAGGGGAAGAGCCAGGTGGTGCGTGTCCTGGATGTGCGCATCCAGCGCCTGAAGGAACGTTCTCTCTCCGACGGGTACGGTTTCCGCGGTCACGAGCGAACCGAGGGAGAGCATCGCGATCTGGGTGGAGGCGGTGCCGCAGTGCACGACCATCGTCCCCTGGGCCCGGCCGGCATCCAGCCCGCACCCGGCCGCCACGGCCAGCACCCTGTCGACCAGCACGATCCGGCGCGCCCCCAGACCGCCCAGCACCTGCGCCACGGCATCCAGCGCCACCTGCCCCGGTGCATGCGGGACGCACACGGCAACCCGCCGCATCACCCACCGCGAACGAAACCACCCCCCTGTCCTACCGTGCAGGAACATCCGCAGCATCCGCTGCGCCATACCAATATCGGTGACAGTTCCGGCGTATATGGGGCGCAGGAACTCGGCACCGGCCCCTGCTCTTCCCTCCAGGGCCTGGGCGGCGCTGCCGGCGGCTATCAGGCGTCCGGTGCTGGTGCACCGGGCCACCATGCTCGGCTCGTCGACGATCACGCCCGCGCCCTGGAGGTGGATGCGGGTGCGTGCGGTGCCGAGGTCGAACGCGAGGGTGCAGCGGCGCAGTTGGTCAAGATCGGAAGCCATACAGGGGGTCTTTCTTGCGGCCGTGGCCCGAGTGCCGGTGTCCCGCCCCTGCCGTCAGCCTGCCTGCTGCGGACACGGGCCGCCCGGCGGACTGCACCGCACGAGGGACCCCAGGCACCCCACGGCTCCTGCCCGGAGCATCCGCCGAGGATCCCTACGGGTGGTCGGTCACCGGCCGGTCTTCCGGACTGCCACGCCTGCGCAGAGACCAGCGCGATGACCGCACCGACAGTCTGCCCCTGTCACCTGCGCACCGGACCCTGTTGCCCATTGGCGGTTAAGTCCTGGCGGCGAGGTTGATTTCGAGGCGGGCGAGGTGGCTGACGCGGGAGCGGTCGAGTGTGCGTTCGTTCCACCATGCGTCCAGGCGGTGGATGTTGAGGGCACAGGCGCCGGTGACGTGTTCGAGGTGGGTCTTGGCCTGGCCGCGGTAGCGGGCCCGGCGGGCGCCGGTGACCGCGACCGTCTGGTGGATGGTGCCTTCTGCTCCGGAGCGTAGGGCGTAGTCGGCCTGCCAGTCGTCGGTGTCCTGTTCGGCTCGGCGTTGACGCAGCAGGACGTCGGCGTGGGGCTCGCCGGGCAGCGACAGTTGCCTGGCCCCGCTCCTGGCGCGTGTGCACTGCGGCCGGGCGGGGCAGGGTCGGCAGGTCAGCTTCGTGAAGGTGACCACAATCGCCGGACGACTGCCCTGTCGGCACGGGCTCCATGACGAGCTGGTCTGCCCCATTGGGCAGACGGCCAGCCGGTGCTTCCAGTCAATGGTGAAGTTCGCGGTGGCGAAGCCCTCCTTCTGCCTGGCCTGACGGGAGGTGTCCAGCAGCGCCGGGGTGATCAGCGCGGCGCCGTGCCGCGACAGCGCGGTGTGGATCGCCTCCGCGCTGGAGTACCCGGCGTCGAGGTAGTGCCGCTCCGGCAACAGGCCGCGCTCCTTCTCCCGCGCGTGGATGCCCGGTAATGCCTGGATGTCGGGGACCGTGGACGCGGTGGTGGCCACGTCCGTGATCAGGTTCGGGGCCTGCCTGTCCTCCTCCGCCGCATCGGTGCAGGTCTCGGTGACGTGCAGCTTGAACCCGTTCCAGAACAGGTCGCGCTTGACCGCCCACCGGGTGTCCAGGTCGTAGGGTGAGGCGATGCGCAAAGCGCCCGGCGGCCGGCCGTCCCCGCCCTCCGCAACGTCCTGCCGGCGCGTGACGTGCTCCCGGCCGCGGACGTCGATGTCCACGCGGAAGTTCTGCACCAGCACCGTGCGCAGCACCTGCACCGCGGGCAGCTCGCGCAGCCACTGCGGGGAACGCGGACCGTAGACGGCCCGCAGCAGCTGGTAGCCGTCCTTGGCGTAAGAGACGGCCAGTTGCTCGCGCCCGACCGCAGACGCGGGGATCCGGTAGGCATCGATATGGGTGTCATAGCGCCGTGACCAGGAGGACACGTCCAGCACCTGTGCGACCCAGTCCGGAGCGGCCGCCGACAGGGCCTGCACCGCCGCGCGCACGCTCTCCCCGGCCAGCTCCAGCCGGTTCAGGTCCCGCACCGCGCTGATGACGTGCGTGGAGTCGGTGCGTTGCTTGCCGCCGGCTTGCAGCAGCCCCAGTTCCTGCAGCCGCGCCAGCAGCAGGTCCAGCACCTTCTCCTCCAGGCCGTGCGCGATCACCCGGTCCCGGAACTGCGTCAGGACCGTGTGGTCGAAACCGGTGTCCGCCAGGTCCAGCCCCAAGGCGTACATCCACGACAGCCGGTCACGCACCGCGTCAGCGGCCTGCCGGTCGGTCAGGTTCTCCGCCATCTGAAGCACCGTCACCAGCGCCAGCCGGCCGGGCGACCAGCCCGCCGGCCCCGTCCTCCCGAACGCTTGCGCATACTCCCGGTCGGGAAACAACTCCCCGAGCCGGTCCCGGACCGCCACCGCCAGCGGCGTCTTGCGCCCGTAGTTCTTCGCACGCACTGCCCGCGCCACCTCACCGGCCGGCTCCGGCCATGGCATCGGCTCCATCGACATCGCCCCACCCCCGCCGCCGGGGAACGGAAGACGCCCGACCGCACACATCACCGTGACAGCCACAACAGCATGATCACCAGCCACCAACAAAAATGGGCAACAGGGTCGCACCGGCAGGCAAAACCCCTGCTCCGGCGCGTCCCGGTCTGCCCCACGCGACACACAGCGCCTTCCTGGGCCATCCGATGGCCAGCCCGGGCCGGCATGACGGTGACGCGGGCGGGGGTGGGCTGCGGTCCTCACTCATTTGGTGGGCTGGACCCTGGCCCCGGGGTGCAGGCCCGGCCGGAGCCCGCTTCGCTCGACCTTGACATCAGCCGCGGGTTTCCCGCATCCGCGCGGCACACCTGCCTGTCGTGCCCGCGCTCACGGAGGATGACCTATGCGCAGTGCACGAGTGCCCGCCCGGGCCGCAGAAGCCGCCGTCCTGACCACGACCGTCCTGGCGCTGACATCCATCGCTGCTGCCTTCGCGGCGGACTCCGGCAAACTTGAGGTCACTCCGGGGACTGCCCGGCCCGGTGCCGTGGTCACCGTGAACACCACGGCCTGCGGGGCGAGAGGCCACGGCACCGGCGACGCCAGCGCCCTCGGCGGACCCACCGCATTCGAACTCAAACCCGGCGCCCACGACCACGTCGTGGTCGGCCGCTTCATCGTGCCCAGGAACGCCCTGCCCGGCACCTACGGCCTCGGCGCGCAGTGCGACAACGGCAAAGAGGCCACCGGCGATGTGATCATCACCGAGGCCAGCGCCTCCCCCCTTGCCACAGTGCAGGAGAAGGCCCCGCCCATGCCGGGCACGGCCCAGGCCCGGCCCCCCGAAGGCGGCATGAACACCGGCGCCAGCGCCAGAAGCGAAGAGCCGGGCACACCCCACATCGTGGCCGGTGCAGCCCTCATGGCCATCGCAGTGGCCGGCACCGTCTGGTTCGCCCGCCGCCACCGCACAGACAACCGCCCCTGACGGACCCTGTGACGCCCATGGCCGGCACTACAACAAAACCAGCTCCCCGCCCCCAGGAAGGGCGGCTGCCACTGACCGATGGGGGAGCAGGCAGCGGCAGCCGGAAAGACCATCACCAGGCCGCACACAGAAGCAAGGCAAAACCAATAGATCGGGACGGGAGCGGTTTCTTCGTGTCGGTATCGGGTCAGAAGCCGGCGCCGCGGGTGATCATGAAGGCTGCGGGGTCGATGGCAGTGCCGTAGTGGGGGGTGGTGCGGATCTCGAAGTGCAGGTGGGGGCCGGAGGAGTTGCCGGTGGAGCCGGACAGACCGATCTCCTGGCCGGTCATGACGGCCTGGCCGACGGTGACGTTCACCCGGGAGAGATGGGCGTACTGGGAGTAGGTGGCGTCGTCGTGCTTGATCACGATGGCGTTGCCGTAGGCGGGCCCGTCACCGGCACCGTTCGGGCCGGCCTTGACGACCGTACCGGCGTGCACGGACCGGACAGAGGTGCCGCTGTCGACGACCAGGTCCTGACCGCTGTGCGTGCTGGCCCACATGGCACCAGCCTTACCGAAGGACTGGCCGACCTGGTAGCCCTCGACCGGGGACACCCAGGCAACAGCACGGCTGCGCGACGCCTCAGCCTCCCGCTGCGCCTCAGCAGCACGCTGCTCAGACCGCTCCTTCTCCTTCGCCGCGGCCCTCGCCTGGGTCTCGGCCTGCGCCCGTACAGCGTCGTGCAGGGCGGTCACGGAGACGGACTCCGCTATCAGCGGCTGGGAGGTGTCCTCGGCTGCCAGCGCCGTGCCGGTCCCCAGGGCCAGTGAAGCCCCGAAAGCGACCACCAGCACGGCAGCACGGGAACGGGCGGGCTTACGGACAGTGGTGCGCTTCGGCATACGCGAAAACCTCCGGGGAACCGAGTCCCGGCCCGCGGACCGGACCGGCCCATCCTTGGTAACCCGGCCCGGCGACGCTGCCAAGGCACCCGCCTACTAAGCACGGCCGTAACGACGTAACACCGCCGTAGTACGCCGGAGCCGGACGAGCCCGCCGCCACGGGCCTGCCCCCGGCTGTCCTGGCACTGCTAGGCCACCCCGTAGGTGACCTGCACCCTATGACCCGTATCACCGCCAGAGTGTCTGGGGCCCTGACCACTGCGCGCACATGATGGGGCTCCTGTCCACGGCACTTCGGTCACTGCAGTGGAGACCGGTGAATCCGCAGCTTCCGTCAGCCGCACCAGTGGACCGGCGTCCAGCAGCTCCTCGCCCCACCCGTGTCCTGCTTCTCGCTGTGCTCGTTGATCCTCGTGTGACCGACGAGCTGAGCACGGCAGCACAGCGCACCTGGTCCTTCTCCACCCACACTCCACGCCGAGGGCGGCGGATCGCCGAGGTCGTCCACCAGCCGGTACCCGGTGCGTACGACGGTGTCGTCCGGTCTGCACTGGCCTCAGGTTTCCTCTGGGGCTACGAGCCTGCGCCTGTAGTGACTGCTGCCGTCCATGTTGTCGACGGCTGCTTCTACGCTCTGACGCTGACCGGCACACGTGTTGTGGTGGTCCCCGAGGAGCCGGTGCCGTTGTCTTCGGCATGGCTGAAGACGGCCCTGGACACCTTGGAGGCAGTGGTCATGGTGGTGCCGCCTGGCGCCTTCGGCAATGAGCTGCCCCAGCGGGCCGACCGCCACGCTGCCCCCGAGGCGTGCGACACCCATCGCGCGGCGTTGAACGCCGTACGGACCGACGGCCGTCTGCTGTGGGCCGCCGCCCGCATCCGCCTCGACCAACCACCCGTCGGCGCATCAGCCGCCAGGGCAGGGCTGTAACCGGCCCCGGTGCTGGCGGAGCGCGCCAGTTCGCTCAGCCCTGCACGGCTTTCGGCCTCAGCACATACAAGTGAAGAAGAAGCAGCAGACATCGGCGGGGCGGGCAGGGACCGGCTCCGCTGCCACTGGCACGGCAAACAGGCCGATTGCCACGAGTGCCCCGACAGCCACTGCCGTGATGCGACGCATGACCCCTCCTCAGGCGGCAACTGAGCGGTACACAGCTTGCCTGTTCCGGCCAAAGACCGATAAGCACACCCTCGTCAACCGGCTGGCGCACGGTCGCCGGAAGTGCGCTGTCACGCGCCGGGGGCAGCGGCCCACCGGGCCGGGCTTATCGGCTTGGCAAGCACACTCGCTACGGAACGTAACCGCAGGGCGGGGACCCATGTGAGCGTCGCAGGCTGCAAAGATGCGTGGCAGGAGCAAGGGCCTTCCCGCAGGAGCGGAGGCGCTAGCGGTGGTATGCCCTGGGGCCTGTAAGCCCCGTGGGGTGGACGGGAAACGGTGTGGCGAACGCCTAACGGTTCCCGATTGAGCAGGATCGAGCAGGATGCAGCCGGATGGAATCGGATGGAAATGTCCGGTCCGTCGGTGAAACTGCAGGTGAGAAGCGTCACCGGAATAGGTTCGAGTCCCACCCGCCCCACCAAGAAAAACGTTCTGACCTGCGGAAATGCCCCTGGAAGGGTGTTTTCGCGTGTGGCGTTCGCCTATCGCCGGTGTGGCGAGGCGGGCGCCTCTGGTCTGCCTCACTGGGCTGAAACCGTCTCGACCTGGGGTTTTCGGTGGAACGTGGGTGCGAAGGTACGGCGAGGATCCCATGGTGATCCCACGGCCTCGGGATGTGGCGTGCCGCACATGAGAGGGATGGCTGCGGTAGTCGAGGCCGCTTGTGATGGCCTGGTGGTGCTGGGCACGGGCGCTTGGCGCGATCCGCACGAGGTGTACCCGTAGGCGCTGGAGTGGCCTGTCGTGGGCTCGCTGGCTGGCTGCTGGCCAGCGGGGGCATGGGTGCTCCCGTTGCTGTGCGGGTGGTGGACAGTACGCTGGATCCGGCGGGATCGGGCCCGCTGCGCGGTGTCCGGGAGGTGTTTCATGACGGCCGAGATGGTGGCTCCGGCGTGGATGCATGAGCAGATCACGGCGGAGGCGTACGAGTCCTGGTCCGAGGAGCAGTGCGCCGGTATCGAGGTCGTGGACGGGATGGTCGTCGTGAGTCCGAGTGCGTCCAAGCGGCACAACCGGCTGGCCCGGATTCTGGCGAATGCTCTGGATGCCGCCGCGGGCCTGGAGTGGAATGCCGACACGGACTTCGACGTCCGGCTTCAGGACGTCCCGCTCACCAATCGGCGCCCGGATGTCGTCGTGTACCGCTCGGACACGATCGATATCACCCCCACGCGCCCCGAGCACGTGCTGCTGGTCGCGGAGGTGGTGTCGCCGGGCTCGGAGACCACCGACCGGGTCGTGAAGGTCGAGCAGTACGCCAAGGCAGGCGTCGGCTTCTACTGGCGGATCGAGCAGGCCGCGACAGGCGTTCCTCTCGTGTACACCTACGTTCTCGACCCTGCGACGCAGACCTACCGGGACGGAGACGTGTTCACCGGTGTCGTCAAGGCAGCGGCCCCCTTCCCGGTGGAGATCGACCTCGGCCAGGTCTGACCCCCGCACTGAGATCGTTTCATCTTGAACTCGCAGGTCGCTGTGCTGGTGTGAGCCCGTGATGCGGTCCTCGTGCCGACAGGCGGAGTGATCGCCTGCCACTGCCGGACTTCGCAGTTCGCCAGAACGAGCAGGGCCCGTAGCAGTGTGGTGGCGTGATGGGCGTTCATGCGGACCTTGGCCGGAATGCACCAGGGCTTTAGGCTGACCAGCCAGTTCGCCTCCTTCTCGGCGTCGGTGAGGCGGTGGGAGCGGGTCACCTTGCGGCCGGTGATGATGACCGGAGCATCGTCGGGGTCGACGTCGAGGCCGACGAAGCAGAGGTCGGCCAAGGTGCCGAGGCCGGCCTCGCGTAGATGCCGGGTGATGTGGTCGCGGCGGGCGTCGAAGATTTCGCCGGCCCGGCCAGGGTGGGCGGACGAGATCCAGATCAGGTTTCCCGGGCACACGTCCTTGGCAGAGCCATGTGCGCGGACGTGACCCTTGAGGCCGTGGTCATGGCGTGGGTCGGGTGGCTGATGCTGCGGGTGCGTGCACGGTGTCATACCACCGGTGATGAAGCGTGTCCATGCCCGGCAGGGCGGAGTCGGTGGCGAACAGGACGCTGGAGCGGCCTTGGTAGGTGAAAAGGAAGGTGCAGGCAGGTGAGCCGAGGGGGAGACAGACGATGGGGTCGATGGCGTGGACGGGGTTGTCGAGGAGTGACAGGGGGTGGCGGAATGCCACGCTGGAGCAGAAGACAGTGCCGCGTTGTGGTGTCGCGATGGTTCTGAAGGACTTCTGGATGAGCCATGGCGGGGTCCGGTACGAGATGTGCCGGATGGCTTCGCGGTGTGGTGGGGATTTCAGGAGCGCAGTGGCGTGGACAGTGGCGCGTAGGCACTGCGGTAGGGGACTTCCGGGGCCGGGCAGGATGAACCGGCCGGCGGTGGCGTGGTTTCCGGGTAGGCCCAGTGTTGCTGTGGTGCGGGTGCTGATGGCCACCGTCAGGGGGATGCCGTTTGTGGGGCGGGGGTGGTGCTGCACGGTCCAGTGCTGTAGGGCGTGGGCGAGAGTGGCGATGTAGGCGTCGTTGCCTGTTCCGGCGAAGGGGCGCGCCAGGGTGTGCAGTGTGCGCGTGGGGACGGTGGTCCAGCTGAGGGTGCGTTCAGCGGAGTATCCGTGTTCGGGGTGTGGCCACAGTCCCGTCTTGGTGGTGGCTCGTGCCAGGACGCGTGCGGCGGCGGCCGTTTGGCGCAGGGTGGGCCGCGGTGCATCGATCAGGGGGCGGACGATTGCTGAGGATTGGTCGGGCGGAATGGTGGTCGGGCTGAAGAGGGTTTCCAGGGTGTGGACGAATCCGCCGCCGTCCTGCAGCCCGTGGTTGACGCGGTAGAGGACGGCGCAGCGATCGGTGGCTTGTCCGTGCAGGAGTGTGAGGTCCCAGGGGGGCTGGTCCGGGGTGAAGGGGGTCAGGGACAGTTCCCGGACGGCGTCGTCGATGGTGCGGCCGGCCGGCAGGAGACGGTTGCGGACATGATGGTCGAGGTCGGGGCAGACCTGGTGCCAGCGGGCCTGTAGCGCACGGCCTTTCATGACCAAGGACAGGGCCGGGAGACGGTGGAGGTGTTGACGGATGTGCTCTGTCACCGCCGACAGGGGTGGGGGGCTTCCGTTGACGTGCAGGATCGCCCCGACCGTCATCGTGGGGTCGTGATAGAGCAGTGCATCCAGAGGAGAGGGCCGCTGGGACGTGGGGGACATGATTCCCTCCCGACGGTAACGGCAGAGCGGTGCGCTGACTTACGGCCGAAGATCTGAAATGCATCCACGCCATCCTCGAACGCGAATGGGATGGCCTGAGGGAACACGAATCCCGTCATCAGCGCGGAGGCCGAGAGCGAGGCGCCTTCTGCGAAGAAGCCCGGTCACCCCGTGAACAGGCCCCCAGGGTTCACTGTTTCCGGTGGACGGGGATGACGGGAAAGGACGGGAGGTTCAGAGTGAGAGCGAGGGCCGGCTTGGTGGGCCGCGCGGTGGGGTCGGGCACAAGTTGCCACTGTGAGGCGATGGTCGCGACGGCAAGGGCGGCCTCTGTCATGCCGAACGTGTCGCCGATGCACTTGCGGCGTCCATGACCGAAGGGGAGCAGGGCCTCTTTCTGGCGTCGCGAAGCCCGGTCCGGGAGCCACCGGTCAGGGTCGTACGTCTCCGGGTCCGGGAAGATCTCCGGCAGGTGGTGCAGGAGGTACGGACTCCAGAACACCGTGGTGCCGGTGGGGATTTTCACTCCGCCGAGTTCGGCGGGCGAGGTGACGGTACGGGACAGAAGCCATCCCGGCGGGGTCAGGCGGAGTGATTCGGTGAGGCAGCGGTTGACCTGGCCCAGCCGGGGCAGATCGGCGAAGGTCGCGGGTTTCCCGCCCAGGACATCCACGGTTTCCTGCCACAGGGCCTCTTCCGCGCCGGGGTTGTTCGTCAGGTGGTAGAAGGTCCATGTCAGGGCCGTCTCCGTGGTCTCGGTCCCGGCGAAGAAGAGGGTGACGATCTGGTCGAGGAGCTCGTCGTCGGTAAAGGCCCGTTCGTCGGTGCCTGTGTTGACGAGGGAGGCGATGAGTGAGTCCGCGTTTCCCCCGGTTTTCCTGTGGCGGTCGATACACGCCTGCCCCAGCGTGCGGATCGCGGTGATGCTCTCCCAGAAAGCCCTGGTGGACGGTGTGGGCAGCCGCGTGAGGGCAGCGACCGGTACCGTCATGCGCCGGTAGGCCAGGCGGAAGGAACGCTCCAGGTGCGGGAGAAGGGTAGTGATCTCTCCCTCGGTGAGGTGGGTGCCGAGCAGGGTACGGACTGTGGCACGTGCCGTCAGCTGCGAGAAGACCTTGGCCGCGTCGAACGCGCGCCCATCGGACCACGAGGCGACGGTCTTCCGGACCTCTTCCTGCATGATCTTGCAGTAGTCGGCGATGCGATGGTTGCTGAACGAGGGCTGCATCAGCGCGCGTTGCCTGCGGTGATCCCTTAGCCGGGAGACGCCGATGCCATTGCCCATCGTTTCACGTGCCCTGTCGAAGACGGGGCCGCCTTTGTCGAAGGTGGCAGGATCCGCGAGCAGGCGGTGCACCAGTTCCGGGGCGCAGAGCACATACGCGGTCGACGGCCCGAGCTTGATCCGGACGATGTCACCGTGGGCGGGGAGGGAGGTGAGGAAGGCCAGCGGGTCGCTCCGCAGGGCAAGTCCGTGCCCCAGCAGAGGAAGGGCGCCGGGCGCATCTCCGGTCCGCCACTGATGCGTCTGTTCTTTCGTTTCTTTCACTGTGTCGCCCCAGGGGATCGGCTGGATGTCTCGTCGGCGGGTCGGCCGTGCAGGGAGAGGCTGATCTAGCCCGGCGGGTGCGGGTTGAGAAAGCCCGGAGTGTCGGCCGGTGGCGGTCCAGGATTCAGCGACACGGCGACGATGAGGGCAATGCAGTAGGCAAGAATGGTGAGTTGGGTGAATCCGATGCCGGCGAGCAGACGTACCAGTGGCCGTTGGCTGCCGCGGAGAACAGGGATGTCCATGCCGTCATGGCGCGCCCGGTACAGCATCACCGCTCCGGGCGCACCGGCGATCAGTGCTGCCGGGACGATCCCGTACAGCGGTTGCTGGTACCAGTGCCCGGCGAACAGGGCGAGGCCGGTGGTGGAGTACCACGCATGGCCCGAGACGTAGGTACAGACCGGTCCCAGGGCGGCTACCAGGATCGAAGAGATGGCCGTGGCCGCAGCTGCCGGCTTCAGCACGCCCTGGTCCGGCCGGTAGAGCATGACGCGGTCGAGCAGCAGGAATGTGAGGTAGGGCCACCAGACGAACAGCCCGAAGTACAGGCCGTTCGATGCGGCCAGCGTCTGCACGGCGCTCTCGGGGAGCGGTCCGTGCCATCCCGGGATGTAGGGGCCCCAGGTGCTGATGTTGAGAACGTGTGCGGTGAACACCAGAGTGGGATCACGATAGTTGGTCAGCGGGTCCAGCCAGGCGCTGGTGAGAAAGCCGACGAACAGCACGGCGAAGGCGCTGGGACGCTTCTCCCGGCGGGAAGTCCGCACGGCGTACCAGGCAGTGGCGGCCAAGGCGGCCAGTACGAGTGCTTGCCAGACCCACAGCATCGTCTGTCGTGCGGTGGACAGCTCTCCGTGCGCGGGGACGGTCCGCGCGCCGCCGTCGAGGACCCACCTGGCCAGGACCCAGATCTCCGCCAACAGGAACACCGCGCCCACAGCCGCCCACACGACGGGCGTACGGCGGGCCCGCGGCGGTGTCAGCGCTTGGCGGCGACGGTCGGCCGCACCGGTCCGGCCGATGGGTGTGCCCGTGTCCATCTCGCCGTCCTTTGCCATCAGACGGTCCGGCTGCACTGTGAAAGCTCCTCATTGGAACGGAGTTTGTACACATCGCCGGCCCGTGAGGTCGGCGGGGTGTCCGCCAAGGGCTGTCCGATGAGGTAGCGGCAGGTGTGGTTGCTCCAGTAGTTGACTCCGCCCACGAAGGTCCGCAGTCCCGCCGCGTAGCGGTGCACCTGTTCCCGCCAGCGCATCGGCAGGTCGCACTGCTCGATCAGGTCGCCTGTCGCCTCCAGGTCGTCGACGGCGGCCGCGGCCATGTCGGCGATCTCGAAGAGAGTGTCCTGCACCGACAGCCCGGCGGATTCCGACAGGAGCCGGACGAAGGTGTCCTCGCCGCGCCCGGCGAGGTGTTCCTTCACGAAGGAACCGGCGTCGTTGTAGAGCAGCGAATAGTCACTGCAGCAGTTCTCCAGCCGCTCCACCACAGGGTGCCGAAGGATTTTGTCGGGAAGGTCGACGCGGGAGACCCACTCGATCAGCGCGCAGTAGACCGGCATTGCGGCCGAGGCACGGCGGTTGCCGATGTAGTCCTTCACGGACCGGAAACCGAGGTCCCCTTCCCGGGCCCTGACCTCCACGCGTGAGGCGGCGCCGTAGCGTCGCATGGCCTGGACGAACCGCTCGGCGCACCGGTCGCTCATGCCCAGGGCGCGCATGCGTCCGAAGAAGTCCTCGAACGGTCCCAGCGCGATGTCACCGGCCCTCTCCTCGGAGCCGATGCCCTCCAGTACCGAGCAGGCGGCCAGACTGATATCGCGAGTGGACCGGCGGTCCATCTTGTCGTCCAGCCACACCGACCAGTTGTGGAAGTCGCTGAGTGCCCGGATCTGCCCCGGCGTGGCATCCGGGTAGGTCCAGGACACAAAGCCGGCGACGTCCTCGCGCAGCAGCCGCCGGTATACCTCCGGGGACGGGTCGACGGTCTCACGCAGCCAGCGGGCACTTTCCCGGACCGCGGCGGCGTAGTGGAAATTGCACTGTTGCACGAACGGGCGGGCGCGTTGCCTCAGGTCGTGCCGGGGCGTCCGGATCGAGTCCAGCCGGGTTCCGTCCCACAGCCGCAGGCGGACCCCGTCACTGATGTAGGTGTCGAACGGTGCCGGATCGCTGTCCACTGTCTCGGGGGACATGTCGAGCCGCCTTTCCGTGAAGCTTTCTGTCAGAAGTGCCGTAGGGGTGCCGGTGGCGTTCAGGTGGGAGGGGGAACGGGTCATGAGGTCCGCCATGCTGCCTGCCGGGTCAGAGCGCGCAGTTGGTCACGGACATCGGAGGGCATGCTGATGGCGGTCAGAGCGCTGAGGGCCTTGTCGTGGCAGTCGCGGATCATGCGTTCCACCGCCTGGTCGGCTCCTGTCTCCTTGATCAGGCGGCGCAGCGTGCTCGCGCCGCTCTCGTCCAGTTCCGGGTTGCCCACCAGGTGGTGGAGCGTTTTGCGCTGGGTGGGGTCGGCGTGTTGCAGGGCGAGGGCGAGCAGGACGGTGTGCTTGCCCTCGCGCAGGTCGTCCAGGTGGGGCTTGCCCGTCTTCCGGCGGGTGCCGAAGACGCCGAGGAGGTCGTCGCGGAGCTGGAACGCCTCGCCGAGGGGGAGGGCGTAGGCGGTGAGCCGGTCGAGGGTGCGGGTGCCGGCGCCGGCGAGGGTGGCGCCGAGGTGCAGGGGGCGCTCGCAGGTGTACTTGGCGGTCTTGTAGCGGATGACCTTCAGCGGGACGTCGGTCCCCCCGGAGAGGTCGCCGGTGGCGAGGAGGTCGAGGTACTGGCCGTACATCACCTCGGTGCGCATCGCGTCGAGGACGGGCAGGAGCCGGGCCAGTCGGCCGGCGGGCAGGCCCGCGGTGTGGAGGATCTCGTCGGACCAGGCCAGGGCGAGGTCTCCGGTGAGGATGGCGGCGCCGGTGCCGAGGCGTTCGGCCGCGGTGCGGGTGCGATGGGGGCGCAGGTGGCGGGTGAACGTCCGGTGGACGGTGGGATGTCCGCGGCGGGTGGCGGAGTCGTCCATGACGTCGTCGTGGATGAGGGCGAAGGCATGGAACATCTCCAGCGACGCCGCCACCTTGACCATTGCTGCGGTGTCGCCCGTTCCACCGGCTGCGTACCAGCCGCAGGCGCACAGCAGGGGGCGCAGCCGTTTGCCGCCGTCGAGGACGAACCGGCGCAGGACCTCGACGACTTCGGCGGGCATGCGGTGGTCGGCCGCGGTGCGCGCCTTCCGGTCGAGGTAGTCGGCCAGGTGCGCGTCGACGGCGGCGCGGACGGCCTTGAGGACGAGTCGGGGTCTGGGGCAGGCGGGCGGTGGGGTGCTCATGGCCGGCTGCCTTGTGTGTCGCTGCCTTCGGATGGTCCGTCGGCCAGGCGGAGGGCGTGGTCGAGGAGGGTGTCGACGATTTTGGATTCGGGGACGGTGGCGACGATGCGGCCGCGGACGAAGATCTGGCCTTTGCCGTTGCCCGAGGAGACGCCGAGGTCGGCTTCGCGGGCTTCGCCGGGGCCGTTCACGACACAGCCCATGACGGCCACACGGAGGGGGTGGGGGAAACCGTCGAAGGCGGCCTCGACCTGGGCAGCCAGCTTGTGGATGTCGACTTGGAGGCGGCCGCAGCCGGGACAGGAGACGATCTCCAGTCTGCGGGGGCGCAGGCCCAGCGACTGCAGGATGTGGATGCCTGCCTTGACCTGTTCCACGGGCGGGGCGGAGAGGGAGACGCGGATGGTGTCGCCGATGCCTTCGGCGAGCAGGATGCCGAAGGCGACGGCGGATTTGATGGAGCCCTGGAAGGCGGGTCCGGCTTCGGTGACGCCGAGGTGGAGGGGGTAGCCGCAGGCGTCGGCCAGGAGCCGGTTCGCCTTGATCATGGTCATGGGGTCGTGGTGCTTGACCGCGATCTTCAGCTCTCTGAAGCCGTGTTCCTCGAACAGCGAGCACTCCCACAACGCCGACTCCACCAGCGCTTCGGGCGAGGCCGCACCGTGCTTGGCCAGCAGACGGGGATCGAGAGAGCCGGCGTTGACCCCGATCCGGATCGGCACCCCGGCCGCCGACGCGGCCTTGGCGATGTCGGCGACACGGTCGTCGAAGCGCTTGATGTTCCCCGGATTGACGCGCACCGCCGCGCATCCGGCATCGATCGCCGCGAAGATGTAGCGGGGCTGGAAATGGATGTCCGCGATCACCGGGATCGGGGATTTCGCCACGATGGCGGGCAGGGCGTCGGCGTCGTCGGCGGAGGGAACGGCGACGCGGACGATGTCGCAGCCCGCCGCCGTGATCTCCGCGATCTGCTGCAAGGTGGCGTCGACGTCGGCGGTCACGGTGGTGGTCATGGTCTGGACGGACACCGGTGCGCCGCCGCCGACGGGGACGTCGCCGACACGGAGTTGGCGGGACGCCCGGCGCACCGGAGCCGTGGGCATGGTGGGGAGGCCGAGTCCGGTCTTCATCGTTGCTTCCTCGCCGTACCGGTCGGGGTATGAGGGGCGGGGCCGTCGCGCAGGAATCGGCTGCGGGCTGCCAGAACGCTGGTGGTGATGCCCTCGGAGTCGAGCCCGTTGCCGGCCAGGATCCGGTCCCGGGGGCCGTGGGGGAGGAAGGCCCGGGGAAGGCCCCGGCAGACGACCGGTGTCAGGACACCGGCGTCGGTGCAGGTCTGGGCGATCAGGCTGCCGACGCCACCGGTGCGGGTGTTGTCCTCGACGGTGACGGCCAGTCGGTGGCGGGCGGCCAGATGCACGAGGGCCGGGCCGACCGGAACGGCCCAGCGCGGGTCCACCACGGTGCAGCCGATTCCCTCCCCCTCTTCCAGGGCCACCGCCGCCTTCACGGAGGCGTCGGCGGTCGTGCCCACGGCCACCAGCAGCACATCCAGGGGACGGCCGCCGCTGCGGTGCAGGATGTCCATCCCGTCCATGCGCGCCAGCGCCGGCACATCGGCTCCCACGGTGGCCTTGGGCAGGCGCACCGCGCTCGGGCCGTCGGTGAAGGCGACGGCCTGGACGAGCAGTTCACGCAGCCGTGCCGCATCCCGTGGCGCCGCCACCCGCATCCCCGGCACCAGGGCGAGCAGACTCAGATCCCACATCCCGTGATGCGACGGCCCGTCCGGGCCCGTCACCCCCGCCCGGTCCAGGACGAAGGTGACCGGGAGCCGGTGCAGGCCCACATCCATGAGCATCTGGTCGAACGCCCGGTTCAGGAACGTCGAGTAGAGCGCGACCACCGGGTGGAATCCGCCCATGGCCAGCCCGGCCGCGCTGGTCACCGCGTGCTGCTCGGCAATGCCCACGTCGAAGACCCGGTCGGGGAACTCCCGGGCCATGAGGTGCAGGCCGGCCGGGCGCAGCATGGAGGCGGTGACGGCCACGAGATCCGCGCGCTCGCGGGCGAGGGCGAGGAGTTCACTGCCGAAGACGCTCGTCCAACTGCGCGGGGCAGGCGCATGCGGGGCCGGTGCGTGAGATGCGGGGGCACGGCCCGTGGCGGGATCGATGACCCCGACGGCATGGAAGCAGTCGGCCTCGTCGGTCTCGGCCGGCGCATAGCCCTTGCCCTTGACCGTGACCGCATGGACGACGACGGCCCGGCGCCGGGCCCGGGCCTCGCGGAGTGCGGATTCGAGAGCGGGGATGTCGTGGCCGTCGACGGGGCCGATACAGTCGAGCCCGAGCACGCCGAACACGTTCTCCCGGCTCCCGTCGGTCCGGTCGCCGCGGCGCAGGCCGGCGAGGCGGGCGGCGAGGGCTCCGGTGGTGGGGGCGTAGGAGCGGCCGTTGTCGTTCAGGACGACGACCACAGGACGTTCGGGGGCGGCGGCGATGTCGTCCAGGGCCTCCCATACCATCCCGCCCGTGAACGCGCCGTCCCCGATGACCGCCACCACCGCCCGGTCCTGCTCCCCTGCCAGGGCACGGGCCTTGGCCAGACCGTCCGCGTAGGACAGGGCGGTCGAAGCGTGGGAATTCTCCACCAGGTCGTGCGGCGACTCGGTGCGGGAGAGGTACCCCGACAGACCGCCTTCCTGCCGCAGTGTGCTGAAGCGTTCTTGCCGGCCGGTCAGCAGTTTGTGCACGTACCCCTGGTGACCGATGTCGAAGACGATCGCATCGCGCGGGGAATCGAAGACCCGGTGCAGCGCGATCGTCAGCTCGACCACGCCCAGATTGGGGCCCAGATGCCCGCCTGTGGCGCACACGGTCCCCACCAGCACGTCACGGATCGACTCGGCCAGCCCCGGCAGCAGCCGGGCCGGAAGTGCACGCAGCTCCGCCGGACCGGGCAGGACCGCGCGGAGGTGGCACGGGCCGGGCTCCTGGCAAGCATTCATGACCGGCCCCCTTGGGCAGCCAGAAGGACGGGAAGCCGAAGAGAAGGGGTGCCCGGGCACGGTCACGGGCGGCACCGCCCCGCCGGTGCGGGACGTGCATCGAAGGAAGAGAGGCCGTTCCCCACAGGGAGTGCACCCCGGAAACGGAACGAACGCTGGGCTTGATTCGGTTTGACGGACATCCGAGATCAGGGGCCTTGGCCCCGGAAGG
>NZ_JBKIWN010000046.1:0-23752 GCF_058146165.1 Streptomyces sp. AM25 | reverse complement strand
CCCTGCCGACTACGAAGCCGGCCTCGCGGCCTGACCACCACACCGATGGTGTCCGTCAAAGCGGAACAAGCTCATCGAGTGGCGAGCGGAGATCGCTGCCGTGCAGCGAACCGAGGCGACGAAGTGAAGCAGTGGCTCGCCGTCCTGGTCTGGATCTGCATTTGCGTCGCGGTCGTGGTCGGGCTCATCGGAGCCCCGCACCACCACCCGTAACCCTCAGCTCCCGCCCCTGCCGGTGCATTGTCCGCCGTGCTTCCCCACGGTCGTATCCCGGCGGGGGCGGGGCCCATACACAAGGAAGGGGGAAGGGACGTGCACGAACTCATCGCCAGTCCGTTCCTTGAACAGCACATGCTCATCTGCCCGGGAGACACGTCGGGCCTCCTGCTCCCCGAGGCGGGCTACGAGGAACTGCGACACGTCGCAGGCGCGGACCAGCCGGGCCCGCCGTGGCTCCTCGACGCCGTCCGTGACCGCTGGGGGCTGCACCTCGGCGACAGGGCGACAGGCGAGTACTTGCTCGTCCGCGAGCCCTCCGCATACGGCTACGTCCGGGCAAGCTGGGGAATCAACCTCGGGTGCAACTACGCCTGTAGCCACTGCTACCTGGGGATCAAACAGTTCGCCGGCCTGCCGTGGGAGGACAAAGCGCGGCTGCTGCACATCATGCGCGACGCGGGTGTGCTCTGGCTCCAGATCACCGGGGGCGAGCCGACGATCGACAAGCACTTCGCCGACGCGTATGCCCTGGCGTACGGGCTGGGCATGATGCTGACGATCTCGACCAACGCATCCCGTCTCTGGCACCCGGCGCTGCTCGACCTCTTTGCAAAGTATCCGCCGTACCGGCTCGTGGTGAGCGTCTACGGAGCCACCGAAGAGAGCTACGACAAGCTCACCCAGCGCCGCGGCTCCTACCGGGCGTTCCGGCGCGGCATCGACGCTGCGATCGAGGCGAAGCTGCCCGTACGGCTGAACATCGTGGTCACGAACGAGAGTGCCGAAGAGGTTCAGCGCATGGTCGACATGGCCGAGGACTGGGGACTTGAGCACAACGTGTACACCAACATGACCCCGACGATCTACGGCGGAGCCGAGTCCCTGCTCGCCCAGTCTGCCGCCCACCTACGCGAGCGGAAGCGCTTCACCGGCTGCAACGCCGGACACACGTTCTTCCACGCTGACCCACACGGCAAGGTCAGCATCTGCAAGGTCGGTCGCGACGATCAGATCGACCTCGTGGCGGAGGGGATCGAGGGACTCCGTCGGCTCGGCGGAATCGCCGACCAATTGATGCTTCGCACCGGGGGCTGCTCAGGATGCGCGCTGTCCGGCTCCTGCACGGTGTGCCGGCCGCTCGCCAAGCAGTTCCAGGAGGCGAGGGCACCACTGATCAGCTACTGCCAGCACGGACAGAAGGAAGTGGGGTAAGAGCATGACCGCAGTACCCGTAACGCTCTACGCGACCCGACCGCCGGAAACAGCACCGGCGACGATCAACACCGTGACGATGGTCGACGACCTCGACACCGTCATGGACTCTGTCAAGTGCTCGTGCGCCGCCGGCGACGACAACCCTCACTAGTCACCGACCGAACGAAAACGCTCAGGCCCTGACGAGTTCGCGTCGGGGTCTGAGCCCTGTGGTGAAGCTGAGTAGGGTGCCGCCATGCGATTCCGGTGGGACTGGCTGCACCCTGAAATCACCGTTCCGTACGTCCCGACGATCGGCCCCGTGCACCCTGACGCGCTCGGCCCCGATCTCTTCGCCGACATCACCTCTGTCGCCGGTACGGGGCGCTTCCTGCCGTACGACAAGGACAGCCGATGGTCCGACAGCAAGACCGAGTCCGTTCTCGTCGAGGACATCGCCCACGGCCCGCACGAGACCCTCGTGCCCACCGTCTCCCGCCGCGGGGCCGGAGTCGTGACGGTTCACCTCTACGGTAGTAGGCCCGACGGGCGCGACATCGCCGCCGAACTGGCAGCCAAGCTCTGCGCTATCCACGACGCAGCGACCGGTCGCGTCGTCTGGTTCGCCGGCCCCGATGAGCAGCCGCCCCTCGATGCCGCCGTGACCCGTGTACAGCTCCGCGAGTTCACCCCCGAGAAGCTCCCGCCGGAACCTCACGCCGTATCCGCCCTCGATGCCTGCCCGCCCTCTGTACGGGCCACCTTCGGCTCCTTCGCGGAACAACTCGCCGACGAGGGATTCGCTTTCCTACACGACCAGATCACGGCCGATCGAGTGGGGCCCGTGCTCGTTGCTGCCGAGGAAGGATGCATCGTGGGCGCCATCGGACCCATGGAGATCATGACCGACTCCGCTGGCACCCCCCGGCTGCTCCCGCAGTACTTCGGCGTCCTTCCCCAGCGAAGAGGCCGGGGATACGGGCGGGCCCTGTGGCGATCCGCAATGCGCTGGGGGCACAGCAACGGAGCCTCGTACCAGTTGCTGCAAACCGAGGTCGACGGCGCCTCAGACCGCCTGTGCCGGTCCGAAGGACTGCGTTCGCTGGGGTTCGTCTGCGCAATCAAAGTCTGACATCAGGCGTCGAACTGCCGTCCGCCTACGGCAAGATGAGTCAAACTGCCGACCATGGCTGACCTGCTCACCCCGATCATTGCTGCCATATCGGCCCTATCAGGTGCTGTTGCCCCTGCGGTACGAGTCGGCCGAGCTCGGTGGGCTCCCGCTCCAGCGGTTTCTCGACGCCCTCCACGCCGAAGGCGCCACTGAGGCGGACCAGCCCGGCGCCACCTGCCCGCTGGCCACGCATCCGCTGTTCCGGCCCCCTGGGGCTCTGCTGCCCGGCTACGCTGACTGCCAGGGCCCCGCCATCGGCGACTTCCCGACAGCCGGGCACGTGCACGCCACCACCTTCAAACTGCCGGTCTGGCACGGCCAGGAGGACGTTCACCTCGCCGACGCCTATACCGCTATACCGCGGCCATCGCAAAAGTCGCCTCTCATGCGAAGGACCTGCTGTGAGTTCCCCCGACACCGCACTGCTCGAAGACCTGACCCGCGCCGCCCGACATGACGGCATCGCCAAGACGGTCGTCGGCGCCGTCATCGCCGACGAGGACGGCAGGGTCCTGCTGCTGCACCGACCGGCCGACGACTACCTGGGCGGGCTGTGGGAGCTGCCCTCCGGCGGAGTCGACGACGGTGAGAGCCTGCTCGAGGCCCTGCGACGGGAGGTCGCCGAGGAGACTGGCCTGACGGTCACGGCCGCCGACCTCTACCTCGGTCACTTCGACTACCGCTCCGGATCCGGACGCGCCACCCGCCAGTTCAACTTCACCGCCACCGTCAGGCCCAGCGAGACGGTCACGCTCACCGAGCATGACGCGCACCTGTGGGCCGACCGCACGCAGCAGAACAAGGCCTCCAGCGCCGTCCAGGGCATCCTCGACACCTGGCGTGACCAGGCCGACTGACGGCTCCCGAGCCAGACGCGGGCCCCGGCCACTTCCCCCGGAGGGGAGCCGGGGCCCGCCGTTGTACGGGGCCGGGACGGAGCCGGAGAGCTGACGGGGGTGTCCCCGCGTTGAGGCGCAGGTACCCGGTCACCACCTGGTGCGCGACGTACTGCCGCGACAGCCGGGCCACGGCAGGTCCGGCGCCGACGACCTGGGCGTGCAGGCCGCTACTCGTCCTACTGCCCCCGGGCCGCCTGCCGTTGCCACGGCACATCGCACAGCCTGCGCCGCTGCGCGCTCAGCCGGCCGCAGCCCCGAACCACTTCGAAAGGCAGCCGAGGAGACCCTCCTGGTCCTCACCGGCCCACGCCGCGTGCCCGTCCGGCCGCAGCAGTACCGCGGGCGCGTCCAGTTCCTCGGCGGTGTCGACGACGTGGTCGACGCGGTCCGCCCAGCCTGTCACCGACAGCCGGCCGGTCCGGTCGAGCAGCAGACCGCGGCCGCGGTGCATCAGTTCGTAGAGGCGGCCCTGCTCCAGCTTCATGTCCGTGATCCGCCGGCCGAGCAGGTCGGGGCCCTCGCCGAAGTCGTAGCGGACCCCGAGCGCCGTGATCTTCTCCAGCAGGTACCGGTTCACCTCCTCGAAGTCCATCAGTTCCGACACCAGTCGGCGCACCGCCTGGGCACCCGGGTCGGTGGACATCAGCGTCATCTGCGCGCGGGTGTTGTCCAGCACGTCGGCGGCCACCGGGTGCCGTTCGGCGTGATAGGTGTCCAACAGCCCTTCCGGGGCCCAGCCGTTGACCTCGGCAGCCAGTTTCCAGCCGAGGTTGAACGCGTCCTGGACGCCGAGGTTGAGGCCCTGCCCGCCGGTCGGCGGGTGGATGTGCGCGGCGTCGCCGGCCAACAGCACCCGGCCGGCGCGGTAGCGCTCGGCCTGCCGGGTGGCGTCGCCGAACCGGGACAGCCAGCGCGGCGAGTGCACGCCGAAGTCGGTGCCGGCGACCGCCTGCAGCTGCCGCTTGAACTCGTCGAGGGCCGGCGGGACCGTGCGGTCCTCCGCCAGTCCGTCGGCGGGAACGACGACGCGGTACACGCCCTCCCCGAAGGGCCCGAGGCCGAACCGCTTCTGGGTCTTGCGGACTTCGGCCACCACCTCGGCCACCGTCTCCGGCGGTACGCCCACCTCCATCTCGCCCAACAGCGTCTCGACCCTGGTGGGCTCCCCGGGGAAGCCGATACCGAGCAGCTTGCGCACTGTGCTGCGGCCGCCGTCGCAGCCGACGAGGTAGCGCGAGCGCAGCCGCGTGCTGTCGGTGAGCTCGACGGTCACTCCCTCCTCGTCCTGTGCCAGCCCGACCACCTCGCAGCCGCGCCGGATCTCGGCGCCGAGCTCGGTGGCACGCTCGGCCAGCAGGCGGTCGGTGACCGGCTGCGGGATGCCCAGGACATAGGAGTGCGTGGTGTCCAGCTCGGGCGCGGGCTTGGGAATGGCGGCGAAGAAGCCCGCGCTGAGCGGGTACTGCCGGCCGTTCTCGAGGAACCGCTCCAGCAGGCCGCGCTGGTCCATCACTTCGATGCTGCGCACGTGCAGGCCGAGCGCGCGCACGAACGGGGTCGGCTCCGTCTCCTTCTCCAGCACGACCACGTGCACGCCGTGCAGCCGCAATTCGCTTGCCAGCATCAGGCCGGTCGGTCCGCCGCCGGCCACGATCACGTCGATCACAAAATCCCCCATCGAACAGGTTGAACACGGGCCAGCCGCTCCGCACGTTTCTGGCCTCGGCCGGAGATTCTGCGTCATGACCGGGGCCTTGCCGCAAGGCCCCTAGTGCGCTATATGTTGAGAGTGGCAAGGAGCGGATTCCCACCTCCTTGCCTTTGTCGTTCCTGCGGTGCGGTCACACGGAGTCCGGCTCACTGCCGTATCCGACGGCCGCGACCCCCACGGCAAGTGCGCCGAGCAGCACGGCCGGCAGGGCGAGCCAGGGCGGTGTGCCGAACTGCAGGACCGCGCCGCCCAGCGCGCCGCTCACGGCCATGCCCAGGTAGAGCACGGAACTGTGCAGGGCCACGGCCAGGGGCCCGCCCGGGCGGGCCAGGAACAGCAGGCGGTGCTGCTGGGGGACGACGTACATCCAGGCGGTGAGCCCCCAGCAGCACATCGCCGCCGCCGCGGCCGGCAGGCTCCGGCACCACCACGGCAGCAGCGCCAGGTCGGCCGTCATCCCGCCGACCGCGAGCAGCAGCGTGATCCGGCTGCCGAACCGGTCCGTGGCCCAGCCCGCCACCACGTTGCCGACCAGCGCGCCCAGGCCGAAGACGAGCAGGAGGGCGGCGAGCACGCCGGTCCGGGCCCCGGTGGCGGGGGCCAGGGCGGCCCCGATGTAGGTGTAGACCACCTGTTCCGAGATGACGGTGAAGAGCGAGACCGCGAGCACGGCGAGGACCGCGGGGTTCCTGAGCCCGGCGAAGCGCTCGGCGAGCGTGTGCCGGGTGCCCGGTGGCAGGGCCGGCAGGCGTACGGCCACGCCGGCGAGTGCCGTCAGACCGAGCAGCGCCACGGCGCCGAGCGTGGCCCGCCAGCCGAGCGCCCCCGCCGCCAGGGTGCCCAGCGGTACGCCGAGTGCCGTGGCGGTGGTGATCCCGCCGATCACCGCGGCCAGGGCCTTCGCCCGGTGGCGGGGCGGCACCAGGTCCGCGGCCGCCGCCGAGGCCGCGGGCGTGAACCCGGCCGCACCGGCGGCCGCCACGATCCGGCCGAGCACGACGAGCCCGTAGCCGGGAGCGACGGCGGTCAGCGCGTTCCCGGCGGTGAACACCGCCAGCGCGGCGGCCAGTGCGCTCCGGCGGGGGAGCGAGGCGGTGAGCGAGGCGACGACCGGGGCCGACAGGGCGTAGACGGCGGCGAACACGGTGACCAGCTGCCCGGCCGCACCGACCGTGACCCCGAGGTCCCGGGCCAGGTCCGGCAGGACCCCGGCGATCACATAGGCGTCCGTGCCGACGGTGAACGCGCCGGCGGTGAGGATCCACAGGACGGGTGGCACAGGTTCTCTCCGGGGTGGGCGTCAGCGGAGGGCGAAGCGCCGCGGGGCCGCGTGCCGGCCCTCGATGACGTCGCAGACGAACTCGCCCCACGCGGGGCCGTGTTTGAAGCCGTGCCCGGAGTCGCCGCCGACGAGCCAGACGTCGCTGCGGTCCGGATGGCGGTCCAGGAGGAAGTGCTCGTCGGCGGTGAGCGCGTACGAGCACACCTCGCGGCGGGCGACGGGGGAGCCGGCGAGATCGGGCATGCGGGTACGGAGGTAGGCGCGGAGCACTTCCGGGACGTCGGCGGGAACGGGGTCGGCCGGGGCGCCGGGGTGCGTCTCCACGTCGGGGACGACCTTGACGCCGTGGCCTCCCACGGCGGGGATGCCGTAACAGCCGTGGGCCCGGTCCAGCCAGGCCGGCTGACCGGCGCCCGCGGTCCACGGGCCCTTCGGCGGCAGGTACCAGCTGTCCTGGCGCACCGGGCGGACGGTGGTCAGCCCGGGGAAGAGCGCGGGCAGCGCGGTGCCGACGGCCCAGACGGTGAGGTCGGCGCGGCAGGGCTCGCCCTCGACGACGGCGGTGCCGCCGTCGGGGCGGGCCGTGGCCCTGAGCAGCACGGCGTGGTGCTCGGCGGCGGACTCCGCGAGCGCGGTCACCGCCTGCCGGGCGAGGAGCACTCCGGCCTCCGGCTCGAACAGGGCCGTGCCGCCGGAGAGTTCGAAGCCGGGGAAGCGGCGGCCGGCGGCCTTGGCCTGCAGGACGTCGGCGGGGACGCCCAGGCGGTCGAGGTGCGCGGCGGAGGCCCGTTCCCAGGTGTCGTCACCCGGCGGGCCGAGGGTGAGCACCCCCGTCGGGAGCAGGAGCCGCCGGCCGGTCTCCCGCTCCAGGGCCCGCCACGCGGCCGTCGCCCGGTGGGCCAGCTCCGTGTACCAGGAGTCCGCGCCGTGCGCGCAGCGCAGGATGCGGGTCTCCGCGCTCGAAGCACCTTGCGTTCCCGGTGCGTTGGGGTCGACGACCCGTACCGACCAGGAGCGCAGGGCGAGTGCGCGGGCGACGGAGAGGCCGAAGACGCCCGCTCCGACCACCAGGGCGGTTCTGCTCAAGACTGCATGATCCGCTCTTCGAGATCGGCCGGCAGCGCCTCGAAGAAGCGGGCGCCGGTCTCGACGCGCTGTCCGGCGGCGGGCGTTCGCACGCCGTCCCAGTGCGGGGTGCCGGCCTCGCCGAGGGCGGTCCACAGGTGTTCGGCGAACTCCGGCATGACCGGGTAGGCGAGCTGGGCGAGCAGGCGGGCGGCGGCGGCCTCCGCGGCGAGGGCGCCGGCGGTCCGTCCCGCGTCGCGCGTGCGGCTCTGGGCTGCGGCGAAGTCCTGGGCGCAGGTGACGAGTTCGCACAGCAGCCGGGCGGCGCGGCGGGGGGAGAAGGCGGCGGGGGAGTAGGCAGTCAGGCACTCCTCGGCGATGCCCTCCAGCAGGCGGAGGAACCGCTCCTGGGAGGGCAGCGGAGGACCGGCCGGTATCGCGCCGTCGGCCTGGGTGGCCAGCCGGGCGAACAGGCCGGTGAGCCAGGACTGCCAGCGTCCGGCGAGCTCCTGGTCGGCCAGCTCGTGGAAGCGGCTCCAGGTGAAGGACGTGCGCTCGTTCTCGGGCCGGTCGTGGGCGAGGACGAACCGCGCGGTGCTCGCGGGGACCGCGGCCAGCAGGTCGTTGGCCCAGATGGCGTGGCGCCGGCTGGTGGAGAACTTGGATGCGCCCAGCTGGTAGAACTCGTTGGTCACCAGCGCCTTGGGCAGCTGGAAGTCGGGGTCGTAGGCCATGAGCAGGGCGGGCTGCAGCAGGGCGTGGAAGTAGCCGTTGTCGAAGCCGAAGTACTGGACGATCTCGGTCTCGGGGTGGTTCCAGACCGTGCGCCACTCCTCGGGGTCCCGGCCCGCCGCGCGCAGGGCCTCGGCCAGCTCCGCGAAGTAGCCGGGCATCATCTCGGCCCAGACGTAGATGCGGTGGTCCTCGAAGCCGGGGACGGGCATCGGCAGGCCCCAGTAGGTGGGGTGGCCGACGGGGATGTCGGGCAGGCCCCGGTCGATCATGTCGGCGCACAGCGCCTCCAGTTGGGGGCTCATCGCGGTGGCCGCGTGGAAGGCGCGCAGCCGCTCGGCGTACTCGCCGAGCGGGAAGACCAGCCGCTCGACGGCGCGTTCGACGGGCCGGCCGCCGCATGCGTTGCACACGGGGGCGACCAGGTCGGTGACCCGGTTGGGCAGGGCGCAGTTCTCGCACGAGTTGCCGTCGCTGCCGGCGCCGCAGTGCGGGCACTTGCCGGTGAGGTGCGCCTCGAAGAGGTAGCGGTCGCAGTCGGCGCAGAACAGGGCCTGCTCGGTACGGACCTGCAGCGCTCCCTGTGCGTGGAGGCGGGCGAAGAACTCACGGACGAGCGTGGTGTGCAGCTCCGAGCGCCAGGGCCGGACGTAGACGTCGGGTGCGAAGCCGGCCGAGTCGAAGATGCGGGCGATCTCGTCGGCGAAGCCCTCCGCCATCTCCAGCGGGTCGCTGCCGTCGCGCCGGGCCTTGGTGGGCACGTAGCTCTGGTGGAGGTCGGAGCCGGTCAGGAACAGGCCCTCCCCGCCGAGCAGCCGGTGGGCCCGGATCCTGATGTCCGCGCCCGAGTACGGGCCCGACAGATGGCCGAGGTGGAGGTCGCCGTTGGGGGTGGGAGGGGCTGCGGTGACCAGGGTGAAGGAGGGCATGTGGGCTCCGGTCGGAAGCGAGGTGCCGGGGCGTGCGGCCCGGGTCGGCACCGGGTGGATCAGAGGTCGATCGGTCCGTGCGGAACGGGCCAGTACACCGAGAGGAAGACCAGCCGCTCGGTCTCGCCGGCATTGCGCACGTGGTGCAGGCTGCCGGCCGGCAGGAGCGCGGTGACCTCGGGGCCGACCTCGCACTCCTCGTCGTCGACGGTGAGGACGCCCCGCCCGGAGAGGAACACGAACATCTCGTGGTCGTCGTGGCTGTGCGGTTCGGTGGCCCCTCCGGGCTCGACGACGGCGCGGCCGACGCCCCAGGGGGCCAGGTCCTCCCCGCCGTGGGGGTAGATCTGCTGGAAACGGATGCCGTAGGCGTCGACGAGCTGGTCGTCGCCCGTCTTTCTGATCAGCATGGCTGCTCCGGGTTCTCGGGTGGGACGGGGTGCGGTGCGCGCCCGGCTGCCTCCCCCAGCTACCGCTGGGGGTGCCCCCAGGAGGCACCTCCGGGCGCCGGTCAGGCCCGGGCGGCGGATCCGGCCGCGCGGCCGACCGTGCCGGTGGCGGACGGTCCGGGGGCCGGGGCGATCCCGAAGGTGGTGAAGGCGGTGCGGGACGGCAGGCGGTGGACCTCGCGGCCGGTCAGCGCGTTGAGGATGACCGCCGACCGCCAGGCCGCGAGCCCGAGGTCCGGTGCGCCGACGCCGTGGGTGTGCCGCTCGGCGTTCTGGACGAAGACCGAGCCGCGGACGGGGCCGTCGAGGACGAGCCGCTGGTCGGCGTCGACCTCCGGGCGCCCGGAGGCGTCGCGCACCAGGTAGGGCGCGAGGCCGTGCAGGAGGGCGTCGGCGGGGCGCTCGGTGTAGCCGGTGGCGAGGACGACCGCGTCGGTGGCGAGGGTCTCGCGGCCGGCCTCCTGGGTGTGCTCCAGCTCCAGCTCGATGCGGCCGTCCAGGCTGCGGGCGCCGACGACGCCCGTGGCCGGGCGCAGGACGGCGTCGGGCCAGCCGCCGCCGACGGTGCGCCGGTACAGCTCGTCGTGGATGTCGGCGAGGGTGTCCGCGCTGACGCCCTTGTACAACTGCCACTGCGAGGGCAGCAGTTCGTCACGGGTCTGCTCGGGCAGGCGGTGGAAGTAGCGGGTGTAGTCGGGGGTGAACTGCTCCAGGCCCAGCTTGGAGTACTCCATGGGCGCGAAGGAGGGGGAGCGGCTGATCCACTGGAGACCCTCGGCGCCGGCCGGGCGGGCGCGCAGCAGGTCGAGGAAGACCTCGGCGCCGGACTGCCCCGAACCGACGACGGTGACGTGCCGCTTCGCAAGAAGGGACTGACGGTGTGTCAGGTAGTCCGCGGAGTGGAGGGCCGTGACCGTCGCGTCGGCCGTGACGGGACGGAACACTGTGGGAACGGACGGCTCCGTTCCGATGCCGAGGGCGAGGTTCCGGGTGAACTCCCGGCCCGCCGACACCTCTTCGCCGCCTGCACTCTCGCAGGTGTAGTCGACGGCGAACGCCCGGCGCTCCTCGTCCCAGACGACCGCGTCGACCTGGTGGCCGAAGCGGCAGTGGGGCAGCGCGTCGGCGGCCCACCGGCAGTAGGCGTCGTACTCGGCCCGGTCGATGTGGAACTTCTCGGCGAAGTAGAACGGGAAGAGCCGCTCGGTGGCCTTGAGGTAGCTCAGGAACGACCAGGGGCTGGCGGGGGCGACCAGGCTCACGAGGTCGGCCAGGAAGGGGACTTGGAGCGTGGTGCCCTCGATCAGCAGGCCGGGGTGCCAGCGGAATTCGTGGTTCCGCTCGAAGAACGCGGTCCGCAGGCCGGGAACCCCGTCGGCCAGCGCGGCGAGCGAGAGGTTGAACGGGCCGACTCCCACGCCCAGGAGATCGAGCGGCTCCGTCGTGGGGTGCAGTTCTGTCGTCATCCCCGTACTTTCGTCATCAAAGCGTCATAGCGCGGTTCCGCTCGCACACCCTTGCGCAGTCGAGGCCCAATGGCAAGCGTTCCACGGTTACTTGATCATCTGTTGGGTTCGCGCAGGCCCCGGCCCCGGTGATCAGGACCTCCCTTGCCAAAACGTCCCCGGTGCGGGCAGTCTGACGCTCGTCTTCGAACGGTTCGTTCGAGTCGCACCGATGAGAAAGCCGCGATATGACCGAGCAGGCGACGAACGTGCCGCCCGACGTCCTTCCCGAGACCGAACGCACCCGGCACCGGCGCCTGCGGGAGCAGGGCAGCCACAGCCGGGCCGACCTCGACGCCGTGCTGCAGGCCGGATTCCTCTGCCACCTCGGCGTGCTGGTCGACGGCGTCCCCATGGTCGTGCCGACCGTGTACGGGGCCACCGCCGGGACGCTGTACTTCCACGGCTCGGTCGCCAGCCGGAGCCTGGCCGCCTCGCCGCAGGCCCCCGTGTGCGTGACCGTCACCCACGTCGACGGCCTGGTGCTGGCCCGCTCGGTCTTCGAGCACGGGGTCAACTACCGCAGCGCCATGGTCTACGGCGTGCCCCGGCTCGTCACCGACCCCGAGGAGAAGCTCGCCGGCCTGCGCCGCCTCACCGAGCACGTCACCCCCGGCCAGTGGGACTACGCGCGCCGGCCCAGCCGCAAGGAGCTCGCCGCGACCGCCCTGCTCGCCCTGGAGCTGGCGGAGGCCTCGGTGAAGATCCGCACCGGACCGCCGGACGACGGCGACGGCCCCGACGCGGAACTCGGCCTGTGGGCAGGGGTTCTGCCGCTCCGTCAGCACTGGGGCGCGCTGGAGGCCGACCCGGCCCTGGCCGACGGCATCGATGCCCCGCCCCACCTCGCCGACCGCGAGCACCGGCCTCTCGGCTGAGCGCTCCGCGGGAAGCCGAGTGCGTCGACTGCGGGCTCGTCGTGGCTGGTCGCGCCCACGCGGCGGAGCCGCATATGTAACGGCCCCGCGCCCCTTCGGGGCGCCATTCACCCGCACTTCAGTTCACCGGGTACCCACCCCTGCCCGGAAGGAATTCCAGGAGTTACCGCGATGACCCTCGCCACCGGCACCCCCCACGACACCCGGGACGCCGTCCTGAACCGCCAGCACAGTCGCGAGTCCGCCGCGCGGACCTACGCCCGTACGTTCCCCATCGTGCCGGTCCGCGCCGACGGCATGACGGTCGAAGGCGCCGACGGGCGCCGCTACCTCGACTGCCTCTCCGGCGCGGGGACGCTGGCCCTCGGCCACAACCACCCCGTGGTGCTCGACGCCCTCCGGCGCACCCTCGACAGCGGAGCCCCGCTCCACGTGCTCGACCTGGCCACGGCCGAGAAGGACGACTACACCGGCGCCCTCTTCGAGAACCTGCCGCAGGGCTTCGCCGACCACGCCAAGGTGCACTTCTGCGGCCCCGCCGGCACGGACGCCGTCGAAGCCGCCCTGAAGCTGACCCAGACCGCCACCGGCCGGCGCGGCGTGCTCGCCTTCACCGGGGCCTACCACGGCATGACCGCCGGCGCGCTCGCCGCGACCGGCAACGTCGCGGTCAAGCAACCACTGCCCACCGGCGGCGAAGTGACCCGGCTGCCCTACCCCTACGCCTACCGCTGCCCCTTCGGCGTCGGCGGCGAACGCGGCGCCGAACTGTCGGCCGCCTACGTCGAGCGGCTGCTGGACGACCCGTCGGGCGGCGTGCTCCCGCCCGCGGCCATGATCCTCGAAGTGGTCCAGGGCGAGGGCGGTGTCGTCCCCGCCCCCGACGGATGGCTGCGCGAGATGCGGCGGATCACCGCCGAGCGCGGCATCCCCCTCATCGTCGACGAGGTCCAGACCGGCGCCGGGCGCACGGGCGCGATGTGGGCCGTCGAGCACAGCGGGATCGTGCCCGACGTCATGGTGCTCTCCAAGGCCATCGGCGGCAGCCTGCCCATGGCGGTGGTCGTCTACCACGAGGACTACGACGGCTGGCAGCCCGGAGCGCACACCGGCACCTTCCGCGGCAACACCCTCGCCATGGCGGCCGGGGCGGCGACCCTGCGGCACATCGCCGCGGCCGGCCTGGCCGAGCGCGCCGCGGCCGTCGGCGCCCGGATGACGGCCCAGTTGACGGCGCTGCGCAGCGAACTCCCGGTGATCGGCGACGTCCGCGGGCGCGGCCTGATGATCGGCGTCGAACTCGTCGACCCCGACGGCACACCGGACGCCTGTGGCGCGCACCCGGCCGCCCCCGAGCTCGCCGCCCGCGTCCGCGCGGGCTGCCTCGCCCGCGGCCTCATCGTCGAACTCGGCGGCCGGCACGACGCCGTGCTCCGTCTGCTGCCGCCCCTGACCATCACCGACGAGCAGGCCGAGGCGGTGCTGGACCGCCTGGCGGACGCCATCGCCGAGGCCGCCGCGGCCCCGACGGGCGGCCGGCCGTGAACCATGCCGTCCCGGACGTCCCGCCCCTCGCCGGGGGCGCCGGCGGCCCCGATGCCCTGCGGCCCCTGCTCGCCACCGTCCTCGACTGCCTCGCCGAAGGAGCGGCGCGCCGCAACGGCCCGCTGCCCGCGGGCGGACCCGCCCGCACGGCCGCGCAGGTGGCCGACTCCCTTGCCGCGTACGGGAGTACGGGCGACGACCCGGACGTCCTCGCACACCTCACCACCCTGCTCGCCCAGGGCAGTGCCGACCCCGCGGACCCGGCCTGCGCCGCCCACCTGCACTGCCCGCCGCTCGCCGTGGCCGTCGCCGCCGACCTGGCCGTCAGTGCGCTCAACCCCTCCCAGGACTCCTGGGACCAGGCGCCCGCCGGAACCGCACTGGAAACCGCGCTCGTACAGGAGCTCGCCGCCCTCGTCGGCTACGACCCGGCACGGGCCGCGGGCGTGATCACCTCCGGCGGCACCGAGTCCAACCTGATGGGCCTGATGCTCGCCCGCGACCGGGAACTGACCCGCGAGAGCGGCCGCCCCACCGAACTGGCAGGCGTGCCCAGCCATCTGACGCCCCGTCTCTTCACCTCTGCCGCCGCGCACTTCTCCGTGCAGCGGGCGGCCGCGGTGCTCGGCCTCGGCGAGGCGGCGGTGGTCTCCGTCCCCGTCGACACCGACCTGCGCATGGACCCCGACGCGCTGGAACAGCACCTCAAGCACTCCGTCGCGGAGGGCGAGATCCCGGTGGCGGTCGTGGCGACGGCGGGCACCACCGACACCGGTGGCATCGACCCGCTGCCGCGCATCGCCGATCTCGCCGCCGAGTACGGCGCCTGGCTGCACGTGGACGCCGCCTACGGCGGCGGCGCCCTGCTCTCCGACCGCCTGGCCCCCCTGCTCGACGGCCTCGCACGGGCCGACTCCGTCTCCCTGGACTGGCACAAGCTGGGCTGGCAGCCGGCCCCGGCCGGGGTGTTCCTCGTCCGCCGGGCCGAGACGTACGCCCCGCTCGCACGACGGGCCGTCTACCTCAACCCCGCCGACGACGAGGAGGCGGGCTACCCCAGCCTGCTGGGACTGTCCCTGCGCACCACCCGCCGCCCCGACGCCTTCAAGATCCTGGCGACGCTGCGGACACTGGGCCGGTCCGGCCTGGGCCGGCTCGTCGACGCCTGCCACGACCTCGCCCGGCACGCGGCCGCGACGGTCGAGGAGCACCCGGCGCTCGAACTGCACACGGCCCCCGTGCTCACCACCGTGGTCTTCCGCTACCGGCCGGCCTCCGCCGGACCGGACGGGACCGACCGGATCAACGGCGCACTGCGGCGGCGCCTGCTGCACGAGGGCCGGGCCGTGGTCGGCCGCACCGAACTCCCCGGCGAGGGTCCCGGCCGGGTACGGCTCAAGCTCACGCTGCTCAACCCGCACACCACCCCGGCCGAGGTGGACACCCTGCTGCACATGGTCGCCGAGGCCGGAGCGGCCGAGGAGGCGATGGCCGGCGCGTAAGCCCCCGGCGCCGCCTCCGCAGCCGTCACGCGGCGCCGAACACCACCGCCGCGTTCTGGCCGCCGAACCCGAAGTTCTGCTTGACCGCGACGCGGATCGGGGCGGGCCGCCCCACCAGCGGGGTGTAGTCCAGGTCGCAGCCGGGGTCGGGATGCTCCAGGTTCGCGGTGGGCGGCACGTACTTCTCGCGCATGGCGAGCAGCACGCCGACGCTCTCCAACGCCCCGCTCGCGCCGCACGCGTGGCCGATGACCGATTTGGGCGCCGTGATCGCCACGTTCTGCGCATGCGGGCCGAAGGCGCGCTTGATGGCCGCGGTCTCCGCCCGGTCGTTGAGCGGCGTCGACGTCCCGTGCGCGCTGACCAGATCCACGGCACCGGTGTCGAGTCCGGCGTCGGCACAGGCCAGTTCGATGGCCCTGGCCGCCACCGCACCGTCCGCCCGGGGCGCCAGGGGATGGTGGGCGTCGCAGGTGGACGCGGCGCCGAGCACCTCGCCGTACACGGTCGCGTCGCGGCGCAGCGCGGACCGCTCGGACTCCAGCACGAGCATGGCGGCGCCCTCGGCCGGCACCATGCCGTCCCGGTCGCGGTCGAACGGCCGGGACGCGCGGGCGGCCTCCGCCGCGGGGCGCCGGGAGAGCGCGTCCAGCAGGGAGAACGACGCCAGGGCCGGCACGTCCAGCCAGCTCTCCACTCCGCCGACGAGGGCCACGTCGGCGGTGCCGTCGCGCACCGCGCGCATTCCGGCCGCGATGGCGTCCGTCGAGGCTGCACAGGCGGTCGAGAGGGTGAGCACCGGCCCGGTGATGCCCAGTTCTTGGGCGACCAGCCCGGCGGCCTGGTTGGGCAGCAGGCGGAGCAGGCCGAGCCGGTTCATCTGCGACCACCCGCTCCGGCGCAGGACCGTCACCAGCTGCGCGGTCTCGTCGAGCCCGCCGCCCCCGGTGCCGACGTACAGCGCCCCCGGCGCACTGTGCAGCCGCGAGTCGGCCCGGGCCTTCACCGCCGCGGCGAACAGCAGTTGCTGAAAGCGCGAGGTACGGCGGACCTGCGGGGCGGACAGATAGTCCCGCGGGTCGAACTCCCTGACGACGCCGCCGACCTGGCACGGCAGCGGTTCTTCGAGTTCCAGCGCCGAGAGCGCGGGGCGTCCTGCGGCCAGGGCGTCCCACAACGCGTCCGGTGTGGAGCCCGCACACGACTCGACGCCGATGCCGGTCACCAGCACGCGGTGACGCGCGGCTCCGGTCATCGCGGGGTCCCCGCCATCGCGTCGACCACGTCGCCGACCGTGCGCAGGTCGGCGATGCGGATGTCCGTGTCCGCCAGCTCGACCCCGAATTCCTGCTCCAGCACGGAGATCAGTTCCAGCGCCTCCATGGAGTCGAGCCCCAGCACGGGGCGGCCGGGATCATCGGTGTAGAAAAGGGCCGAGTCCCGGGTTATCTCCGTCCGCTCAGTACTCAGTTCCGGCCGGATCTCGATGATGGCCCGGGTCACCACGTTCAGCACCTCGGTCATGGGGAATTCCTTTCGTCAGGTCTTTCAGGGCCGGGTGGCGGAGAAGTAGACGCAGCGCCGCGTGATGGTGAACGGGGCGCGCTCGTATTGCCGTTCCAGCGTCTCGGTGAGCAGTTCAGCAGCGGTGGCCCTGTCGATCCCGGGCAGTGCGGCGGTGGCGAACATCGGGGTCGAGCACAATGCGGTGAGAAAGCGCGGGCCGAGGGTGAACTCCCGCTCGGTGGTGACCAGGTCGGTGAATCCGGCCGCGCCGAGGGCGGCACGGTAGTCCGCGGCGGTCCTGCGCAGCCCCGGGGCCCGGCCGCCGCCCGAGCGGGCCAGGGGGAGCCCGCGCTTCCGGGCGGTGCTGCGGGCCGTGCCGACCAGCTCGGCGTACAGCGGCAGGTCCGCGGCGCTCTCCGCGCCCGCGTAGAAGGCCGAGTTGAACACCAGGCGGCCGCCGCCGTCGAGGACCTGACCGATCGCACCGAGCGCCTCGTCGAGGCCGGGGACGAGATGGATGCAGTTCGCCAGCACGACGGTGCCGAAGGTGTGCGGCGGGAACAGCCGGGAGACGGCGGCCGCGTCCCCCGCGACGAAACGGGCCCGCCCGCCCAGCCGGGCCCGGGCCGCGTCGAGCAGGGCCGGATCCGGGTCGACGCCGACCAGGGACATGTCCGGGTCGCGCAGCAGCAGTTGCCCGCTCACGGCCCCGTCCCCGCACCCCAGGTCGAGGACGGTCCGCCCGGAGCCCACCGGGACCAGGTCGAGCAGCATGCGGTTCAGCTCGGCGTATTCCGGGTCGCGACGCAGCGCCGCGTATTCCATGGACGGTGCTCCGCCTCCCCCTGCTCGGGACGAGGCGGTGTCTGCTCGTGCGTTCATGAATTGCCCTCCGGCGATGCGGTCGACGAATCGGCGCAGACGCTAGCAGTGCAATTCACGGGCAACAAGCGAGGTGTTTGGTCCGACGGCCTCCCGAACTGCCTGACCAGCGAACACATCCTGTTTCATTCTCACTTCATCATGGCCGTATAGCTTGATCACGCAGCATCGGGATCTCATGAGGAGAACATTGTGGTGATGGCGAGAGTCCGGCTTCGCGCTTTGTCGGATCGGTAAGTGCATTGGATTTCACGGAATTGGGGGACAGCGCGGTTCCGGCCGGCCGGTTGGTGTTCTGGACACCGGCCGCCCCGGCCGCGGCCTGGGCCGACGACCCGCGCGTGCCCGCGCTCGTCCACGAGCACCATGTGCGCGGCGCGGCCGCGCACGGGCCCCGGCACGTCGACCCGGCCTGGATCGGGGTGTCGTTCGGCGTGGGCCGGGCCACCCGGCACCAGGTGGGTTCCGCCTTCGCGGACTGGCTGCGCCGGCACGAACACCTGCGCAGCAGGCTGGAACCGGCCCGCGAACGCTGCATACGCCGCACGCTCCCCGCGAACGCGGTCACGCTGCACGAGGAGGACATCGGCGACTTCGCCGACGGTGCCGCGGTCCGGCGGCAGATCGAGGCCTTCTTCGACCGCGGCGCCCGCCCGCAGGGTTGGCCGCAGGTCGTCTTCGCGACGGTCGAGGGCGCGGACGGGGTGACGGTGTTCGCAGGCGCGGACCACGGCATCGTGGACGGCTGCACGCTCGCCATGATCCCGGGACAGATCCGCGACGCCCTGGCGGGCCGCGCCGAGGACGTGCCCGGGCCGACCTACCTCGACTTCGGGGCCGAGGAACGCAGCCTGGTCGACCGGCTGCCGCCGATGCCCGAACACGCGGACCACTGGCGGACGTTGCTCGGCACCGCACACGGCAGCACCCCCGCCTTTCCCCTGCCCCTCGGAGCGACCGGGACGCCGGTCGCGCAGTGCAGCGCTTATCGCTGGCTGCTCGACGGAGCGACGGCCGCCAGGTTCGCCGACGCGTCACGTGCAGGCGGAGGCACGACCGCAGCAGGACTGCTCGCCTGCCTCGCCCTCGCCGCGGCGGAGGTCGCGGACGAGCCGCACCTGTCCGTGGTCAACCTGGCCGACACCCGGCCCGACCGCTGGCGCGGGGCACCGGGCTGGTTCGTCGGCCTGCACCCGGTACGGATCCCGGCGCCGCCCGGCTCGGCCTTCGCCGACACCCTCGTCCTCGCCGCCGCCGAACTGCGCCGTCGCAGGCCGGGGCCGGGCAGTTCGCTGCCGCACATCAGCCGGATGCTGCGCAGGGAGGTCCACCCCCGGTTCGTGGTGTCCTACATCGACGTACGCCGTGTCGCGGGCACTCCGCCCCGGCCGGAGGACCGGATGCTGCGCAGCCGCATCCACGGGGCGGCCGAGGTGTACGTGTGGCTGACCAGGAGCGGCCGCGGTGTGCACCTCTCGACGCGCTTTCCCGACACGGACGTTGCGCGCGCCGGCGTGGGGCGGTTCGTGCGGGCGGTTGCGCGGGTCGCCGCCGGGGTTGCGGTTGGTCAGCGGGCCGATGTCGTTCCCCTGTCTGCTTAGTGCGGATTCGTTGTGGCTTGTCGCGCCCGCGCGGCGGAGCCGCACAGTGCAGCTGCCCCGCGCCCCTGACGGGCGCGGTAGACGCCAATGCAAGGAGAGGACCCCACCGTGCGTATGACCCAGATTCTCGACTGGCGGCCCGAACCCGGTGACGTGGTCGAGTTCCGACTGGCCACTGACCACGCGCCCGTGGCGCACGACGTGCCCGCGTCGCACTTCCAGCAGGCGCACCTGGGGCTGGCCGCCGCCCACCGCGCCGCCGGGCGGCAGCAATCGCCCTGGGTGGCCCTGGCGTTCGAGCTGGACGGCCGGGCCGATCTCGACGCGCTCACCGAGGCGTGGCAGGGCCTCGTCCGCAGACATGAGGCGTTCCACACCTGGTACGAGCCCGATGCCGGGAACCTGGCCGGGTTCCGCATACCGCCCGAATCCCTCACCGTGCGCCCGGCGCGCATCGGCGACTTCACGAGTGCGGGCGACCTGCGCGCCCACCTGCACCGGCGGATCGACGAGCAGACCGCCGTGAGCCGGCTGGGCCTGCTGGCCGGAGTGATCCGCCGGGACACCGTCTCCACCGTGTACGCCGCGATCGACCACGCCTACAGCGACGGGCACTCCCTGGCGCTGCTGTTCCACGAGATCCGCGCCCGGTATCACGCGGCCTGCGGCAGAACCTCGTTCGAGCCGCCGGCGGCGCCCGGCTACCTGGACGGCAACCGCCGCGAGCACGCACGCTCCACGGCGCTGACCGCGGCCTCGCCGGAACTCGCCGCCTGGTCGGAGTTCCTGGCCGTGAAGGACGGCGGATTCCCCGGCTTCCCCGTGGACCTGGGCAACGACGCCAACGCCCTGCTGCCCGCCACGCGGCTCGAATACCCCGTGCTCGACGGCGCCGAGGCACGAGCGTTCCGCGCCTACTGCGCCCGGCACGGCGGTGGGTTCGCCGCGGGCGCCTTCGCCGCACTGGCCCTCGCACAGCGGGAGTTCACCGGCAACGACGTCTACCGCGTGCTCACCGCGGTCTCGACCAGGGCCTATCCCCGGCTGCTCCACGTGCACGGCTGGCTCGTCAACCTCGTGCCGCTGCTGTTCCGGCTGCCCGCCTCGCCGGCGCTCGCCGACGCGATCGGCGCCGCGCAGCAGGGTTTCCAGCGCGCCCGCGCAGGATACGACGTGCCGCTGCACCGGGCGCTCGAACTGCTCCTCGACGGCGGTGACGTCCCCAGCATCCCGCCGATGGCGTCCTACGTTGACGGGCGGACCGCGCCGGGCTCCCGCGACTACCTGAGTGCGGACGCGACCGTCCTGACCGGACCCGACAACGCCAACGGCGTGTCGCTGTGGCTCAACTGGTTCCACGACCGGGCCGACCTGGTGGTCAGCATGCCGGACACCCCGCAGGCCGCCGCGGGTGTGCCGAAGTACCTCGACCGGGTCAGGGAGATCATGCTCACCGCGGCGTCGGGCCGGAGCGCCTTGCCCTTTTAGCCCGGCGTGACCAGGAACGGCATCCCTGCGTGGGCTGGGTAAGGTTTGACCTTGTGTGACGGCTGTGGCGGGGGTATGAGGAGGGGGCAATGGGCGGGATAGTGATCCATCTGCCGCAGGGGAGCGGCGACGCCGGCGCGGGAGCGTACGCGGAGGACGCGGTGACGCTGCGGCTCGGCCCGGGGGAGGTGGCACGGTTCGGGCGGGGGTCGGCGACGACGCCGGTCGAACTGCGCCTCGTCGACGAGGCGATCTCCCGGCTGGCGGGCGAGATCCGCGTGACCGACGACCATTGGCAGCTCAGCAACCACAGTGCGACCCAGAGCTATCTGGTGGAGAACCCCGAGGGGGCAGGGGAGTACCTGAGGGTGCCGCCGCGCCGGGCCGGCACCCCCATCCCCTTCGAGTTCTCCCGGGTCGTCCTGCCCACCCGCCGCAACACCACGGTCGCCTTCCAGGTGTTCGCGCCCGACCACGTCTACCTGGACCCGGACGCCATGGGCGGGCCGTGGGGGAGCCGCACGGTCACCGCGTACTCCCTGGACGAGACCGCCACCTACTTCCTGGTGCTGGTCGCGCTCTGCGAACCGCGGCTGCGCGACGAGTCGCCGGTCGCCGTGCCCACCACCCCGCAGATCGTCGAGCGGCTCAAGGGCCACGCCGCCTGCGCCCGGCTGACGGCCCGTGCCGTCAGCTCGCACATCGACTACCTCGCCGAGGAGAAGATGCGCATCAGCACTCCGGCCGGGTGCGAACCCGGCAGGGGAGCCCGCCGCAACGGCAAGCGGGAGGCGATCGTCGGCCTCGCGCTGCGGTTCGGGCTCGTACGCGAGGAGCACCTGGCGCTGCTGCCGTCCCGGGCCGCCGGATGAGGAACACATCGTCCGACACCTCGGGGAGCGGCGATGCAGAACCGCTCCCGCCCGGCCACCGCGTCGGCGACTGGGAGGTCGTCGCGCCGATCGGGACCGGCGGCTGGGCAACGGTCTATGCGGGAAGACGTGCCGACGGCGGGGCGCAGGACGAGGTCGCGCTCAAGGTCCTGTCCACCGAGGGGCTCGCACCGCGCCAGGCCCGCAAGGTCGCCGACGCCGCCCGGCGCGAGGCGGAACTCGGCCGCCGGGCCCGTCATCCGAGGCTGATCCGCATCCTGGACTCCGTCGTGCTCGGCGCACCGGACCACCCGTTCCTGGACGGCGCCATCGTCCTGGTCATGGAGCGGGCCGCGCGCAGCCTGCAGGACCTGATCGACGCCGGGCCGACCGGGGCCGAAGGCGCCCGGGTGATCGCCGAAGTCTGCGAGGGCCTGGCGCACCTGCACCGCAGCGGCTGGGTGCACGGCGACCTCAAGCCGGACAACGTCCTGCTCATGGCGGACGGTTCGGCCAGGCTCGCCGACTTCGGGCTCGCGACCGAACTGACCGGCACCCGCGGCACCCACGGCTACGCGCCCCCGATGGGCACGTTCGACTACCTGCCGCCCGAACGCTGGAAGGCCCCGCTCGGCGAACACGGCGTGCAGGTCCGGCCCAGTGCCGACATCTGGGCCCTGGGCATCATGATCCACCAGGTGTTCGCGGCCGGCGCCTCGCCGTTCCCCGGCGGCACCCCGGTCTCGCGCGCCGCCGCGACCCAGGAGTACGCCGACGGACGGGCACCGCTGCGCATGGACAACGCCGTACCGCCGTTCTGGCGCGCACTGGCCGCCGACTGCCTGGCCCCCACCCACGCCGCACGCGCCCCGCACACCGCCGAGAGCCTGCTGGCGCGCATCACCGCCCGGCAGGCGGCAGTCATTGCCGACCACAAGTCCCCGTCAACAGCCGGACGCCGGTGGCGACTTCCCCGGGCCGTTCTCATGGCCGCCGCGGTCTGCGGCGTGGCCGTGGCGAGCTGGTCGTACGCCGCGCACGACAGCGAAGCCGGTGCGCCCGCCGCACCGCATGCCGCCGAAGCCCCCGGCCGGATCCGGGTGTTCAACACCGAGCAGGCCTGCAAGGACCGGACGGACCGCGTCCCGGACTGCAGCCTCGGCCTGGCGATCGACCCCCTGCAGCCGTACACCGTCGACAACGTCGTCCCGACCCGGGTGTGGCACGGGGACGTCCTCGCCGCCGACTGCCAGTTCCCCCAAGGGGTTCCCATCGTCGACGAGGCGGGCACGTGGTCCGCCCAGTGGTTCCGCGTCCGCCTCCCGCGCGGCTCCGCACGGCCCACCGCCTGGCTGCCCGCCGTGCGCACGAAGGACCGCCCCGCCCTTCCTCGGTGCCCGCGCCCCGCACCGCCGCGGTGAGGCGGCACCCCTCCTTCCTATCGCCGGCCGCGGAGCGCCGTCACCCCGGATCGTTCCGGGTGCCGTGCCCGGGCGCCCCACGGCTACCTTGCGGGCCGTCGGTCCACGGGACCGCACCCACCGCGGTCCGAACGGGAGGAGCAAGCACGTGCGCGGATCATCTGCACGACGCGTGAGATGGAGAACGACGATCCTGTCCGTCGTCACAGCCGTCTCCGCCGTTTCCGCCCTGGCCGGTCCGGCCCGGGCCCAGGGCGCCGGCGGCATACCGGGTCCCCTGGCGCACGCCGCGCCGGCCGAGGCGTACTGCGACATCCCCGCCGAACGGGACATCGCGGTGACCCGCAAGGTCTACGAAGTGGGCCAGCGCCGGAACGTCTCCGACAAGGTCATGCTCGCCGGCTTCGAGACGGGCTGGGTCGAGTCCCGCATGAACAACCTGGCCTGCGGCGACCGGGATTCGCTCGGCGTCTTCCAGCAGCGCCCCTCGCAGGGCTGGGGCACGCGTGAGCAGATCCTCGACGTCGACTACGCGGCGAACAAGTTCTTCGAGGTCGCCCAGCAGATGGAGCCCCGCATGGAGGGCGGCACCGCAGGGCAACTCGCCCAGGCGGTCCAGCGCTCCGCCTATCCGCTGCGCTACGACCAGGCCGAGGGCGTTGCCCGGACCATGCGCGACGAGGCCTTCCAGCCCTACGGCACGATCGGCGCGAAGTACGGCAGCCTCGGCGGGCCCGGCGGCCCGCTCGGCGACCCGGTCCGCGCCGAGGAGGACTCCTCGCTGGGCGGGCGTTTCCAGCTCTTCCGCAACGGCATCGTCATCTGGCACCCGGATGCGGCGTTCGCGATTTACGGCGACATCCTGGCCAGGTTCTGGGCGACGGATGCGGAACGTGCG